>NZ_JCAXED010000055.1:0-503 GCF_059758795.1 Pseudomonas sp. GQ91
GACGACGAACGTCGCATCGTCATGCGCAACCTGGGCTTCTTCTCCACCGCCGACTCGCTGGTTGCCAACAACCTGGTGCTGGCCGTGTACCGCCTGATCACCAACCCGGAGTGCCGCCAGTACATCCTGCGCCAGGCCTTCGAGGAAGCGATCCACACCCACGCCTACCAGTACTGCATCGAATCCCTGGCCATGGATGAAGGCGAAATCTTCAACATGTACCACGAGATCCCGTCGGTCGCGAAAAAAGCCGCCTGGGGCCTGAAATACACCCGGTCGATCTCCGATCCGAAGTTCGAAACCGGCACCGTCGACACCGACAAGGAGCTGCTGCGCAACCTGGTCGCCTACTATTGCGTCCTCGAAGGCATCTTCTTCTACTGCGGTTTCACCCAGATCCTGTCCATGGGCCGGCGCAACAAAATGACCGGCGTCGCCGAACAGTTCCAGTACATCCTGCGCGACGAGTCGATGCACCTGAACTTCGGCATCGACGTGATCAA
>NZ_JCAXED010000056.1:0-499 GCF_059758795.1 Pseudomonas sp. GQ91
CGGGTAAGCATCCGGGGTAAGGCCGAGTAGAGGGTACATACAACTCTCCCGGGCGTTTCATACCGAGCGCTTCGTGAGGTCGTATGTAATTGAATTCATTCCTGAAATGCTCCAGCAAAAGCTGTTGCTCAAGCAAGTCGCGTCCTAATGGCAACTCAAACTTCAAGCTGCGGTGCATTCGCTCATGGCGGCCGTTCTGCGCGGGTCTTCCTGGCATGATTCGCTCGGGGTAGATGCCCAGACGGATCCACCAGACAGCCAATGTAGACATTCTTGCCAGACCAGGAGAGGCGAATGGGACACCGTTGTCAGAACGAATGACTTGCGGCATGCCGTACTCCTGAAAAAGCCTCTCAAATGCCTGTTTTACAGGCTGGGTCATGATCTTGGGGTGGGCCCTGCAGGCCAGAATCAGGCGCGATGCATGGTCTGTAACGGTCAAAGGGAAGCACATCTGCCCGTTAAGCATCTTGAATTGCCCTTTGTAGTCAACACACCA
>NZ_JCAXED010000057.1:0-469 GCF_059758795.1 Pseudomonas sp. GQ91
CGTCAAAATTACCGACGCAACCGGCGGTAACTTCGAAAAACTGGAAATCGCTGATAACGGTGCAACCACCGTCGTCAATGACACCATCGATGATGTGAAGGTTGTGCTGACTGCCACCAACACCGTGGGTGAAGGTGGTCAAATCGTTTACACCGCATCGCTAGTCGACAAGGCTGGTAATGCTGTTACCAACATCACCAAGCCGCTGACCGTGACCCTGGGCAATGGCGAGACCATCACCATTGGTGTGAACCAGTCGAGCGGTACCGTTTCGGTTCTCGCGCCAAATGATGTGTATGCCGGCGACCAAACCGTCAGCACTGCAATCACCAAAGTGACTGGCGGCGAGCACTTCGAGAACCTGGTTCCGGGCACTGACACCGTCACCACGACTGTCACTGACACTCCGGGTACCGATGACACCACCACTGTCACGCTGAGCGCGCCTAGCTCCGTCAACGAAGGTGGT
>NZ_JCAXED010000058.1:0-465 GCF_059758795.1 Pseudomonas sp. GQ91
GCGACCATCCCAGGTACTGCCACGACAGGTGCCGACGGTAAAGTGTCGGTGACTTTGACCAGCAAAACTGCCGGCATCAGCGTGGTCACCGCCAGCGTGGGTAGCAGCACTCAAAGCGTCAACAGCACCTTTATCGCGCATGCCGGCTCGGCCGAAATTGGCAACGGTGCGTTGATCATGACCACTGATAATCAGCCAGCCGACGGTACGTCGCAGAACGTGGTGCAAGCCACAATCACCGACGCCAACGGCAACCTAGTACCGAGTCAGGTCGTCACCTTCAGCGTGGAATCCGGTGCGGCAACACTGACCGGTCCTACGGCTACTACCAACGACTCGGGCGTGGCCAGCATGACGCTGACCAGCACCCAAGCGGGCAGCAGCACCGTGAAAGCCAGCATCAACGGCAGTGAGCGCACTGTGGACACCACCTTCGTGGCGGACGCCGGCACAGCTGAAATTGCT
>NZ_JCAXED010000059.1:0-463 GCF_059758795.1 Pseudomonas sp. GQ91
GTTCGCTTTCCTCGGCGGCCCTGGCCACAGGGCTGCCTGATTGGTGTGATGAGGTGGTTATGCACGCGCAACTGAATGAACAACAACCCATTGCCGGCGCCAGTCTGCGTTTTGACGGCATTGGCAAAACCTTCCCTGGCGTCAAGGCGCTGGACGGCATCAGCTTCAGCGCGCAGCCAGGCCAGGTGCATGCGCTGATGGGCGAGAACGGCGCGGGCAAGTCGACGCTGCTGAAAATCCTCGGTGGCGCCTATATTCCGAGCAGCGGCACCGTGCAGATCGGCGCGCAGGTCATGGCCTTCAAATGCGCCGCCGACAGCATCGCCTGCGGCGTGGCGGTGATCCACCAGGAACTGCACCTGGTGCCGGAAATGAGCGTCGCCGAAAACCTCTTCCTCGGGCATTTGCCGTCGCGCTTTGGCGTGGTCAATCGTGGGCTCCTGCGTCAGCAGGCGCTGGCGTG
>NZ_JCAXED010000006.1:0-339489 GCF_059758795.1 Pseudomonas sp. GQ91
GCGATAGCGGTAGCCGAAACACCACAAAAAACGGCACCTCACGGTGCCGTTCTACTCACCACCCTCACCTCACTTACGCGCCGCCTCCCACGACTTGAGCAAGTCGGCATAGTTCAACCCGCAACCCTTGCTCAGCCTGGTGCAGCATGCGGTGATGGCGGGTTGATCGCTTAGCGGCAAGCAGTAAGCAGAACGGCACCTTCGGGTGCCGTTTTGCGTTTTCAGGGGTTGATCCAAGAGGCGTGGCGCAGCGTCTACTGCTATCGCGAGCAAGCCCGCTCCCACATTGGATCGCATTCCAAAGGATGAACTCAGTCAAATGTGGGAGCGGGCTTGCTCGCGATAGCGGTAGCCGAAACACCACAAAAAACGGCACCTCACGGTGCCGTTCTACTCACCACCCTCACCTCACTTACGCGCCGCCTCCCACGACTTGAGCAAGTCGGCATAGTTCACGGTTTCACCCTTGGGCTTCTCGTTCGCCAGCTTCGGCTTCGGTGCGCCAGGCTGGTCGAACCAGTATTGCGCGTCGCGCTCGGGGTTCATCTTCGGCCCGCACACCGGTTGCACCTTGGCACGTTCCAGGCGCGTCATGATTGCGTCCTGCTCCTTGGCCAGATTGTCGAGTGCCTGTTGCGGGGTTTTCTCGCCGCTGGCAGCAGCCGCGATGTTGCTCCACCACAGTTGCGCCAGACGTGGGTAATCCGGCACGTTGGTACCGGTCGGCGTCCACTGCACCCGCGCCGGGCTGCGGTAGAACTCCACCAGGCCGCCCAGCTTCGGTGCCATCTCAGTCATGGCCTGGGAGTTGATGTCCGACTCACGAATCGGCGTCAGGCCGACAATGGTTTTCTTCAGCGATACGGTTTTCGAGGTCACGAACTGCGCATAGAGCCAGGCCGCGAGTTTTTGTTTTTCCGGGGTGGATTTGAGGAAGGTCCAGGCACCCACGTCCTGATAACCGAGCTTCATCCCCTCCTCCCAATACGGTCCGCGTGGCGATGGGGCCATGCGCCATTTCGGCGTGCCGTCGGCATTTACCACCGGCAGACCTGGTTTGGTCATGTCGGCGGTAAAGGCGGTGTACCAGAAGATCTGCTGGGCGATATTGCCCTGCGACGGCACGGGCCCGGATTCGGAGAACGTCATGCCCGCCGCTTCCGGTGGCGCGTAGGCTTTCATCCAATCCACGTATTTTTGCGTGGCAAACACCGCCGCCGGGCCGTTGGTGTCGCCACCACGGGTGACGCTGGAACCCACCGGATGGCAATCCTCGACACGAATCCCCCACTCGTCCACCGGCAAGCCGTTAGGCAAGCCCTTGTCGCCGCCACCGGCCATGGAGAACCAGGCATCGGTGAAGCGCCAGCCCAGGGACGGGTCTTTTTTGCCGTAGTCCATGTGCCCGTAGACGCGGTTGCCGTCGATTTCCTTGACGTCCTCGCTGAAGAATTTGGCGATGTCCTCGTAGGCCGACCAGTTCACCGGCACACCCAATTCGTAACCGTATTTTTCCTTGAACTTGGCTTTCAGGTCGGCACGCTCGAACCAGTCGGCACGGAACCAGTACAGGTTGGCGAACTGCTGGTCGGGCAACTGATAAATCTTGCCGTCCGGCGCGGTGGTGAAGGAAATGCCGATGAAATCCTTCAGGTCCAGGGTCGGCGAGGTGAAGTTTTTGCCTTCGTTGGCCATCATGTCGGTGATGGATTCGGTCTTGCCATAGCGAAAGTGCGTGCCGATCAAATCCGAGTCATTGACCCAGCCGTCATAGATATTCTTGTCGGATTGCATTTGAGTTTGCAGCTTCTCCACCACGTCGCCTTCCTGCAACAGGTCGTGGGTCAGCTTGATCCCGGTGATTTCGCTGAAGGCCTTGGCCAGCACCTTGGATTCGTACTCGTGGGTGGTGAGGGTTTCCGACACCACGTTGATACTCATCCCACGAAACGGCTCGGCGGCCTTGATAAACCATTTCAACTCTTCAAGCTGCTGGGCTTCGTCAAGGGTGGACGGCTTGAACTCACTGCCGATCCACTTTTTCGCGGCATCTTCGTATGCATCGGCCCACGCCGCGGCGCTCAGGCCGCTGAGCGCCAAGACGGCGGCCAATGAAATGCTATGTCGCAGCTTATTGTTTTTATCGAACATAGAGACCTCCTGGTTGATTTCAAACGGGACCTGCGAGACGCCAACCAATCCTGTAGGAGCGAGCGTGTTCGCGAAGGTCACGAACGATGACGCGGGAAACCTGACACCCCGAGGCGAACCCAGGTTTTTCGCGAGCAAGCTCGCGCCTACAAGGATCTGGGCGACCTCACTAGCCCCAGCGCATCACAGACAACAGCCACACCAGAGACAGCGCGGACGCCACCCAGATGCTCCAGCCGGTCACGCCGATTACCAGCAGATGCAGGTAAGCGCTTCCGAGAAGACCGATAAACAAGCGATCACCACGGGTGGTGCTGATCGGCAGAAAACCACGCCGAGGGATACTCGGCGAACGCAACTCCCAAGTGGTCATGCCCGCCAACAACAGAGCAATAGCCACGAAAAACAGCGCAGTCGGGGTGGTCCAGGCCATCCATTCCATCATCGACTCCTCAGACCCGGCCCAGGGCAAAGCCCTTGGCCACATGGTTGCGAACAAACCAGATCACCAGCATGCCCGGCAAAATGGTCAACACCCCGGCCGCCGCGAGCACGCCCCAGTCAATACCGGAAGCCGAAACCGTGCGGGTCATCACCGCCGCAATCGGCTTGGCGTTGACCGAGGTCAGCGTGCGCGCCAGCAGTAACTCCACCCAGGAAAACATAAAGCAGAAAAACGCCGTGACGCCGATCCCCGAACCAATCAACGGGACGAAAATCTTCGCGAAAAACTTCGGAAAGCTATAGCCGTCGATGTAGGCAGTCTCGTCGATTTCCTTGGGCACCCCGGACATGAAACCTTCAAGGATCCACACCGCCAATGGCACATTGAACAAGCAATGGGCCAAGGCCACGGCAATATGCGTGTCGAACAGGCCAATCGACGAATACAGCTGGAAAAACGGCAGCAGAAACACCGCCGGCGGGGCCATGCGATTGGTCAGCAGCCAGAAGAACAGGTGCTTGTCCCCGAGGAACCGATAGCGCGAAAACGCGTAGGCCGCCGGCAATGCCACCGCCAGGGAAATCAGCGTATTCAGGCTCACGTAATACAACGAGTTGAGGTAACCGGTGTACCAACTGGGGTCGGTGAAAATCACCTTATAGTTGGCCAAGGTGAAATCCTGGGGAAACAGCGTCAGGCTGCCGAGGATTTCGGTGTTGCTTTTGAAGGACATGTTCAGCAGCCAGTAGATCGGCACCAGCAGGAACAGGATATAGATCAGCAGGGGCACCAGTTTGCGTTTGCTCATGAAGGCGGCCTCAGCGATTGGCGTCGGAGTGGGTCATGGCGGTGTAGAACAGCCAGGACACCAACAGGATGATCAGGAAATACACCAGGGAAAACGCCGCGGCCGGGCCAAGGTCGAATTGCCCTACAGCCATCTGGGTCAAGGTCTGACTCAAGAAAGTGGTGGCATTACCCGGTCCACCGCCCGTCAGCACGAACGGCTCGGTATAAATCATGAAACTGTCCATGAAGCGCAGCATCACCGCGATCAGCAGCACGCTCTTCATCTTCGGCAACTGGATATGTCGGAACACCGCCCAACTGGACGCACGATCAATCCGCGCCGCCTGGTAGTACACATCCGGTATTGCCCGCAGCCCCGAGTAACACAGCAACGCCACCAGCGAGGTCCAGTGCCACACATCCATCACCAGCACCGTGACCCAGGCGTCCATGGTATTGGCAGCGTAGTTGTAGTTGATCCCCATCGCATTGAGGGTTGAACCCAGCAGGCCGATATCGGCGCGGCCGAATATCTGCCAGATGGTGCCAACCACGTTCCACGGAATCAGCAGCGGAATGGCCAAGACAATCAATACAAGCGAAGCCCAGCGGCCCTTGGTCGGCATGGTCAGGGCGATGGCGATACCCAGCGGAATCTCGATCAACAGCACACAGGCGGAATAAATGAACTGGCGCAGCAACGAGTCATGCAGACGCGAATCCAGCAGCACCTGTTTGTACCAATCGACCCCGACGAAATAGCGGCTGGACTGGTCGAAAATGTCCTGCACCGAATAATTGACCACGGTCATCATCGGGATCACCGCGCTGAAGGCCACCAGCAGGAATACCGGCAAGACCAGCCACCACGCCTTGTTGTTCTGCACCTTGTTCATGGCCGTGCCTCCAGCAGGTAATCATCGGCATAGACCATCAGCCATTGCGCCGGGAAGCTGATGGACGCCCTGCCCTCGGGCACCGGTTTGTCTTCTGCCAGGCGCACCTTCAGCGTCGCGCCATCAAGGTCCAAGGTCATGATCTTGTAGGTGCCGAGGTCTTCGACATGGATGACATCGGCTTGCAGCACGTCGGGGTTAGGCTCATCCCAGACATGAATAAATTCCGGGCGGATGCCGACCTCAAGCTTCTTGTAATCCATCTCTGAAATTTGCCGTTGCAGCGTCTCGGACAATGCCAGGTGCGTGCCGGCAAACCTCACGCCACCGGCCTCTGCCTGCACTTCGATCAGATTCATCCCCGGGCTGCCGATGAAATACCCGACGAAGGTATGGCTGGGCCGCTCGAACAATTCCCGGGGTGTGCCGAATTGCACGATCTGTCCGCCATACATCACCGCGATCTTGTCGGCAAAGGTCGAGGCTTCCAGTTGATCGTGGGTCACGTAGACCATGGTGATGTTGAACTGCTCGTGGATCTGCTTGAGCTTGCGCCGCAGCTTCCACTTCAAGTGCGGGTCGATGACCGTCAGCGGCTCGTCGAAGAGGATCGCCGACACATCATCACGCACCAGCCCCCGCCCCATGGAAACCTTCTGTTTTTCATCGGCGGTGAGGTTGCGGGCTTTTTTGTCCAACAGCGCCTGGAGGTCAAGCACCTCGGCAATTTCCTGCACCTTGCTGTGAATCTTCGCCTCGGCCATGCCTTGATTGCGCAGCGGAAAAGCCAGGTTGTCGAACACCGTCATGGTGTCGTAGACCACCGGGAACTGGAACACCTGGGCAATATTGCGTTTTTCCGGGGTCAGGTCATTCACCACCTTGCTGTCAAACAGCACCTGCCCCTCCGAAGGACTGAGCAGGCCGGAGATGATGTTGAGCAACGTCGACTTGCCGCACCCCGAAGGGCCGAGCAAGGCATAGGCACCGCCCTGCTCCCAAACGTGGTTCATTTCCCGGATGGCGTAGTCCGAAGGATCGAGCGGCGTAGGGCTGTAACTATGAGCCAGGTTCTGCAAATGGATCTCGGCCATCAGGCAACCCTCGCGATACGCCGTCCGGGGGCCTGGAGCAAACGTCCCTGGCCATCGAACACAAACAGTTTATGGGTGGGGATATAGATGCGGATGGGCGCGTCCACATCGTATTCATGGACCCCCGGCAGGTGCAGGACCAGCAGGAAATGTTCGCTGCGTACATGCAGGAAGGTTTCCGAACCGCTGATCTCCGCGACTTCGACCGTCACCGCCAATTCCAGATCGTCGTCGTTGCTAGGCACCAGGCTGATATGGCTGGGGCGCACGCCAAAACGGAACTCGCCTTCACCGATGGGCCGCAGGTCAACATTCAAGGGGAAGTGAACATCGTTGACGAAACTCACTTCATTGCCGCTGATGCGCCCCGGCATCAGGTTGATTGGCGGTTCGGAAAACAGCTCGGCCGCCAGCACCGTTTGCGGTTGGTGATAGACCTCGGCGGCCTTGCCGCTCTGGATCACTCGGCCTTCGTGAAGAATCGTGGTGGTCCCACCCAGCGCCAGGGCTTCGTTGGGCTCGGTGGTGGCATAGATGGCGATGGTGTGGCGCGCCTTGAACAGCTCACGCATTTCCTGACGCAGTTCTTCCCGCAGCTTGTAGTCCAGGTTCACCAACGGTTCGTCGAACAGAATCAGTTCGGCATCCTTGACCAGCGCGCGCGCCATGGCCGTACGCTGTTGCTGACCGCCGGACAGTTCCAAGGGATGGCGTTGCAGGAATTTCTCGATGCGCAGCATCTTCGCGGTTTCCAGCACCTTGTGCTGGATCTGCTCGGCGGACACGCCCGCCTGGCGCAAGGGCGAGGCAATGTTCTCGAACACGGTCATGGTCGGATAGTTGATGAACTGCTGGTAAACCATCGACACGTTGCGCAGGCGCACCGGCTTGTGGGTGACGTCGACACCGTTCATCAGGATGCGCCCGCTGTCGGGCTTGTCCAGGCCAGCCATCAAACGCATCAGGCTGGTCTTGCCGGACAGTGTGCGCCCCAGCAAAACGTTGAAGGATCCGGCTTCAAAGCTCAGATTGGCGTCATCGATCCAGGTCTGGCCTTCGACGACGCGGGAGACATGTTCCAGGGTCAATGACATGACACGCCCTTTTATTATTGGAATGGTTCTGTCCTGAGTTCAGAGCGAGTTTCGTGCCAGAAACAACAAATCCTTACTTATCAATGGATTGTTAAAAATCCACGTTCACCTGTGAACAGAAATGAACATTCGCAACTGAACAATTGAACAGCCAGGGGCTTGACAATGAACAGTTTTTAACAACACTGAATGAGCCATAAAAACAACAATAAAGAAGGTCCCTGCCATGGCCGCACCCGCTCCGCTGCTGGCGCACGACACCATCATCCAGGACTCCTGGCGCCGCTGCCGCGCCTTCGGCCTGGATCACCAGAGCACGCCCAGCTTCGATCAACTGCCCGCCGACGGCATCAGCCAACTGCTGGAACGCCAGCATTCCCTGGTGCAGACCACTCACCAGGAAGTCCTGCCCTATTACGAGAACATCCTCAGCAACTCCAATTGCCTGATCATGTTGGCCGATCATCAGGGCCAGGTCCTGACCTCCTGGGGCACCCAGCGGTTTATCGAGCCAAAGCTGGCCCGGGGTTTCAGCGCCGGGGCCAGTTGGCTGGAGCGCTCGACCGGCACCAACGCCATCGGCACCGCCCTGGCCTGCGCGCAGGCGGTGCATATCGAACACGATGAACACTTCCTCAAGGCCAACCGCTTCATGACCGGGTCGGCGGCACCGATCTTTGATGCCCACCGCGAAATCATCGCCGTGCTGGACGTGTCCAGCGACAGCTATCTGCCCCCCTCCCACACCTTGGGCATGGTCAAGATGATGAGCCAGACCGTGGAAAACCGGCTGATTCTCAACCTGTTTGGCGGCGAGCATTTCCAACTGACCTTCAATACCGGGCTGAACAACCTAGACAGCCAATGGGCTGGCCTGCTGATCTTCGATGAAAGCGGCCAGGTGCTGTCGGCCAACCGCCGCGCCGATAATTTGCTGGGCATCAGCCTGTCACGGGTGATGATCGACAGCTTGTTCAAAGTGTCGTTGCTGGAACTGCTCAATCAACCCGAAGGCTTGCCGTTCGCCCTGCAAGCCGCCGGGCGCAATCGCTTTCAATGTTTGCTGAAGCGGCCTAAACAAACGCCGATCCAGGCGCGGGTCTTTGCACAACCAACACCTGCCGCACCCGCAGCCATCAACCTCAATACCCTGCACTTTGGCGACGGCCGCGTGGAAAAGGCCGTGCGCCAGGCCGAGCGGCTGTTGGAAAAAGACATCCCGCTGCTGATCCACGGTGAAACCGGAGTGGGCAAGGAAGTTTTCGTCAAAGCCCTGCACCAGGCCAGTTCCCGCAGCCAACAAGCATTTATCGCCGTCAACTGCGCGGCCATTCCCGCCGAACTGGTGGAGTCGGAGTTGTTTGGCTACGAAAAAGGCGCCTTCACCGGCGCCAATCAGAAAGGCAGCATCGGCCTGATCCGCAAGGCCGACAAGGGCACGCTGTTTCTTGACGAAATCGGCGACATGCCTTTGCCCACCCAGGCTCGACTGTTGCGCGTATTGCAGGAGCGTTGCGTGCAACCGGTGGGCAGCAGCGAGTTGTTTGCAGTGGACCTGCGCATTATCTCGGCCACCAACCGTTCGTTGCGCGAACAGGTGCAGATCGGACGCTTCCGCGAGGATTTGTACTACCGCATCGGCGGCTTGACCCTGGAGCTGCCACCTTTGCGCGAGCGCAGCGATAAGCAGGCATTGTTCAAGCAACTCTGGCAACAGCATCGCGACCCTACGCAATGGGCCGGACTCAGCGCCGAAGTGCTGGCGTTATTTGAGCAGCATCCGTGGCCGGGCAACTTGCGGCAGGTCAGCAGCGTGATGCAAGTCGCCCTGGCCATGGCCGAAGAGCAGCCGATTCGTCCGGAGCATTTGCCGGATGATTTTTTCATCGACCTTGGACAACGCCCACCGCAACCCCGCGTGTACCGCGAGACGCCGCAAGCGCTGCAAGACCTGAATCAAAGACTGGAGGCGGTCGGCGGTAACATCTCGCATTTGGCGCGGGAGTTGGGCGTGAGTCGCAACACCCTGTACAAGCGATTACGCGCGACTACATAGCTGAACTAGGCGTTTTTTCCTTAGGCTTGATCGCCGTTCCATGTAGTTATGCACGGCGCTGCCGAACAAAAAAGCCCCCGTTCGCCGTAAGCTGCTTCTGATTTTCCGGCACACGGCTGCGGCCGGTCTTTTAGCGGTGCAGACTGCAATGCCCGTTTCTTGCAGAGAACGTCATGGATGACTTTGCGTTTATCGATTCGATTGATGATTCGCCGTGCGTGTCGAAAAACCCGAATGGCCAGGCCATTACCAGCGCCGAGCAGACCGTCACCGACGGTTGCCGGGTGTCGATGGTGACCGGCGAGGCACTGTTGATACTTACCGAGGGTGAGTTGCCCGGGGTCCTGCCGTTTGCCTGGAAACGGGTGTATCGCAGCAGTGCGGTTGATCTGGATTGCGGCGTGGGTTTCGGTTGGAGCCACGCCCTGGCCCATCGGCTGGCGGTGGTGGGGGATTCGGTGGTGTGGACCGATCACGAAAACCGCAGCAGCACCTTCGCGCTGCCCAGCGTTGCGCGGCCGACCATCAGTAACAGCCTGGCCGAAGCGGCGATCTGCCTGGGCGCTTCGCCGGATGAACTGATCGTGACTCAGGCTGCGCGCCGCTACCACTTTCGCGACACGCTACTGACATCGATCAGCGATGCGTATGACAACCGGCTGCATATCAGCCGCGATGCTTCGGGACGTATCCAGCGCCTGTCTAACCAGGCGGGTCGGGCCTTGCTGTTGCGCTACGAGCAAGCACACATCGTCGCCGTCGACTATCAGACATTCGACGCGCAAAGCCTGCTGAGCGACGCCTGGATTACTCGACAAACCCTCGTTTCCTACCGTTACGACACACACCAACGGCTGGTTGAAGCGACCAATGCCGCAGGCCAAAGCGAGCGCTATCGCTACGATGCGCAGCAGGTGATGCTGCAACGCTCGTCAGCCGCTGGCGCGAGTTTCTTCTGGGCGTGGCAACACTCGGGCAAGGCTGCGCGGTGTGTCCGCCATTGGGCGAACTGTTCGCGGATGGACACGCACTACGCCTGGGATGATTACGGCGGTGTCACGCTGTCCCGCGCCGATGGCAGTCGGCAAGTCTATGTGCATGACCCGCGGGCGCGGCTGGTACAACGGATCGATGCGCACGGTGCGCAGTATTTCATGTCATACGACAAACAGGGTCGGTTGACGGTCGAGCAAGATCCGCTGGGCGCGGTGACGGCCTATCAGTATGACCAGGCCGGGCGGCTGATATGGCTGTTTCCTGGCGAAGACAAGCCTATTTCCTACGAGTACGCCAACGGGTTCCTGCATCTCGTGCGTCGCGGCCACGCGGTCTGGACCTTCCAGCGCAACAAGCAGGGCGATATCACACGCAAGACCGATCCTGACGGCAACGTTACCGTTTACCGTTATGACACACGCGGCTTGCTGACCGAAGTCAGGTATCCCGACGGCCACCTCACCCGCCTCGACCTGGCCGACGGCGAATAAAAAACGCCCCGAACCAGCCGTAATGCCGTTCAGTTAAGCAAATGCCTGATACCGCTTGTGTGGCGAGGGGGCTGGTCCCCCGTTGGGCTGCGCAGCAGCCCCCAAACCTGTCACCCCAGTTTGGACTGAAGGACGGAGGAGGCTTTTTTTGGGGCTGCTGCGCAGCCCAACGGGGGACAAGCCCCCTCGCCACAGCCTTAGCAGCCATCAGCCGTCAGTCAGCCAACCGCCACGTCGTCCCGCCCTTGCCGTCTTCCAACACCACGCCCATGGCGGTGAGTTGGTCGCGGATGCGGTCGGATTCTGCCCAGTCCTTGTTGGCACGGGCATTCAGGCGGGCCTGGATCAGTGTATCGACCTCGGCTGCATCCACACGTCCTTCGGCGCCTGCTTGCAGGAAGTCATCGGCTTCCATTTGCAGGACGCCCAACACGCTTGCCAGCTCCTTGAGACGCGCAGCCAAACCCGCCGCCGCGTCGAGATCGCTCTCACGCAGGCGGTTGATCTCGCGCACCATTTCGAACAGGACCGCGCACGCTTCCGGGGTACCGAAGTCGTCGTTCATGACGTCGGTAAACCGTGCCACGAACCCTTCGCCACCGGCAGGCGCCACGGCAGGCAAGCCTTTCAACGCATGGTAGAAACGCTCCAGGGCGCCCTTGGCGTCCTTGAGGTTGTCTTCCGAGTAGTTGATGGCGCTGCGGTAATGGCTCGACACCAGCAAGTAACGCACGACTTCGGGGTGGTACTTTTCCAGCACGTCGCGGATGGTGAAGAAGTTGTTCAAGGACTTGGACATCTTCTCGCCATTGATGCGAATCATGCCGCAATGCATCCACGCGTTGGCGTAGGTCTTGCCGGTGGCGGCTTCGCTTTGCGCGATTTCGTTCTCGTGGTGCGGAAACTCAAGGTCGCTGCCGCCGCCATGAATGTCGAAGGTCTCGCCCAGGCAGCAGGTGGACATCACCGAGCATTCGATGTGCCAGCCCGGACGACCGGCGCCCCATGGCGATTCCCAGCTCGGTTCGCCAGGCTTGGTGCCTTTCCACAGCACGAAGTCCAGCGGATCCTGCTTGGCTTCGTCAACTTCAATGCGTGCGCCGATCCGCAGGTCTTCGATTTTCTTGCGCGACAATTTGCCGTAGCCCATGAACTTGGCGACGCGGTAGTACACGTCGCCATTGCCCGGGGCGTAGGCGTAACCCTTGTCGATCAGGGTCTGGATCATCGCATGCATGCCAGGGATATGATCCGTGGCCCGCGGTTCCATATCCGGCTTGAGGATGTTGAGGCGGGCCTCGTCCTCGTGCATCGCGGCGATCATGCGTTCGGTCAAAGCATCGAACGACTCGCCATTTTCATTGGCGCGGTTGATGATCTTGTCGTCGATGTCGGTGATGTTGCGCACATAGGTCAAGTCATAACCGCTGAAACGCAGCCAGCGGGTCACCAGGTCAAAGGCAACCATGCTGCGGCCGTGGCCGATGTGGCAGTAGTCGTACACGGTCATGCCGCACACGTACATGCGCACCTTGTTGCCATCCAGCGGCGTGAAGACTTCTTTGCTCTTGGTGAGCGTGTTGTAAATCGTTAACACGACGATTCCTTCTCTCTATGCGAGCCGGTCAGGCCTGCATCACTGGCCCCACGAATCACGCAAGGTCACGGTACGGTTGAATACCGGAGCGCCCGGTTTCGAGTCCTTGATATCCGCGCAGAAGTAGCCTTCGCGCTCGAACTGGAAACGGTCTTCCGGCTGTGCGTTGCCCAAAGATGGCTCGGCACGACAACCCGTGAGTACTTGCAGGGAGTCAGGGTTGATGTTGTCGAGGAAACTCGCACTGTCTTCGGCCTTCTCAGGGTTCGGCGAGCGGAACAGACGATCGTACAGACGCACTTCACACTCGACGCTGGCCGCGGCCGGCACCCAGTGGATCACGCCCTTGACCTTACGGCCTTCAGGGTTCTTGCCCAGGGTGTCCGGATCGTACGAGCAACGCAGTTCGACGATGTTGCCATCGGCGTCCTTGATCGCTTCGTCGGCGCGGATCACGTAGCTGCCGCGCAGGCGCACTTCGCCGGCGGGTTCCAGGCGCTTGTAGCCTTTTGGCGGCTCTTCCATGAAGTCTTCACGGTCGATATAGAGTTCACGGGCAAACGGCAGTACACGCACGCCCATGTCTTCTTTCGGGTGACGTGGCAGTTCGAGGTTCTCGACCTGGCCTTCCGGGTAGTTGGTGATCACGACTTTCAGCGGACGCAGCACGCACATGGCACGCGGGGCGCTGTGATCGAGGTCGTCACGGATGCTGAACTCGAGCATGCCGAAGTCAACCACGCCGTCGGAACGGTTGGTGCCGACCATTTCGCAGAAGTTGCGGATGGATTTCGGCGTGTAGCCACGACGACGGAAGCCCGACAGCGTCGACATGCGTGGGTCGTCCCAGCCGTTGACGTGCTTTTCATCGACCAGTTGCTTGAGTTTGCGCTTGCTGGTGATGGTGTAGTTCAGGTTCAGGCGGCTGAATTCATACTGGCGCGGCTGGGCCGGCACCGGCAGGTTGCTCAGGAACCATTCGTACAGCGGACGGTGGCTTTCGAACTCCAGGGTGCAGATGGAGTGGGTGATGCCTTCGATGGCGTCCGACTGACCGTGGGTGAAATCGTAGTTGGGGTAGATGCACCACTTGTCGCCGGTCTGGTGGTGATGGGCATGACGGATGCGGTACATGATCGGGTCGCGCAGGTTCATGTTCGGCGAGGCCATGTCGATCTTGGCCCGCAGTACCCGCTCGCCGTCCTTGAATTCGCCGGCTTTCATGCGGGCGAACCAGTCCAGGTTCTCTTCCACGGAGCGATCACGGAACGGGCTGTTCTTGCCGGGTTCGGTCAGGCTGCCACGGTATTCCTTGGCTTGCTCGGGGGTCAGGTCGTCGACGTAGGCTTTGCCGGCCTTGATCAACTCAACGGCCCAATCGTGCAACTGGTCGAAATACTGCGACGCATAGCGCACTTCACCGGACCATTCGAAGCCCAGCCACTTGACGTCGCTTTCGATCGCGTCGATGTATTCCTGGTCTTCCTTGGCCGGGTTGGTGTCGTCGAAACGCAGGTGGGTGACGCCACCGAACTCCTGGGCCAGACCGAAGTTCACACAGATCGACTTGGCGTGGCCGATGTGCAGATAGCCGTTGGGCTCTGGCGGGAAACGGGTGACGATCTGCGTGTGCTTGCCCGAATCCAGGTCCGCCTGGATGATCGGGCGCAGGAAATTGACCGGGACCGCAGGTCCGGTCTTGGAATTCGAGGTAGGGTCGACAGTGGGCTTGCTCATAGGATCCTTGAACAGACAGGTTCGTGGCCGGGTCAGGCCAGATAAAACAAAGGCGTTATCATAGCTGATGCTGTCAAGCCGCTGACAGAGCATGGCTAAAAACAGGTGCATTTAACGCACCGGCGGTGAAAAACCACCTCGAAATTCCTGCCGGGCACGCTAAACTGCGCGCCTTGGCTGCCGTTTTGCCAAATCGGTAAGGCGCCACGGCGCCCGAACCCACGAATTCCCTGAAAAGAGTAGTGAACATGACTCAAGTCAAACTGACCACCAACCACGGTGACATCGTCATCGAGCTGAACGCCGAGAAAGCGCCGATCACCGTCGCCAACTTCATCGAGTATGTGAAGGCCGGCCACTACGAAAACACCGTTTTTCACCGTGTCATCGGCAACTTCATGATCCAGGGCGGCGGTTTCGAGCCAGGCATGAAGGAAAAGAAAGACAAGCGCCCAAGCATCCAGAACGAAGCGGACAACGGTCTCTCCAACGACAAGTACACCGTCGCCATGGCCCGTACCATGGAGCCGCACTCGGCCTCCGCGCAGTTCTTCATCAACGTCGCCGACAACGCTTTCCTCAACCACAGTGGCAAGAACGTGCAGGGTTGGGGCTACGCCGTGTTCGGTAAAGTCACCGAAGGCACCGACGTCGTCGACAAGATCAAAGCGGTTTCCACCACCATGAAGTCCGGGCACCAAGACGTACCCGCTGACGACGTGATCATCGAGAAAGCCGAGATCGTTGGGTGATACTGCTGATTTCAGATTTGCATCTGGAAGAGGAGCGCCCGGATATCACCCGGGCGTTTCTGGATTTGCTCAACGGTCGTGCCCGTTGCGCCCAGGCGTTGTACATTCTCGGGGACTTCTTTGAAGCCTGGATTGGCGACGACGGGATGACGCCCTTCCAGCGTGACATTTGCACGGCGCTGCGTGCGCTGAGCGACAGTGGCACGCAGATTTTCATCATGCATGGCAACCGGGACTTCCTGATCGGCAAGGCGTTCTGCAAGGCGGCGGGCGCCACCTTGCTCAAGGACCCGAGTGTCGTGCAGTTTTATGGCGAGCCGGTGCTGTTGATGCACGGCGACAGCCTGTGTACCCGCGACCTCGGCTATATGAAGCTGCGGCGCATCCTGCGTAACCCGCTCGTGCTGTTTATCCTGCGTCACCTGCCCTTGCGCAGCCGCCACAAGCTGGCGCGCAAGCTGCGCAGCGAAAGCCGTGCGCAAACGCGGATGAAGGCCAACGATATTGTTGATGTCACGCCCGAGGAAGTACCGCGCGTGATGCAAGCGTTCGGCGTGCGTACGTTGGTCCATGGCCACACCCACCGCCCGGCGATCCATAAATTGCAGATTGGCGACCAGGCGGCCAAGCGGATTGTGCTGGGGGATTGGGACAAACAGGGCTGGGCGTTGCAGGTGGATGAGCACGGATTCCAGTTGGCGGCGTTTGACTTCGTCAATCCACAGTTGGCGTTGCCGGGGGCTTAACCCCCAAACACCCCCGTTCCCTTGTAAATTGATATCCAAATGTGGGAGCGGGCTTGCTCGCGATGACAGTGTGCCAGTCAACTCCTGTATCGACTGAACCAACGTCTTCGCGAGCAAGCCCGCTCCCACACTTTTTATTGCGTCCGGCTCTGGATATTTAGTGGCCGGAGGCCGCTGGCCCGGCCTTCGCGGCAAACGGCGGCTTGGCCAGCCACACCAGCAGGATCAAGCCGACGAACATCCACCCCAGCAACGTGAAGTAATCCACGGTGGACATCATGTACGCCTGGCTGGTGAGGATCTGATCCAACTGCATATAAGCCTTGTCCCCTGCCCCGCCCAGCGTATTCAGCGCATCGCGAGTGGCCGAGTCGTACACGCTCATGTTCTCGCTCATATAGGCATGATGCTGGTCCGCCCGGCGAATCCAGATCCAAGTGGTCAACGACGCCGCAAAGCTGCCACCCAAGGTGCGCAGGAACGTCGCCAGACCCGCACCGTCGGCAATCTGCTGCGGCGGCAGGTCCGACATCAGGATGCTCAAGGTCGGCATGAAGAACAGCGCCACGCCGATGCCCATGAACAGTTGCACCAGGGCGATGTGCTGGAAGCCCACCTCGTTGGTGAATCCGGCACGCATGAAGCAACTCAGGCCAATCGCCAGGAACGCCAGCCCGGCCAGCAGACGCAGGTCGAACTTGTGGGCGTACTTGCCGACAAACGGCGACATCAACACCGGCAGGATGCCGATCGGCGCCACGGCCAGCCCCGCCCAGGTAGCGGTGTAGCCCATCTGGGTCTGCAGCCATTGCGGCAGGATCAGGTTGATACCGAAGAAGCCCGCATAACCGAGGACCAACACGAGGGTGCCGATGCGAAAGTTGCGATAGGCAAACAGCCGCAGATTGACCACCGGATGCTTGTCGGTCATCTCCCAGATCACGAACACCGCCAGCGCAATCACCGAAATCAGCGCGCCGATGATGATGAAGTTCGACTCGAACCAATCCAGGTCATTGCCCTTGTCGAGAATGATCTGCAAGGCCCCCACGCCGACGATCAGGCTCAGCAGGCCGACGTAATCCATGGGTTGGTGACTGGTGACCACTGGGCGTTTTTTCAGTTGCGAGCGCACCACCATCACCGCAAAGATGCCGATGGGCACGTTGATGAAAAATATCCACGGCCAGCTGTAACTGTCGGTGATCCATCCCCCGAGAATCGGCCCGGCAATCGGCGCGACCACCGTGACCATCGCCAGCAACGCCAGGGCCATACCGCGTTTCGCCGGCGGATAAACCGCAATCAGCAAGGTTTGCGTCATCGGGTACAGCGGGCCGGCCACCAGGCCTTGCAGCACCCGAAAGCCGATCAGCTCGGGCATCGAAGTGGAGATACCACACAGAAACGACGCCAGCACAAACAGGATGGTGGCCCACAGAAACAGCTTCACCTCGCCAAAACGCCGACTCAGCCAGCCGGTCAGGGGTAAGGCAATCGCGTTGCTCACCGCAAACGAAGTGATGACCCAGGTGCCCTGCTCCGAGCTCACCCCGAGGTTGCCGGAAATGGTCGGCAAAGCCACGTTGGCGATGGTGGTGTCGAGCACCTGCATGAACGTCGCCAAAGACAGCCCGATAGTGGCCATCAGTAAGCTGGGTGGCGTGAAAGAGGCTTGGTTGCTCATCAGCGTTGCGCAGCCTTGGCGGTCGCGGCGCTATTGTCATGAATCAATTGGTCGATCATCGCGTCCGCCTCGGCCAATTGGCGATCGTAGACGTTGGTGGTAAACGAAGCCTGCTGCGGCGCCTGCTGGGCCAGGATCGGTCCGCTTTGATCGTGCAGGTCGACATCGACCAGGGTCGACAAGCCCACCCGCAGCGGATGTTCGGCCAACTGCTCGGCGTTGATGTGAATGCGCACCGGCACCCGTTGCACGATCTTGATCCAGTTACCGGTGGCATTCTGTGCCGGCAACAAGGCAAAGGCGCTGCCGGTACCAGCCCCCAGGCTGTCGACGGTGCCGTTGAATTTCACATCGCTGCCGTAGAGGTCAGATTCGATCTCTACCGACTGGCCAATGCGCATGTTACGCAGCTGGGTTTCCTTGAAGTTGGCGTCGATCCACAGTTGGTCCAAAGGAATCACCGCCATCAGCGCCGTGCCTGGCTGGACGCGCTGTCCCAGTTGCACGGTCCGCTTGGCCACATAACCGCTGACCGGAGCGATCAGGGTGCTGCGTGCGCGGGTCAGGTACGCTTGTCGCAATTGGGCGGCAGCGGCCTGCACGTCCGGATGGGACGAGATGACGGTGTCATCCACCAGCGCATTGGTGCTCTTCAATTGCTGCTGAAGGTTGGTCAGGGTGTTGTTGGCGGCGGTCAGGCTGTCCCGCGCATGGGACAGTTCTTCCAGGGAAATCGCCCCGCCCCGGGCCAGGTTCTTACGCCGGTTGTAGTTGTCCTGGGCCGTTTGCACTTCAGCTTTCTGTGCGTTGATCTGGGCTTTCATGCCATCGACATTGCTGTACAAACCCCGCACCTGGCGTACCGTGCGGGCCAGATTGGCCTGGGCACTTTGCAGGCCGACCGCAGCGTCGCTGGGGTCGAAGTTGATCAGCACCTGGCCGGCATGCACCAGGTCGCCATCGTCGGCGCCGATGCTCACCACGGTGCCGGTGACCAGCGGAGTGATTTCCACCACGTTGCCGTTCACATAGGCGTCATCGGTGCTTTCGCTCCAGCGGCCATACAGCTCGTACCAACCCCAGACGCCCACGGCGCCGAGGATGACGATCAGTGCCAGGCCCAGCAGCAATACTTTGCGTTTGCGCGGATTGTTGTCCTGGGGTTGCTCAGCGGTGTTGCTGGTTTCGGCAGTGGCCATGGCAAGTACCTCGAATTATTTCGTGCGGATGGCTGGAGGCGGTGTGACGCTCGCCACGTTGTCGGCGTTGAAACCGCCCCCCAGGGCCTGCATCAGTTGAATCGAAAGATCGATCTGCTCGGCATTCAGACTGGCCAATTGGCGCTGGGCCTGCAGCAGTTGCTGCTCGATGCTGAGCACATCCAGATAATTGCCGATGCCTGAGCCGTAGCGCTGGACGGCGGTGTCGTAGGACGCCTGGGCAATCTCGGTCGCATGTTGCTGGGCCTCGATCTGCCGACCGGTATCGCGCAGTTGCGAGAGGGTGTTGCCCACGTCGCCCAAGGCTTGCACCAGGATTTTGTTGTATTGGGCCACTGCGAGGTCGTAGTCGGCATCCCGCGCATCAAGGTCGGCCCGCAGGCGCCCGCCATCAAAGATCGGCAGGGAAATCGTCGGCGCGATGTTGAAGAAGCGGCTGGCGGAACCGAACATTGCGTCGCCCAGCAATGACTCGGCACCGGCACTCGCGCTCAAATTGAGATTGGGATAGAAGTTGGCCTTGCCAGCGAGAATATTCTTGCTGGCGGCCTCGACACGCCAACGGGCGGCGATCAAATCCGGGCGACGGCCAAGCAGCTCGGCGGGCAGCACCGACGGTACGGCGACCGCGCCGGGCTTGAGCACGTTCGGCCGGGCCAGTTGATTGCCACGATCCGGGCCTTTGCCCAGCAACACGGCCAAGGCAATTTTAGCGCTCTGCAGTTTTTTCTCGGCGTCGATCAACTGCGATTCGGCGCTGGCTTCCAGGCTTTCGGTCTGCTGGTACTGGTAGTGACTATCGATCCCGGAACTCAGGCGGCGCTGGCTCAACTCGAGCATTTGCCGGGTGCGCTTCAGGTCTTCATTGGCCAGGTCACGAATGATATGGGCCTGGCCCAGGTCGCTGTAGGCCTTGGCCACATCCGCGGCCAGGGTCAGGTGCGCGGCCTGCCGATCGACTTCGGCGGCACGCGCCTGGCCCAAGGCGGCTTCCCAGGCGGCGCGCTGACCGCCCCACAGGTCAAAGTTGTAGTTGAAGCCGGCACTGATGTTGCGCACGGTGGAGTAGGCATCGCCTTCGCCGCGTGGGTCCTGATCCTTGGCCAGGCGCGAACGGCTGACGCCGGCGCTGGCATCCAGGGTCGGCCTGCGAGCGGCGTTGGCCGCGTAGGCCACTGCCTCGGCCTGATGCGCGCGCGCGCTGGCGACTTGCATGTCGGGGCTGTTCTGCAGGGCTTCCTGGATCAGGCCGTCGAGTTGCGGGTCAGCGAGGTTTTTCCACCAGTCGGCTGTTGGCCAGGCCGCCGGTGACAGGGTCACACCACTCAGCGACTTACCGACCTGCAGGTTGTTCGCGTCGAGGCGCTGGCCTTGGGTGTCGAGGCCACTGTAGTTGGCGCAACCGGCCATGCTCATGGCCACCAGCACCAGGCAAAGAGCGCGTGTGTTCATTGAGTACCTACTCGCTGAATAGTGATGGGATCACCGGCAGCTATGAGCATTTTCTTGAGGATTTTTTCCAGGGTCTGCAACTCTCCCGGCTCCAGCGCACCGGCCAACTGGTTCAGGGCCTGGGCGCCGATGTGCGGCAGCATGTCCGCCAGGCGCTGGCCGTCGGTCGTGAGCACAAGCTGCACTTGCCGCCGATCCTGTTCGGAACGCTTGCGCGCCAACAGTGCTTTTTGCTCCAGGCGATCGAGCATGCGGGTCATCGAGCCACTGTCCAGGGACAGGTGCCGACACAGCTCCGCCGGGGTATCGACGCCGAACTGGGCCATGATGATCAACACCTTGAACTGCGCGGCGGTGACGCCGTGGGGCTCCATGTGGGTGTCGATGATGCGGTCCTTGAGAATCGCGGCGCGACCGAGCAAAAGCCCAAGGTGACAGGTGTGAAAGTTTTCCGGGGTGAAGTGGGTCATCTGCAAGTCACCTTATTACTGCCTAGGCAGCGAATGTGTGACGAGATATTACTGCCTAGGCAGCAAATGTCAAACAAATCGTTAGGTGACTCGGTAATACAGGAGCGAGCTGGCTCGCTCCTGCAAAAGGTCGGACGGTCAGAAATCCCGTTTGTAGAAAATATCCAGCGAACTGGCGACGCCGCTGGCCACCTCCAGGTACACCCGCTTGCTCAACAGGTAACGCAAGGCGATGGTGTTGGCCGGCTCAAACACGCCAACGCCGTAACGCAGGCTGAGTTTTTCAGTGATTTTGCCACTGGCCACCACCGCGGTTGCATTGCCGCTGCCCTGGGTGTCGAGCTCGAAGTCCTGGATCCCCAGGTTCCTGGCGATGTCCGAGGTGACGCCGGCGCTGCCCATCAACCCCAGGCCAAGCGCCGCTTGCGCGAGCATGTTGTTGTCCTCGCCGGTGGTACTCAACGGACGGCCCAGCACCAGATAGGACAGCGCCTGTTCCTGGCTCATCGCCGGTTCCGAGAAGATTTGCGTGGTGGGCTGCTCGGCACTCCCGCTCAAGCGAATGCCGGCGATCACGTCGTCGGTCTGGCGAATGGCCTCGATGTCCAGGTACGGCTGATCGAGGGGCCCGGCGAACAGTAACCGTGCGCGGCGTACGTTGAGACGCTGGCCGTAGGCGCGATAGCGTCCATCGTTGAGCCACAGTTCGCCACGCGTGTCCATATTGTCGCCAATATGCACACGGCCCTGGACCTTGGCGGTCAGGCCAAAACCGGCAAAGCTCAGTTTGTCTTCACCCACCACCACGTTGATATCCATGGCCATCGCCATTGGCGGCTGGCCTTCCTCGGTCTGGCTGCCGACGATCACCGTGTCATCGGAGACCTTGACCGTCGATGGCGGCAGCTCACGCACGGTGATTTCACCACGAGGAATATGCACGTCGCCGGCAATCGCCAGCTTGTCGTTTTTGAGCGTGATCTTCAGTTCCGGCGCCACTTCCAGCACCGCGTAGGGCTCCACCGTAACCGGCAGTTGCGTGCCTTGCAGGCTGATATCCACCGCCAGCGCCGGCCCCCACTCGATCAGTCCTTTTACACTGCCCTGCCCGGCCTTGCCGCTACGCCAGCCACCGTTGAGCCGTACGCTTTCGCCGGCGATCAGCGCCTGGACGTTCAGGCCTTCGAAGCTGACGGGCAGTTCCGGCCCGGAAATCTCGCCGCCCACCAGATTCACGCTGCCGTTGATCTGCGGCACCAACAGGCTGCCGGACAAACGACCGCTGCCGTTGAGCTTGCCGGTGAGTTTTTCGACCATCGGCACAAACGGTCGCGCCACGGCCAGATCAAGCCCGGTCAGGCTGAAATTACCGGACAACGGCTTGTTCTTCGCCAGTGGATCGATCTGTGCCTGCAACAACAGCTCACCGAGCTTGCCACCGCGGAAATTCAGTTGGGTATCGATGCGCTTCGGGTTCAGCGTGGTCTCCAGTTTCAATGTGTCGTAGGGAAAATCCAGCCACTGATCCTTGTCCTTGACCCGCAGCGTACCGCGACTCGCATCCACCGACACCAACCCCTTCGGACCGCTGGCCGGCAGGTCGAGTTGCACGTCGGCGTTGAGCTTGCCCTGCCAGGCAAAGTCCTTCGGCAGCCATTGCGCCAGGCTGTCGATGGGGAATTGTTTGAGGTGGTAACGCAACTTCGGTTCGGGCATCAGGCGCTGATCTTCACCGCACAGGCTGGCGGCACCGGACACCCAGCAATGGGCGGCAAAGGTCAGCTTGCCATCGGCCAAGCGCTCGATTTTCGCCGGGGCTTGCAGTTTCCAGTCCTGGCCCCCGGCGTGTACATCACCGCTGGCCAGGCGTCCGCGCCAGTTGCCCTGGTCGAGTTGGCCATCCAGGGCCAGGGCCAGTTTGACCAAAGGCCCCGTCAGGTCCACCTGGACCTTCTGTTTTTTGATATCGCCCTGGGCGCTGGCGGTGAGCGTGCCGACCTGAGTGTCGCCAGCCTGGATGCCGCTGCCCTTCAGATCGATTTTCGCCCGTTGATCAGCGTCGAGGTTGGCGTCCAGCGTCAGCCTGTGCAGGCGCTTGTCTTCAAACACCAACTGCTGGCCCAGCAGGTTGAGCTTGCCCTGGGGCGCCTGCAACGAACCGGCGACGTCCAGGCGACCGTTGACCTGCCCACGCAACTGCGGCCACAGCTGTGCCAGGCGCGCCAGCTTGATGTCGATCTGCCCGGCCAAACGCTGCTGCAAGCTGCCACTGCCGCTGATGCGGTTGTCGCCCAGGCGGATATCCAGAGTGCCCAGGGTCCATTGCTCGCCGCCGCCTTCGGCTTTCGCGACGAATGCCGCGGGCTGGCCGCGCAAGCGTCCCTTGAGGTCAAGGTCGGCGTTCAACTCCAGCTGTTGGTTTTTCATCTGGCCCTTGCTGCGCAACGGTCCCGCGAGCGTGCCCGGCAACTCTGCAACCCAATACGCCGGGTTGATCGCTGAAAGATCCAGCGCGGTGTCCCAGGCGATGCCATCGGCAAACTGCAGGTTCAAGTGGCCTTCGGCCTTGCCCTGGCCGGCGACCAGTTGCAGTTCCGGCAGGAAGACTTGAGTGAGGTCGCCACTGAACGGCGTCACCAGGCTGAACGTGCCGGCGGGGCCATCAAGCTCGGCCTTGAGATTGCCCAGGTAGTTGCCGTCCTTATAGGAAATTTCACCCTTGAAGCGGTGCATCACCACTTGGGGATCGTCGATCAACGGGTAGAGACGATGCCAGGGAAAGTCCAGCCAATCGATCTTCGCCTCGGCACTGAACCCTTGCTGCCAATCCAGTCCAGCACTGAGTCTGAGGCTTTGCTGGTCCCCGGCATTCAAGTCCAGGCCGGCAATCTGTGCGCCCTTGGCGTCGACCTTGCCTTTGAGCAGCAAGTCCACCGGGCCTTTTTCCGCCGGCAATTGCGCCTTGCCCAACAGCTGATAACCGTTGTGCAGGTCACCGCTGGCGGTGAGGTCCAGTTGATTGAGTTGCAACGTGTCGGGCAGATCGGCGCTGGCCTTGAAGCCATCGGCGGTAAGGTGCAATTGCGCGGGCAGGTTTTCCATCAGCGGTTGCAGTTCGCCGCGCAGTTTGGCCGGTAGATAGCCGCTGCTGTCCGCCTCAAGGTTGAGGGTCTTGAGCAAGTCGCCGTCGATCTTGAGGGCTACATTCCAGGGCGTGCCACCGGGCGCATACGGCAAACTGAGATTGCCCGACACGCTCAACGGCCAGTCACCGCCAGGTTGCAGCACGCCGGCCAGGTCCAGGACCAGACCCTCCCGCTGCAGATGCACCGCATCGATCTTCATCCCCTCAGCCGTCCAGCGCGCCGCCAGTTGCAAGCCCTTGAGTTCTTCGCTGCCGTTGAACAGCAAACTGCCGACGCGAACATCACCCAGTTCAATCGCCACCGGCAACTGCAAGTCCGGCAAGGTAATGGGGCCGCTGCTGTCCTCGGTGCTCGGCGCAAATTGCAGGCTGACCTGGTCCACATCCAGTTGATTGATGCACAAGGTCATGCGCAGCAGGCACCCGGGCGACCACTCGAACGTCGGCGCATTCAGCTCGACGCGGCTGTTGTCCTGCTGCCAAAGCAGATGCCCGGCGCTCCAGCGCCCGCCGAGCCGCCCCTGGAAATTCTCCACCGTCAGACCCGGCACCTGGCCCAGCGCCCATCGGCTGCCGGCCTGCGTGCCCAGCACAGTCCACAGCGCCAACACTACCAGCGCCAGCACCGCCACCAACGTCAGGCCGGCTATTTTCAAACCACGTCTCACAGCTCTGGCCCCATGGAAAAGTGCAAACGGATACCACCCGGATCGTCGAGGGCATGGGCCAGGTCGAGACGAATGGGGCCGACGGGCGACACCCAGCGCACGCCCACCCCGACGCCGCTTTTCAAGCTCGGAAATTCCAGGTCGTTAAAGGAGTTACCCTGATCGATAAAGGTCGCGATGCGCCATTTTTCGGCGATGGAATATTGATACTCGGCGCTCAAGGCCACCATGTAGCGCCCGCCAATGCGGTCACCCTGGGAGTTTTCCGGGGACAAGGTCTGGTACTCGTAGCCGCGCACGCTCTGATCGCCGCCAGCGAAAAAGCGCAGGGACGGCGGCACCGACTTGTAGCCGTTGGTGGCGCTGCCGCCGAACTGCGCACGACCGAGGAAGCGGTGCTTGTCCCACACGGTGGTCAAGCCCTTGATCATTGCCGTGCCATACAGCAGATTAGTGTCCGAACCCAATCCTTCCTTGGCGACCTTGGCATCAAATTGCAGTCGATAGCCGTTTTTCGGATCGATGCGGTTATCGCTGCGCAGGTACGAATAGCTGACGCCGGGCATCAGCAGATTGCTCAAGCCTGAATCGTCGCCCAAGCGATATTCTTCGCGTTGCCACTTGAGGGAAATCACTCGCGTCCAGCCGCTGGGCAATTTGCTGTGCCATTCAGGGCCGAGGGTGAGCAATTTACTCAAGGTGTCGGTGTTGGCCAGCTCTTCGTTCTGGTAACCGCCGGCAAAACGCAGCTTGTCGGTGAGCGGCGGATCCAGGGGAATGTCATACCACAGGCCGACGTTCTGCCGGGGCGCAGACAACTCGGCTTCCCAGCCGTAGCTGTGCCCCTGGGGATTGACCCAGTGGCGCGTCCAGTTGGCTTTACCTCGGGGGCCAACGTCGGTCGAGTAGCCCAGGCCCAGCCCCATGGTGCGCGGTTTGCGGGTTTCCAGCTGGACGGCAACCGGGATCACATCGCCGGTGGCCGCAGCCGGAGCGGCGTCCACCCGCACGCCCTCGAAAAAGCCGCTGGCTTGCAGGGCCTGGTTCAGTTCGGCAATTAATTCGGAATCGTAAGGGGTGCCGCTCTTGAACGGCACCATGCGTTGCAGCAGTTCTGCATCGAACGGCGTGTCGCCGGCGAAGTTGACCTGGCCAAGGGTGTAGCGCGGGCCGCTGTCGTAGACCAGATCGATATCAGCCACGCCCGCCTGGGGGTCGACGGACAAGGTCTGGCGCGTGAAGCGGCCACTGAAAAAGCCGAAGCGCGATGCCTGATTCTGGATCAGGCGCTTGGCGTCTTCGTAATGACCATGATTGAGCACGGCACCGGGCTTGAGGTCCTTGCTGTCAGGGACTCGAAACGACTTGAGTTGCGCCGCCTGGCCGTCGACGCGAATGGTCACGTCACGCAAATGCACGGGCTCGCCGGGGTCAATAGTGAGGATCAGCCGCGGGTTCTCGCCGCCTCGCACCTCACTGGCGATCCGCGGCTGATAAAAGCCCAACGCCTGCGCCGCTTTGCGAGCCTGCTCTTCGGCGCCACGACTGAAGCGCAACAAGGCTTCCTCATCACGCTCGCCAACCCCGCCGATATAGCCTTCGATGTTGGCCTTCAGCGCGTCGTTTGAAGGTTTGATGCGCACGTCCAGTTCGCTTTGCGCCAATGCGCCGCAGCTTGTGAACAGCAGAATCAAGCCGCTGGTAAATCTTCCTGGAAACTTCATAGGCGCGGATGCTACACGAGCGAAGGAGCATCTTAGAACCGGGATTTTTCTGAATAATTCTATTTAAGCCGTTGCAGTTTGTAACGCCTGGGGATTTGGGTGAAAAAATACGTGTTCAAGGATCGGGCCTACAGCAACCTCTCCTACTTCTTCATAACCTTGGCGCTTATAGAACTCCAGGTAGAGCGGATTGCCGGTGTCCAGTACCACGCCTTGGGAATGGGGATCCTCGGCGCACCAGTTATGCACGGCCTCAAGCAGTTGCTCGCCGTAATGCTTGCCCTGGAATTGCGGGTGAATCCCCAGCAACGGCAATACATGAACCGATTCGGACGGCAGGCACGCCAGCACCGCCTGTTGGTATTCCAGATAACGTCGGGTCGCCTTGACCCCAGCGCCCAACCACATACGCAACTGCCAGGCCCAGCTTTCGGTGATCCCCAGGCGCCGTTGTGGCGGCGCGATCAAGGCGATCCCGATCAAGCGGTCGTTGACCAACAGGCCAATGGCCGGCAACTCCTGGAAAAAGTGTTGCTTGACCAATTCTCGCACCGTCGTCCGTACTCTGTGTTCGTAACCGGCGCGTTCCGCCTCGAACAAGTAAGCGAACGTCGGTTCATGGCGATACGCCTGATACAACAGGGAGCGGGCTTCGCGGGAATAACCACGGTCGAGCAGGTGAATCTGGGCGATGGCGGTCGAGGTGTCCGGCATATCAGTGATATCTCCTGGGCGCGACTCAAAAAGGTTGCGCTCTTATAGGTACGAGCCCGGGGCGGCTGACGGGTTCCCCGCCGTTGGCTGTCAGAAGGACATTAGCAGCGCATCTGTCTTACCGCCACGCTGGCCCCCGCCCGACTTGTCGGCTAGCATCGGCCTTTTGCCAAGTCTGGACTGCCGACCATGAAAATCGTCTCTTTCAACATCAACGGGCTACGCGCGCGCCCTCATCAGCTGGCGGCACTGATCGAGAAACATCAGCCGGACGTGATCGGCCTGCAGGAAACCAAGGTTCACGACGACCAGTTTCCGCTCGCCGAAGTCCAGGCCCTGGGTTATCACGTGTATTATCACGGCCAGAAAGGCCACTACGGTGTCGCCCTTCTCTCTCGCCAGGAGCCGCTCGAGGTATACAAAGGCTTTGACGCGGACGACGAAGACGCCCAGCGGCGTTTTATCTGGGGCACCTTCGCCGATGCGAATGGCAATCCGATCACCATCATGAATGGCTATTTCCCCCAGGGCGAAAGCCGCGACCACCCCACCAAGTTCCCGGCCAAGCAACGCTTTTACGAAGACCTGCAACAACTGCTGGAAACCCGATTCAGCAATGACCAGGCCGTGGTGGTGATGGGTGACGTAAACATCTCCCCGCAAGATTGCGATATCGGCATCGGTGCCGACAATGCCAAGCGCTGGCTGAAAACCGGCAAGTGCAGCTTCCTGCCGGAAGAGCGTGAATGGATGGAGCGTCTGAAAAACTGGGGGCTGACGGACAGTTTCCGCCATCTGCATCCTGATGTGACAGACCGTTTCAGTTGGTTCGACTACCGCAGCCGGGGTTTTGAAGACGAGCCCAAGCGTGGCCTGCGCATTGATTTGATCATGGCGTCCAATGGCTTGTTGCCGCGGGTCAAGGATGCCGGCGTGGACTATGAACTGCGCGGCCTGGAAAAGCCCTCTGATCATGCGCCGATCTGGCTTGAGTTGAGCTGATCGAGCGTCGGCGGCGAAACGCCGCCACTGTCACATTTGTGCAATACCTCTGACTTAATCTGCCGGCACTCCCTTTGTCTAAAGAAGGTGCCGGCACGATGCCGCGTGTTCTCTCCCTGCTGATCCTGCTCGGCACACTTCCCTTTACCGCCTCCGCCACCCCGCTGCCGTTGCCGTTGCCCGATCACGGTCCGGCCTTGCGTATTCAGGGTTCCAACACGATTGGCGCGGCGCTGGGCCCGGCGCTCGTCAAAGGACTGATGGAGCAACAGGGATTGAAGACGATTCACAGCGCGGCGTCCGAGCATGCCAATGAACAGCTCATCATCGGCAAGACCCACCAAGGCCGAACGGTCAGCGTGGAGGTCGCCGCCCACGGTTCCAGCACCGGCTTTGCGGCGCTGGAAACCGCCAGCACCGATCTGGTCGCCTCGTCCCGCCCCATCAAGGACAGCGAACTGGTAGCACTGGAAAGTCTCGGCGACCTGAAAGCGCCTGAGGCGGAACAGGTGATCGCGATTGATGGCTTGGCGATCATTGTCCATCCGCGCAACCCGCTGGACACCTTGGACACCGAGCAGTTGGCGCGGATTTTCAGCGGTGAGGTGGACAGTTGGGAGCAACTGGGCGGTGCGGGTGGACGCATCAATCTGTACGCCAGGGATGATCAGTCCGGCACCTATGACACCTTTAAAGAACTGGTACTCAGCCAGCGTGGCAAAGTGCTGGTGCGTGGGGCCCAACGTTTCGAATCCAGCGAACAACTATCCGATGCGGTCAGCCGCGATCCTCGGGGCATCGGCTTTATCGGTTTGCCTTACGTACGCCAGGCCAAGGCCGTGGCGATCAGCGATGGCGACTCACAGCCCATGTTGCCCTTGAACAGCCTGATCGCTACCGAGGACTACCCGTTATCGCGCCGGTTGTTTTTCTACCTGCCGCCCATTGGCGAGAACCCGTGGGCCAAGGCGCTGGTGAATTTCGCCCAGAGCGACAAGGGGCAGGCGATCGTCGCCGCCAACGGCTTTATCGCGCAACAGGTGCAAGCCATTGCGGTAGAACCCCGGGCGCCGATGCCCGATGACTACCAGGCGATCGCCCGCGAAGCCCAGCGGCTAACCGTGAACTTTCGTTTCGAGGAAGGCAGCGCGAGCCTGGACAACAAGGCGCGCCAGGACTTGCTGCGAGTGGTGGCCTATATAAGGCGCCACGGCAAACAGGACAAACGGGTGACCCTCGTGGGTTTTGGCGATGCCAAGAGTGATTCCGAGCGTGCGGCCCTGCTGTCGAAGCTGCGCGCGATGGCGGTTCGCCGGGAACTGGTGAAAAATGGCGTGGTGATGCGTGACATACGCGGATTCGGTGCGCAGATGCCGGTGGCGGCGAATACCGCGGATGGCGGCCGGATCAAGAACCGGCGGGTGGAGGTTTGGGTATATTGAGGGGGCCCGTCGCGACTGCCTGATACCTGACCTGATTTTTTGTAACCATACCCCGTCTGTAGGAGCAAGCTTGCTCGCGAAGGTCGTTAACGATGACGCGGGAAATCTGGCACCCCGAGGCGATCTCAGGTTTTTCGCGAGCAAGCTCGCTCCTACAGAAGGCGGCTCTGTTGCACCCCGGCCATGGATGGCCGAGGTGCGCTTTACCTCAAGACTACTGCCCGCTACGCATCATCTCGCGAGGCACATATTTGCCGATCTCGAATTTGCCGATCGCCGCCCGGTGTACTTCGTCGGGGCCGTCGGCCAGGCGCAGGGTACGCTGCATCGCATACATGTAGGCCAACGGGAAGTCGTTGGAAACTCCGGCACCGCCATGGATCTGGATGGCCCGATCAATGACTTTCAACGCGATGTTCGGCGCCACCACCTTGATCTGGGCGATTTCGCTTTTCGCCACTTTGTTGCCCACGGTGTCCATCATGTACGCCGCTTTCAACGTCAGCAGGCGCGCCATGTCGATCTCCATCCGTGAATCGGCAATCTTGTCGATATTGCCCCCCAGCCGCGCCAATGGCTTGCCGAACGCCGTACGGCTGACCGACCGCTTGCACATCAACTCCAGCGCCCGCTCGGCCATCCCGATGGAGCGCATGCAATGGTGAATCCGCCCCGGACCCAGGCGGCCTTGGGCAATTTCGAAACCACGGCCCTCGCCTAACAGCACGTTTTCATAAGGCACCCGAACGTTCTCGAACAGTACCTCGGCGTGGCCATGGGGAGCATCGTCGTAACCGAAGACCGGCAGCGGACGCACGATCTTCACGCCTGGCGTATCCACTGGCACCAGGATCATCGAATGTTGTTGATGGCGCGGCGCGTCGGGGTTGCTCAAGCCCATGAAGATCAGGATCTTGCAGCGCGGATCACAGGCACCGGAGGTCCACCATTTTTTACCGTTGATCACCCACTCGTCGCCATTGCGTTCCGCCCGGGCCGCCATATTGGTAGCGTCGGAAGAAGCGACGTCCGGCTCGGTCATGGCGAACGCCGAGCGGATCTCGCCGCGCAGCAAAGGTTCGAGCCAGCGCTGTTTCTGCTCTTCGTTGGCGTAGCGCACCAGTACTTCCATATTGCCGGTGTCGGGCGCCGAACAGTTGAACGGTTCCGGCCCCAACAAAGAGCGGCCCATGATTTCCGCCAAGGGGGCGTATTCGAGGTTGGTCAGGCCGGCACCCAACTCGGATTCCGGCAGGAACAGGTTCCACAAACCCTCGGCTTTGGCCTTGGCTTTAAGCTCTTCCATGATGGCAGTGGGTTGCCAGCGGTTGCCTTCGCTGACCTGGCGTTCAAACACTGGCTCGGCAGGGTAAACGTAAGCATCCATGAATGCGGTGACGCGCTCACGCAGTTCCTGAACCTTGGGCGAATAAGCGAAATCCATGATCGGCTACCTTCTTGGCAGGTTGTTTAGGTCATGCAATCGATGCTAGAACAGCTACGAAAATTAACCTAGCCTATTCTCGGCGTGTATTAACATTCATCACCGATATATGATCGGCCTATGGCTACCCAACAATAAGAGCGCAGTGAAATGAATCTGAGCAAGGTCGACCTCAACCTCTTCATCGTCTTTGACGCGATCTATACCGAAGCCAACCTGACCCGCGCCGGGCAAATCGTCGGGATCACCCAACCCGCGGTGTCGAACGCTCTGGCACGCCTGCGCGAGACGTTCAACGACCCGTTGTTCGTGCGCACCGCCCAGGGCATGGTGCCTACGCCGATGGCGCAGAACATCATCGGTCCAGTGCGCAATGCCTTGTCATTGCTGCGGGTATCGGTGCAGGAAAGCCGCATTTTCAACCCGCAGCAGGCGGCCAAGACCTATCGCATCAGCATGACCGACCTCACCGAGGCGGTGATCCTGCCCCCGTTGTTCCAGCGCCTGCGCCGTCTGGCGCCCACCGTGGTGATCGAGAGTTTCCTGTCCAAGCGGCGGGAAACCACCAAGGAATTGGCCGCCGGCCGCCTGGACTTCGCCGTGGATGCGCCGCTTAACACCGACCCGCAGGTACGCCACGTCAAGCTGATGGAAGACCGCTACGTGTGTGCGATGCGCAAGGGGCATCCCATGGCGAGCAAGGAAAAGCTGAGCCTGGATGATTACCTCTCCCTGACCCACATTCATATCTCCAGCCGCCGCAATGGCCTCGGGCATGTCGATCTGGCCCTGGGAAAAATGGGCATTCAGCGCAAGATCGCCCTGCGTTCACAGCATTATTTGATGGCCTCGCAAGTGTTGCAGCAAACCGACATGGTGATGACCGTACCCGAGCGTTTTGCCCGACGTAACGAACTGCAATCGTTCAACCTGCCGGTCAATGACGTTCCGCCGGTGGAGACACACTTGTACTGGCACGAAAGCACCGACCAGGACCCGGCCAACCGCTGGATGCGTGAGCAAATGATTGAGTTGTGCCAGCAGGTCACCGCCCATGAGAAGAAGCTGGACAAACAACAGGCTGACACGCGACCGTAGCGAGGTTGCTTGTCCTGTGGCGAGAGGGCTTGTCCTGTGGCGAGAAGGCTTGTCCTGTGGCGAGGGGGCTTGTCCCCCGTTGGGCTGCGCAGCAGCCCTCAAACCAAAGGCCAAGCCCCCTCGCCACACAAGCGATATCAAGCGCTTCACTGGCTTAACTGAACGGCATTAGGGTTTGCCACAGGTAAACCATCGCGCTTCAAGACAGGTGATGCGCTTGACGTATACGTCAAGCAGCCATTAGCTTAGCGCCAGGACTTTCTTGAGCGCCCCCATGAGCACGACCTACAGCATTTCCGACCTCGCCCGCGAGCTCGATATCACCACCCGCGCCATTCGCTTCTATGAAGAACAAGGTCTCCTGGCCCCGGAACGACGGGGCCAGGAGCGCGTTTATTCGCCACGCGACAAGGTCAGCCTGAAGCTGATCCTGCGCGGCAAGCGCATCGGTTTTTCCCTGGCCGAATGCCGCGAGCTGATCGAACTCTACGACCCTTCCAGCGGCAATCAGAAACAGTTGCACAGCATGCTGGCAAAAATCACCGAGCGTCGCGAGCAACTGGAGCAACAACTGCTGGACATCGAACAGATGAAACTGGAACTGGACACCGCCGAAGAGCGTTGCACCCAGGCGCTGCAACAAACTCTGCAAAACCAGATCGACCACTCATAAGAGGTAGCTGACATGTCCCTCCCTTCACACGTGCGGCTGGTGGAGGTCGGTCCTCGCGACGGCCTGCAAAATGAAGCACAGCCCATCAGCGTCGCGGACAAGGTTAACCTGGTGGACGCGTTGACCGCCGCTGGCCTGAGCTATATCGAAGTGGGCAGTTTCGTGTCGCCCAAGTGGGTGCCGCAAATGGCCGGCTCCGCCGAGGTGTTCGCAAGGATTCAACGCAAGGCCGGGGTCAAGTACGGTGCACTGGCGCCGAACCTGCGGGGCTTCGAGGACGCAATGGTCGCAGGAGTCAAGGAAGTCGCGGTGTTTGCGGCCGCGTCCGAAGCCTTCTCCCAACGCAATATCAACTGCTCCATCAACGACAGCCTGGAGCGTTTCGCGCCGATCATGGCGGCGGCCAAACAGCATGGCGTGACCGTGCGCGGGTATGTGTCCTGCGTACTGGGCTGCCCGTACGAAGGCACGGTGGCACCGGAACAAGTCGCCGCCGTCGCTCGCGAATTGTATGCCATGGGCTGCTATGAAGTGTCCCTGGGCGACACCATCGGCACCGGCACGGCGGGCGCGACCCGGCGCCTGTTCGAGGAGGTCGGTAAAGACGTACCCCGGGACAAACTGGCCGGGCACTTCCATGACACCTACGGTCAGGCCATCGCCAATATCTACGCCAGTCTTCTGGAAGGTATCCAGGTATTCGACAGTTCCATCGCCGGACTCGGCGGCTGTCCGTATGCCAAGGGCGCCAGCGGTAACGTCGCCACCGAAGACGTGCTGTACCTGCTCGAAGGCCTGGGGATCGACACCGGGGTCGACCTGGAGCAATTGATCCTGGCTGGCCAACAGATCAGTGGCGTATTGGGCCGCCCTACCGGCTCGCGTGTGGTCAAGGCGCGTACCGCCCGATGAGTAACCTGCATGTGACAATGTGTTACCGCGCATAGACGCAACGGGTAACGCGGGAACATACCTTGTCGCATTCACGGAAATAAATTTCGATCAAAAATAACAAGTCATTGATTTAAAAGGATTTAAAAAAGTTGGCACGGCTTCTGCTATCTCTTTGGCATAACAAGAATAAAAAGCGCCAAACCTAATAAAAATAAGACGTACCGACTCTGACATAACAAAAACAACACGACAGAGACGCAGCTAACAGATTTTTTTGGAGAAGATAGGCTTTTCAGGGTACGGCGGATGTCGTTACTCGCAACCGGGAAGAGAACAATAAAACTACCCCAAGGTAGCTACCCACTGGTTGGATCGCGTGCGAAAAAGCAGATCAGCGTTCAAAAAAATACGTTTGCTCTTGATCCCGGATGGGGATCGCCAAAACAGCGGTAAGGGCCACGGTTGACAAAAACAACAACAGACCGCCCCTCAATAATAAAAAAGAGCACGGCAACGACAAATTAAAGGGGACCTTCGGGTCCCCTTTGTGCTGTCTGGATGAATGCACCGGAGGGGTCAAACCACACCCCATGTGAGCGCGAGCCCGCTCTCACATCTGATAGACCACCTTACAGACCCTTTGCACGCAACTCGTCAATCATGATCTCGCGCATCCGAAACTTCTGGATCTTGCCCGTCACCGTCATCGGAAATTCGTCCACGAACTTGAAATACCGGGGTGTCTTGAAGTGCGCGATCCGCCCCTTGCACCAGGTTTGCAATTCCAGTTCGCTGGCCACATGCCCCGCATGGAACTTGATCCAGGCCACGATTTCTTCGCCGTAACGTGCGTCCGGGATGCCGATGATCTGCACATCCGCGACTGCCGGATGGGTGAAAAAGAACTCCTCCAGTTCTCGCGGATATACGTTCTCGCCGCCCCGGATGATCATGTCCTTGTTACGCCCAGCGATGCATACGTAGCCCTGCTCGTCCATGCTCGCCAGGTCACCGGTGTGCATCCAGCCAGCGTCGTCGATAGCTTCGCGGGTGCCGACGGGGTTGTTCCAATAACCGAGCATCACGCTGTAGCCACGGGTGCACAACTCACCGACTTGACCACGAGGCAAAATGTTACCGGCCGCATCGATGATCTTGCTTTCCAGTTGCGGCTGGGTGCGCCCCACGGTGGTGACACGACGTTCCAGGTCATCATCCGCCCCGGTCTGCAGCGACACCGGGCTGGTTTCGGTCATGCCGTAGGCAATCTGCACCTCACCCATGTGCATCTCGCTGATCACCCGACGCATCACCTCGATCGGGCAAGTGGCGCCAGCCATGATCCCGGTGCGCAGGCTCGACACGTCGAACTCGCCGCGGCGTGGATGATCGAGCATCGCGATAAACATCGTCGGCACGCCGTAGAGCCCGGTGGCCTGTTCTTCGGCGACGGTGGTCAATGTCAACAAAGGATCGAACCCGTCATTGGGATAAATCATCGTGGTGCCATGGGTGATACACCCCAGGTTACCCATCACCATGCCGAAGCAGTGATAAAGCGGTACGGGAATCACCAGGCGGTCTTGTGCCGTCAGCCCCAGGCTTTCGCCGACCATGTAGCCGTTATTCAGAATGTTGTGATGACTGAGGGTCGCGCCCTTCGGAAAACCGGTGGTGCCGGAGGTGTACTGGATGTTGACGGCTTGAGCGAAGTGCAGGCTGGCCTGACGGGCATGCAACTGGGTCATCGGGACGTCCGCGCCGAGGGTCGAGAGGTGCGACCAGGGCAGGAATCCCGAAGGCGGTCGCGGATCAAGACTGATCACCCCCCGCAGGTCGGGAAGTGTCTCGCACTGCACCTGGCCGATGGGTTGCTCACCCAGTTCAGGCACCAGTTCCTGCAGCATGGCGTGGTAATCCGAGGATTTGAAAGACCCGGCACTGATCAGCCACTGGCAACCGGACTGCTTGAGCACGTATTCCAGTTCGCTGCTGCGATAGGCCGGATTGATGTTGACCAGAATCACCCCGAGCTTGGCGCTGGCCACCTGACTGATGCACCACTCGGCACAGTTCGGGGCCCAGATACCCAACCGATCACCCGCCTGCAAGCCCAACGCCAGCAACGCCCGGGCATGCAGGTCGACCGCCTCGCCCAGTTGCCGCCAGGTGTAATGCAGGTGCTGGTGGCGAACCACCAGGGCGTCGCCCTCCGCGTATCGCGCGACCGTCTGGTCGAACGCCTGGCCAATGGTCATGGCCAGCAAGGCCTGGTCCTGGGAGCCACGGCTGTAGCTCTGATTCGGTTGATCCATAACGGTCCCCATTGTCTTTTTTGTCGGTGGACGACGGCTTGCTTGACGTTAACGTAAACTACGATTGACAGCCCTGCAACGCAAGTTTACGTTAACGTAAAGGTGAGTGCGCCGAGGGCACGCTTCCACCCCACCACCACAACGCTTAAAAAGGTGCCTGTCATGAGTTACCCCTCCCTGAATTTCGCCCTCGGTGAAACCATCGACATGCTGCGTGACCAGGTGCAGTCATTCGTGGCCAAGGAGCTGGCGCCGCGCGCCGCGCAGATCGACATCGACAATCTGTTCCCCGCCGACATGTGGCGCAAGTTCGGCGACATGGGCCTGCTCGGCATCACTGTGCCGGAAGAATACGGCGGCGCCGGCCTGGGCTACCTGGCCCACGTGGTGGCCATGGAGGAGATCAGTCGCGGCTCGGCGTCAGTTGCCTTGTCCTACGGCGCGCACTCCAACCTCTGCGTCAACCAGATCAACCGCAACGGCACCCACGAACAGAAACTCAAGTATTTGCCCAAGCTGATCAGCGGCGAACACATCGGCGCCCTGGCCATGAGCGAACCGAACGCCGGATCCGACGTGGTCTCGATGAAACTGCGCGCCGACAAGCGCGGCGAGCACTATGTGCTCAACGGCAGCAAGACCTGGATTACCAACGGTCCTGACGCCAATACCTACGTAATCTACGCCAAGACCGACCTTGAGAAAGGCGCCCACGGCATCACCGCGTTTATCGTCGAACGTGACTGGAAAGGTTTCAGCCGCAGCAACAAGTTCGACAAGCTGGGCATGCGGGGCTCCAATACCTGCGAACTGTTCTTCGACGACGTTGAAGTGCCCGAGGAAAATATCCTCGGTGCACTCAATGGCGGTGTGAAAGTGCTGATGAGTGGCCTGGACTACGAACGCGTGGTGCTGTCCGGTGGCCCCACCGGGATCATGCAGGCCTGCATGGACCTGATCGTGCCCTACATCCACGACCGCAAGCAGTTCGGCCAGAGCATCGGCGAGTTCCAACTGATCCAGGGCAAAGTCGCCGACATGTACACCCAACTCAATGCCAGCCGCGCGTACCTGTATGCCGTGGCGCAGGCCTGCGAACGCGGCGAAACCACGCGCAAGGACGCCGCCGGGGTGATCCTCTACAGCGCCGAACGCGCCACCCAGATGGCGCTGGACGCGATCCAGATTCTCGGCGGTAACGGCTACATCAACGAATTCCCCGCCGGACGCCTGCTGCGTGACGCCAAGCTGTATGAAATCGGTGCGGGCACCAGTGAGATTCGGCGCATGTTGATTGGTCGCGAATTGTTTAACGAAACGAAATGAATTTCGTCAGCTTCAAGCGACAAGCGGCAAGAGACTGCGCCCTGGCTTGTAGCTTGCCGCTCGAAACTTGAAGCTGCTACGGAGTAGCCTATGATTTTGCACACCCAGCTCAACCCACGTTCGGCGGAGTTTGCCGCCAACAGCGCGGCGATGCTCAAACAGGTCGATGCCTTGCACTCCCTGCTTGCCAAAATCCAACAAGGCGGCGGCAGCAAAGCCCAGGAACGACATACTTCGCGTGGCAAGCTATTGCCTCGCGAACGCATCAACCGCTTGCTCGACCCTGGCTCGGCGTTTCTCGAACTCAGCCAATTGGCGGCCTATCAGGTCTACGGCGAGGACGTTCCCGCTGCGGGCGTAATTGCCGGGATCGGGCGAGTGGAAGGTGTCGAATGCATGATCGTCGCCAACGATGCGACGGTGAAAGGCGGTTCCTATTACCCGCTGACCGTTAAAAAACACCTGCGCGCGCAAACCATCGCCGAGCAGAACCGCCTGCCGTGCATCTATCTGGTGGACTCCGGCGGCGCCAACCTGCCGCGCCAGGATGAAGTGTTTCCCGACCGCGAGCATTTCGGGCGGATCTTCTTCAACCAGGCCAATATGAGCGCCCAGGGTATCCCGCAGATCGCCGTGGTCATGGGGTCCTGCACCGCCGGCGGCGCCTATGTACCGGCGATGGCCGACGAAGCGATCATGGTGCGCCAGCAAGCCACCATCTTCCTCGCCGGCCCGCCGCTGGTAAAAGCCGCGACCGGTGAGGTGGTCAGCGCCGAAGACCTGGGCGGCGCCGACGTGCACTGCAAGATCTCCGGGGTGGCCGACCACTATGCCGACAGTGACGAACATGCCCTGGCCCTGGCCCGGCGCAGCGTGGCCAATCTCAACTGGCGCAAACAGGGCCAATGGGTCCAGCGCACGCCAGCAGCACCGTTATATGCCGCCGACGAGCTGTACGGTGTGATCCCGGCCGATGCCAAGCAACCATTCGATGTGCGCGAAGTCATCGCGCGGCTGGTGGACGGTTCGGTCTTCGATGAATTCAAAGCGCTGTTCGGTACCACCCTGGTGTGCGGTTTCGCCCACTTGCACGGCTACCCGATCGCGCTCCTCGCCAACAACGGCATCCTCTTCGCAGAGGCCGCGCAGAAAGGCGCGCACTTTATCGAACTGGCCTGCCAGCGGGGGATTCCCCTGCTGTTTTTGCAGAACATCACCGGCTTTATGGTCGGGCAGAAATACGAGGCAGGCGGCATTGCCAAGCACGGCGCGAAGCTGGTGACGGCGGTGGCCTGTGCCAAGGTGCCGAAATTCACCGTGATCATCGGTGGCAGCTTCGGGGCCGGCAATTATGGAATGTGCGGTCGCGCCTATGACCCGCGCTTCCTGTGGATGTGGCCCAACGCGCGGATCGGCGTGATGGGTGCCGAACAGGCGGCCGGGGTGCTGGTGCAGGTCAAGCGCGAACAGGCCGAACGCGCTGGCCAGGCGTTCAGCACTCAGGAAGAGGCGGCCATCAAACAGCCGATCCTCGACCAGTACGAAACCCAGGGCCACCCTTATTACTCCAGCGCCCGCCTGTGGGATGACGGTGTCATCGACCCGCTGCAAACCCGTGACGTGCTGGCCCTGGCCTTGTCCGCGTCGCTGAACGCGCCTATCGAGCCGAGCCGCTTCGGCGTGTTCCGCATGTAAATGGAGCTGTATCCCATGAGCGACTTCAACACCCTCGAGCTGGTCACCGACCCGCGTGGTTTTGCCACCCTCTGGCTGAGCCGCGAAGAGAAGAACAACGCCTTCAATGCCGAAATGATCCGTGAACTGATCCTCGCCCTGGATCGGGTCCAGGGCGATTCGTCCCTGCGTTTCCTGGTGCTGCGGGGACGCGGCAAACACTTCAGTGCCGGCGCGGACCTGGCCTGGATGCAGCAATCGGCCGAGCTGGACTACCACACCAACCTGGACGATGCGCGAGAGCTGGCAGAGTTGATGTACAACCTGGCCAAGCTGAAGATCCCGACGCTGGCGGTGGTTCAGGGCGCGGCCTACGGCGGCGCGCTGGGCTTGATCAGTTGTTGCGACATGGCCATTGGTGCCGATGACGCGCAGTTCTGCCTGTCGGAGGTGCGCATCGGCCTCGCGCCAGCGGTTATCAGCCCGTTTGTCGTGCAGGCCATTGGCGAACGGGCGGCACGCCGCTACGCCCTGACGGCAGACCGCTTCGGCGGCCAGCGGGCGCGGGAGATCGGCCTGTTGGCCGAGAGTTATCCGCGCGACGAACTGGACCTGCAGGTAGAGCAATGGATCGCCAACCTGCTGCTCAACAGCCCAGCGGCCATGCGCGCCAGCAAGGACTTACTGCGCGAGGTCGGTAACGGCGCGCTCACGCCCGCCCTGCGGCGTTACTGCGAAAACGCAATCTCGCGCATCCGCGTCAGCGCCGAAGGCCAGGAAGGCTTGCGGGCTTTTCTGCAGAAACGTCCGCCGACCTGGCAATCGCAGGAGTCGCGTTCATGAGTGCTCCTGCTATCACCTGCGTCCTGGTGGCCAACCGTGGCGAAATCGCCTGCCGGGTCATGCGCACAGCCAAGGCATTGGGACTGACCACCGTGGCGGTCCACAGCGCCACCGACCGTGATGCTCGCCACAGCCGCGAGGCGGATATCCGCGTCGACCTGGGTGGCAGCAAAGCCGCCGACAGCTACCTGCAAATCGACAAACTGATCGCCGCCGCCAAGGCCAGTGGCGCCCAGGCGATTCATCCAGGGTATGGCTTTCTCTCGGAAAACCCGGGCTTTGCTCGCGCCATTGAAGCCGCCGGACTGATTTTTCTCGGACCGCCCGCCTCGGCCATTGATGCCATGGGCAGCAAGTCCGCCGCCAAGGCTCTGATGGAAACCGCCGGCGTGCCGCTGGTGCCGGGCTATCACGGCGTGGCCCAGGACCTGCAGACCTTCCGCCAGGCCGCCGAGCGCATCGGCTATCCGGTGCTGCTCAAGGCCACCGCCGGGGGGGGCGGCAAGGGTATGAAAGTGGTCGAGGATGTCAGCCAACTGGCCGAAGCCCTGGCCTCGGCGCAGCGCGAAGCCCTGTCGTCGTTCGGCAACGCACAGATGCTGGTGGAGAAATACCTGATCAAGCCGCGCCACGTCGAAATCCAGGTGTTTGCCGATCAACATGGCCATTGCCTCTACCTCAATGAACGCGACTGCTCGATTCAACGCCGCCACCAGAAAGTCGTCGAAGAGGCGCCAGCACCCGGCCTCAGCCCCGCGTTGCGCAAAGCCATGGGGGAAGCGGCGGTCCGCGCGGCGCAGGCCATCGGCTATGTCGGCGCCGGCACCGTGGAGTTCCTGTTGGACGCCCGGGGCGAGTTTTTCTTCATGGAAATGAACACACGGCTGCAAGTGGAACACCCGGTAACCGAAGCCATCACCGGCCTGGACCTGGTGGCCTGGCAGATTCGCGTGGCTCGGGGTGAACCGCTGCCGATGACCCAGGCGCAAGTGCCGCTGCTTGGACACGCGATTGAAGTACGCCTGTATGCCGAGGACCCAGCCAATGATTTCCTGCCGTCCACCGGGCAACTGGCGCTTTACCGCGAATCCACCCCAGGCCCGGGCCGGCGGGTCGACAGCGGTGTCGAACAGGGCGACAGCGTATCGCCTTTCTATGACCCGATGCTCGGCAAGCTGATTGCCTGGGGAGAGGACCGCGAACAGGCGCGCCTGCGGCTGTTGAGCATGCTTGATGAGTTTGCCGTCGGTGGCGTGAAGACCAACCTGGGCTTTTTACGCCGCATCATCGGCCATCCGGCGTTTGCCGCAGCCGAACTGGATACCGGATTTATCCCGCGTTATCAGGAACAATTGCTGCCCGCCGCCGGCGAATTGAGCGACGCGTTCTGGCAGGCCGCGGGCCACGCTTTCATGCAAAGCCAAGCGGCGAAGGTCCGAGCGGATGATCCATGTTCACCCTGGGCCACAACGCGGGGTTTTCGCGCCGGCCTGGACGCCGAGACCTCGCTGCATTTGAGCTGCGATGGCCAGGATCGACTGGTGACACTGCAGACCCTCGATGGCCCACGCCTGTTGGGCGAGCAATTATTGGTCGAAGAGCAAGGCGTACGCCGTTCGCACTTGGCGGTACGCAGCGAACAGGCGCTTTTCCTGCGCTGGGACGGTGAACTGCACCGCGTAACGCTGTTTGATCCGATTGCGGCGGTCGACGCCGATCAATCCCATCAAGGCGGCCTGATCGCCCCCATGAATGGCAGCATCGTGCGCGTGCTGGTGGAGGTCGGGCAGGCTGTGGAAGCCGGCGCCCAACTGGTGGTGCTCGAAGCCATGAAGATGGAACACAGCATCCGCGCGCCCCATGCCGGCGTGGTCAAGGCGCTGTATTGCCAGGAAGGTGAAATGGTTGGCGAGGGCAGCGCACTGGTGGAGCTGGATACGCAGGTTTAAAACTTCATCGTTGCCTGCACCACCACGCCGATGATCCGACACTCATCGTTGAACAGGGCTTTCGGGTAAGTCGGGTTGAGCGGCACCAGATAACGCTGGCCGCTCTCCTCCGACAGCTTGCGAAACGTCGCCTGCGGGCTATTGGTCCACTGGGCGACCACCAGGTTGCCGGGCTCGGCATCGATGGCCGGATCCACCAGAATCATCATGCCTTCGCTGATGCTCAGCCCGGTGGGAGCGGTCATGGCATCGCCCGTCACCTGCAGCCAGAAGGCTTCGCCACGCGCGTGATAGTCGGTCGACTCGTAACGCCTCGTGCCATACGCAAGACGCGCCTCGCGAACCTCGCACGCACCTTTCCAGTCGCTCACCGGGTAACGAAAATACGGGTTGGGGCGGGCGTACGAAGCCGCGTCGTCGTCAGCCGACTCCGGCTTTTCACGAATCACCAAGGCGACCTCAAGCTGCGCCAATCCCAACTCCGCAATAACCCGATTCATGTCGGCGAGACTCGGTACGCGGCGCTTGGTCAGCCAGTGACCGACGCCGCCCTGGGACATGCCCAGACGTTCGGCGAGCTGGTCCTGCGTGACCTTGCGCTCCTTCATGGTGCTTTTGACCAACGCTATCCATTTATCCATGGGCCGCGACAATACCCTGTGTATTTAAGTCGACAATAAACAGTTTGTATTAATCAATCAAATGACATGACTACACTTCGTATTATTATCAAGCCAGGACATACGAACCCTTCTTCAGAGCACCGACCTCATGACCACAGCCCCGGATCATCTACCTGAGACACCCGATGACGATGAAATGATGTTTTTGCGAGGCAGCACGGCCGCCCGGCGCGCGCTGGATTACTATTTGAAAGAAGATGTTAACGACCCGTCACCGAACGAAAGCCTGTTCGCGTTAAAACCTGGGATCAGCAGCGAAGATGCGCTGGTGCATGCATCAGACCTGCTACGCAGCGCCGCTGCCATCGCTTATGAACTGGCGAACGGCAAGCTCGGCGAGCCCCGGGACCTGGCGTTTTCAGTGGTGTACTTGATTGATATGGCCAAGGCCATGCTGGATTGCCCCCGGCGCCTACCCGACACGCAGACACGCTAATCCAGGAAGGATGCAGGAGCAGAAGAAAAAATATTTCTATCCGACAGATAAAAACATTTGACTTGCAAATGATAATGATTATTATTGCATGCAGCTGGTCGCGAGATCAGTCGATAGACCAAGAGACCTTAGGTCGGACTCTTGGAATATCTCCTCATCAGGCTAATCACGGTTTTTGACCCGGCTCTTTGGCCGGGTCTTTTTTTTGCCAGTTATTCTGGCGTTGCTTCAGGCTAATGAAGTCTGTGTGTTGCTGGATGGCCCCCATGGTAGCAAAAGACTATCGTCGAAAGAAGTCGATCGAGCGCTCTAGCCCGGATCTTTCCGAAATAGCACTTGAGAATCAATCTCATAGATTCTAAGCTGCTGCTGCGTCATGGATGACGCCCCCCTCCTCTATCGCAACAATTTGCGTCCGGATTTTGCTTCCTGCCTGTGTAAACTGCCCGCCACACCTTCACAATCAGGCAGACCAGACCATGAGCGCGGCCTTGACCTCCATCAAAATCAGCAGCGATTTCGACAGCGGCAATATTCAGGTACTCGATGCCAGCGATGCCCGAAAAGTACTGCTTGCCATCAAGCCGGACACTCGCAGCCAGCACTTCCAATGGTTCCACTTCAAGGCCGAAGGCATGCACATTGGCCACACGCATGGCTTCAGACTGAGCAATGCCGGTCAATCGTCCTACAAGCACGCCTGGAGTGGCTACAACGCGGTGGCGTCCTACGACCATATCAACTGGTTCCGAGTGCCCACGCGCTTTGATGGCGAAACCTTGCACATCAGCCTCGAGGCGCGAGAAAAACACGCCTGGATCGCTTACTTCGAACCCTACAGCCGCAAGCGCCACGACTGGCTGATCGACCAGGCGCTCAGTCGCGCCGGAACCCAGTTGTTGGCCATCGGCAAAAGTGTCGAAGGTCGTGATATTCCCTTGCTGCGTCGTGGGCAAGGCAACGCGGGACAACGCAAGGTCTGGATCATTGCCCAGCAGCATCCTGGCGAACACATGGCCGAATGGTTCATGGAAGGCATCATCGAACGCCTGCAGCAGGACGGTGACGATGAACTGAAAAGACTCCTCGCCGCTGCCGACCTGTATCTGGTGCCAAACATGAACCCGGACGGCGCGTTCCACGGTCACCTGCGCACCAACGCCAGGGGCCAGGATCTCAATCGCGCTTGGCAAAGTGCGAGCCAGGAGAACAGTCCCGAGGTGTGGTTCGTCCAGCAGCAAATGGAAAAATACGGCGTCGACCTGTTCCTGGACATCCATGGTGACGAGGAAATCCCCTACGTATTTACCGCCGGCTGTGAAGGCAATCCTGGCTACACGCCGCGCATCGAGCAGTTGGAAAAACATTTTCGCAGTCACTTGAGCGCCCTGACCCGCGACTTCCAGACCACTCACGGCTACACCCGCGACCTGCCCGGTGAAGCGAACATGACGTTGGCCTGCAACAGCGTGGGCGAGCAGTTCGATTGCCTGTCCTTGACCTTGGAAATGCCCTTCAAGGACAACGACGACGCACCTGATCACCGCACCGGCTGGTCCGGCAAACGCTCCATGCAACTGGGCAAGGATGTCCTGAGCACCGTGGCCGACATGGTTGGCATCTTGCGCCAGCCCTGATCAGCCAGCGGTTTGCGCCGCCACCCGCCGACAATCCTCGGGACCCAACAAGCGGCCATCTGCCGAGCGCACCTGCAACGCTCGCAATGGCTGCCCCTGATCACGATCCACTATCACCGAATGGGCCTCGCCCTCGGTATAGAAAAACGCCTCGCCCCATTGCCGTAATCCAATGATCACGGCAAACAAGCCCCTGCCCTTTTCCGTCAATACGTACTCCTGATAGGCGCTGCCGTCGGACGCCGGGGCGATCTCAAGAATCCCGTGAGTCACCAAACTGCGCAGCCGCGTGGCGAGAATGTTCTTGGCCATCCCCAAACTGCGCTGGAATTCGCCAAAGCGGCGAATGCCGTCGAACGCATCACGGATAATCAACAGCGCCCAGCCATCGCCGATGGCATCGAGCGAGCGCGCCACCGGGCATTCGGCACTTTCAAAACGGCTGAGTTTGACCATGCTCGACTCCTGCTTCCCGGAAAAATGTAGTTGCAATATAAAACCAGAATACCTACCGTACAACTGGTTTTAAATTGAAACCAACTCAGGAACCCCATCATGTCCCAATCCCCATTGAGCGGCGCCGTAATCCTGCTGTTCGCGATCGCCTGTGGCTTGTCGGTGGCAAATGTGTATTACGCCCAGCCCTTGCTGGACGCCATGGCGAAGACCTTCGGCATGGAACACGCCAGCGTTGGCATCATCATTACCCTGACCCAGGTCGGCTACGGCATTGGCCTGTTACTGTTGGTGCCGCTGGGGGATTTGCTGAACCGCCGACGCTTGATCGTCAGTCAATTGTTGCTGTCGACGTTCGCCGTCTTATGGGTGGCCTTTTCTACCAATGGCGCATGGTTGCTGGCCGGGATGCTGTTGACCGGCTTGCTGGCAGTGGTGACGCAAGTACTGGTGGCCTACGCCGCCCACCTCGCACCCCCGCGGCAACGGGGGCATGTGGTGGGCCTCGTCACCAGCGGCATTGTCGTCGGCCTGCTGTTGGCGCGCACGGTGTCCGGTCTAATGGCAGACCTGGCCGGGTGGCGCTCGGTGTACCTGCTCTCGGCCGGCTTGACGCTGCTGATGGCGCTGTTGCTGTGGCGGGTCCTGCCTAGCAACGAGGAACCCCGGGCTTCGACGGCGTACCGCCACTTGATTTATTCGGTGTTCAGCCTGTTTCGCCAGGAGAAGGTATTACGGGATCGCGCGGTATTGGCGCTGTTGATTTTCGCCGCCGGGACCGTGTTATGGACACCGCTGGTACTGCCCTTGAGTGCACCACCGCTGTCGCTGTCCCACACGCAAATAGGTTTGTTCGGACTTGCTGGCGCGGCCGGCGCCCTGGGTGCGGCGCGTGCCGGCCACTGGGCAGATCGAGGTCTGGCGCAATGGGTGAGTGGCGCCGCACTGAGCCTGATGCTGCTGTCCTGGCTGGCCATCGCCTTCATCCACTCTTCGCTGTGGGCATTGCTGCTCGGCGTGATTGCCTTCGACCTTGGCCTGCAAGCCGTGCACGTCACCAGCCAGAGCCTGATCTACAGCGTTCGGCCCGAAGCCCAGAGCCGTCTGGCCGCCGCTTACATGCTGTGCTATTCGGTGGGCAGCGCACTCGGCTCGGTGGGTGCCACGATGATGTATGCCTGGGGCGGCTGGATAGCCGTGTGCAGCCTGGGCGCCGCCATCAACCTGCTGGCGCTGCTCTACTGGGTGGGCACCCTGGGGCCGGCGACGGCGGTACAACCGCAGCCGTCCCGGGGTTAAGCGTCAGTTTTTGCTGCCGGTCATGCTTTGCAACACCCCGTCGCGGCGCACCCATGCATGAAACAGCGCCGCCGCCAGGTGCAGCAATACCGTCAAAAACAGTAGATAGGCGAGAAAACCGTGCGCCTTGCGCAACAGCGCAAACAGCGACGCGTTGGCCGGCAACAACGCCGGCAACTGCACGGAACTGCTGAGCATTACCGGATCACCCGCGGCAGAGATCATCGCCCACCCCAGCATCGGCAATATCAGCATCAACCCATACAGCAACACATGGGACGCCTTGGCCGCCAGCACTTGCCACCTCGGCAAGTCGGCTGGCAAGGGTGGTTGTCGGGTAGAAAAGCGCACCAGCAAACGTACGATCACCAGCGCCAGGATCGCAATGCCCAACGGTTTATGCAGGTTCAACAACCACTCGTGACGCTGGGAAACCGAGGCCGCCATGCCCGCACCGATAAACAGCATGGCGATGACCATCAGCGCCATCAACCAATGCAGCAAGCGCGCCAATGGCGCAAAAAACCGGGGTTGTGCATTCATGGCTTGGACTCCTGAGGGGCGCTGTGCAACTGGCTGACTTCACTGGTGCGACGCAGATAGGAACTGGCATACGCCGCCGAGCGTGCGGCCAGCAACGGGTCGTTGGACGCCTCGATACCGCTCGGCAGGATCAGCGGATCAAAGTTGATATCGCGGCAAGCGCCGTCGATCTGCGGCTGGCTGCTTTGCAGCACCAGTGTCCCGGCGTTCAAGACTGTATGCTCACCGCCCCAGACCTTGCTCGCGTCATCCACCGGATCCTCGGGATTGGCCAGGGTGATCATCAAGTGCCAGCGCACAGGCCCGGCCGCCAGGCGTTGCACCAGATCCTCCTGCAGAAAATCAGCGCCATTCGCCGGCGTGGCCGCGATTGCACCCTGACTCACCGGCACCACGCCCCAGCGCACGGCCTGGCGCTGCCCATTGGCATTCACCAAGTAAAAGGCGTTGATACCGTTGTAGGTCTCGGTGGCATAACTGGCCGAGGGCTTGGCGGTCTTGACCCAAGCCAGGAACGGCGCCGTCTCTGGATGAGCCGCAAAGAACGCGGGCATATTGGCCGGGTTCGGCTTACCGGTCGCAGGATCCGGCGCACCGGCCTTGAGCAGTTGATAAAACGCTTCGGGCGTGCCCACCGGAAACACTGGCATGCTGTTCATTCCGGTGCGCCATTGCTGGCCGTTGGCCTGGCTGAACTGCAGCGCCAGGCTGCGAATCGGCACGCTGCTGTCCGGGGCATACGGGTTGCCACTCGGCAAGGCAAAACGACCGATCACCGGCGTACGCGCCTCGCTGAAAACCTCGGCACTGGAGTACGCGCGCACGGAGGGATCGCTCTGGAAATAACCCGCCACACACACGCCCTTGGAATGGTTACGCCGGTAGCCAGGATGTACGCCGTTGTTGGTTTCCAGCGCGTTGACCAGGTTTTGGGGGCGCAAGCGTTGCGGGTCGAGCGTGCCATTGACGTAGGCGAAAGCCCCCGCCACAACAGCCACGATCCCACCGATACCGGCCAGCCGCGCGATCAGGCCAGCAGTGCTCAGCGGTGGGCGCGGCGGTGATACGTGATCTACCATGAAGTGCTCCAGGCCTGTGGCCACAGATGTGAAAGAAGCAGGACGACTGGCAACGAACTCTATTCCCGCGCCTAGGATTTATTTTTCACCCTCTGGAATATCCTTTGATCCCAGGCGTCTTCCTGTTCCCTGCACAACGACAACGAACCCATGCACGAACTCGACGAACAGTTGCGTGAACTCATTCCCAGGCTGCGACGCTTTGCCGTGTCCCTGACGCGCAATGCCGCCAGCGCCGATGACCTGGTGCAAGCCTGTCTTGAACGCGCACTGGTCAGTTGGGGCGATAAGCAGGCCGAAGGAGATCTTCGCGCCTGGTTGTTCTCGATCCTCTACCGGCAGTTTCTCGACGCCCACCGGCGCTCCCGGCGCTATGCGCGCATGCTGGATTTTTTCACCGGCCGCGACGATGTCCAGCCCTCGGTCGAACGCACCGTACTCGCCCAATCGACCCTGCAAGCCTTCGATCGCTTGAACACCGAGCAACGCGCCCTGCTGCTGTGGGTTTCGGTGGAGGGCTTGAGCTACAAGGAAGTCGCTCATATCCTCGATGTGCCCATCGGCACCGTGATGTCCCGCCTGTCGCGCGCACGGCAGGCCTTGCGCCAACTCAGCGACGGCGAAATCACCAGCCCTTCCCTGCGGATACTCAAATGATCAGCCTGCCTCCCAGCGAACGTGATTTACATGCGTATGTCGACCACCAACTCCCGGCGTCGGATCGACGTCAACTCGACCTATGGCTCGCCACCCACCCCGAGGTCGCGGCTCAGGTCCACGCCTGGCAAAAGGATGCCCAACAGTTGCGTGCGGCCTTGGGTGATGGGCTGCAACAGCCGGCCAATCCCGGACTGGACCCGGCGTTGCTGCGCCAGCGGCTCAAGCACCAGTCCCGGCGCCACCTCGCCACCGCCGCGGTGTTGCTGCTCGCCGTCAGCATCGGTGGTTTCGGTGGCTGGCAGGCGCGGCAAGCGACGATGGCCAGCACCCAGCTACCGATGGCTGACGCCCTGCAGGCTTACCGTCTGTTCGCGCAGAATCAGTTCATGCCCGCCGACTACCACGTGCAAGACAGCGGCGACATGCAAACCTGGCTCGACCGTTACTTCACCCGCGCGCATCGTCTGCCGGACCTGAGCCCGGCCGGTTTCAACCCGGTCAGCGCGCGCCTGCTCAGCACCGACCAGGGCGCAGCGGCCATGGTGCTCTACGAGAATCAACAAGGCCGGCGCATCAGCTTCTATATTCGTCCGCCCGGCCCGCGGAATTATCTGCTCCCCCATGGCAGCCGCAGCGCCGACGGGCTCCGGGCCGAATACTGGTCGAGTCCCGGCTACAACTATGCGATGGTCAGCCCGGTGGATGCGTCGACGACACAAATGCTCAAGCAGACGATGCGGTTCTAGACGCTCGAACCCGGCGGCAGATTATGGTCAAACCCGGTCGAGCGCTCTAAAGTGAGCGATCGCCAAACACCAGGGTAATTGCCATTGGCCGCCTTACCACCAGACCGTTCACAGCGCCGGCCCCTGCTCAACCGGTTATTGAGGAAGAAGCCCGGCGTTGATAACGCTCAGGTCATTCATTCGTTCTTCGACGACAAAGCCCGACAGCAGGGCTACACCCTCAGCCCCAGCCAAGTGCAGGCGATTCAGGCCATGTCCCGACAGGCCGCGCTGCTGTTGGCTGGACGGCCGACCCGGGGCGTGTATTTGCACGGGGCCGTTGGTCGCGGCAAAAGCTGGCTGCTGGACGGTTTTTTCCAGGCGCTGCCCGTGCCCGAGAAGCAGCGGTTGCACTTCCATGATTTTTTTGCCCGCTTGCATCAGGGCATGTTCGCCCATCGCCAACAGCCCGACGCGCTCGCCAGCACCCTCGATCAATTACTGGAGCGTTGTCGGGTCCTGTGTTTCGACGAATTCCATGTGCATGACATCGGCGATGCAATGCTCATTACGCGCCTGTTCAAGGCGCTGTTCCAGCGCGGGATCCTGGTGCTGGCAACCTCCAATCATGCACCCGAAGGCCTGCTGCCCAACCCGCTCTACCACCAGCGTTTCAAGCCGGTCATCGACCTGATCGGCACGCGAATGGACGTTCTCGAAGTCAGTGCGCCCCAGGACTACCGTGGCCTGGCGCAAAACCATCAGCAGCAGCGCTTTGCCCAAGGCCGGTTTGTCTGGCCCGGCACCGCCGCACAACGTGCCGCAATGGGCTTGCCCAATACCGATTGCCCGCCGCTGACGCTGAACGTCGGCTCGCGCAGACTGATCGCCCGCTGGCAACAGGCGCGCACCCTGGCGTTCACCTTCAATGACCTGTGCGAACAACCCACGGCGGTGATGGACTACCTGCAACTGTGCCAGGACTTCGACCGCTGGATCATCGACGATCTGCCCGCTCTGGGAGAATGTCCGATTGCCGTGCAACAACGCTTTATCAACCTGATCGACGTGCTGTATGACCAGGACAAACACTTGATCCTGATTGGTCGACAGCCGCTGGATGCGGCCCTCGGTGGCCAGGCTATCGACCTTGCCCGCACCCGCAGCCGCCTGGGACAATTGCAACAGCGAGAGCCACCGCCCGATACCTCGTTATCATGAAGCCTTTGCCCTTTACCCTTGCCGAGTGACGCTGCTGTCCATGGATACCCTTGCTCAACTCAAGACCGGCCAATTGGCTGGCACCAAGCGTCTGGATCTGTCTTGCGGACTCACGCAATTCCCCCGGGAAATCTTCGATCTGGCCGAGTCCCTGGAAATCCTCAACCTGAGCGGTAACGCGCTGCGCAGCCTGCCGGAAGACCTGCATCGGTTGAAGCATCTGCGCGTGTTGTTCTGCTCGGACAATGCGTTTACCGCGCTGCCGGAGTGCCTGGGCCAATGCGCGCAATTGAGCATGATCGGCTTCAAGGCCAACCAGATCGAACACCTGCCGGCGGCCGCGCTGCCGCCCCTGCTGCGCTGGTTGATCCTCACCGATAACCGCATCGGCCAGTTACCCGCTGAACTGGGTGAACGGCCACATTTGCAGAAACTCATGCTCGCCGGCAATCGCCTGGAGCAATTGCCGGCGAGCATGGCCCAGTGCGCCAACCTGGAACTGCTGCGCATCGCCTCCAACCGTTTGACCCACCTGCCGCCGTGGCTGTTACGCCTGCCGAAGCTGACGTGGCTGGCGTATGCCGGCAACCCGCTGGAAAGCGCCGCGGCAGTCGTCGGCGAGGACACCACGCCCGAGATTGCCTGGTCGCAACTGACCTTGGGCGACGTGCTCGGTGAAGGGGCGTCGGGCATCATTCGCCAGGCGCAACTGAGCGCCGCGGACGGCACCACCAAAGCCGTCGCGGTCAAGCTCTATAAGGGCAGCATCACCAGTGACGGCTCACCGCTGCACGAGATGCAGGCTTGCATTGCCGCTGGGCGGCATACGCAGTTGATCAGGGTCGAAGGGCGCATCGTCGACCATCCTGAGCAACAGGCCGCGCTAGTGATGCAACTGATTGACCCGAGTTATCGCAACCTCGCCGGCTTACCGAGCCTGGCTTCATGTACCCGTGACGTTTACCCAGCCGACATGCGCTTGAGCGCCACGGCAGCGCTGCGCATGGCGCGTGGCATTGCGTCGGTGGCCGCGCATCTGCACCGCCACGGGATCACCCACGGCGACCTGTACGCTCACAATATTCTGTGGAACGAGAGCGGTGATTGCCTGTTGGGGGACTTTGGGGCTGCATCCTTCCATGCCACCGCAGACACCCCCGAAACCCAGGCATTGCAACGCATCGAAGTACGGGCGTTCGGAATATTGCTGGGGGAGTTACTGGAGCGCACGGACAGCGGCTTGAGCGATGAACGTCACCGGCAACTGGCGGCATTGCGCGACCGTTGCTGTCAGCCGCAGGTGCTGGCGCGACCGGGTTTCGAGGCAATCATCCAGGCGCTGAGCGATATCCCGTAGAAACCGTCTTGACGCGCGCCGGACAGGCGCGGGATTCAAGACGGAATCGCGGGATCTGAGGTGAAGCTGGCGGATCAGCCCGCCAGGCCGACAAACATATCCTGCACATCATCATGGTTGTCCAGGCCTTCGAGGAAAGCTTCGACTTCAGCCATCTGCTCCTCGCTCAAACCGCTGACCGGGTTCTTCGCGATATAGCCCAACTTGGCTGACAACACGGTGAAACCCTGTTCCGGCAAGGCTTTCTGCACGGCGTCCAGATCAGTGGTTTCGGTGATGAACAGGGTCGCGCCCTCTTCGCCGGCTTCAAAATCCTGAGCGCCGGCTTCAATGGCGGCCATTTCCGGGTCGGCGTCCGGCGCGTCAGGCGCTGCTTCGATCAGGCCCACGTGGTTGAAGTCCCAGGCCACAGAGCCCGAGGCACCCAATTGGCCCTTGCGGAACGCCACGCGGATTTCCGCCACGGTACGGTTGATGTTGTCGGTCACGCACTCAACGATCAATGGCACCTGGTGCGGGGCAAAACCTTCGTAGGTCACACGATGGTATTGCACGGTCTCGCCCAACAGACCAGCGCCTTTCTTGATCGCGCGTTCCAGGGTTTCCTTGGGCATCGAGGCTTTCTTGGCCTGCTCCACCACCAGACGCAGGTGGGCGTTGGTCGCGGTGTCCGCGCCATTACGGGCAGCGATGGTGATTTCTTTGACCAGCTTGCCGAAGATCTTGCCCTTGGCATTCGATGCCGCTTCTTTATGTTTGACTTTCCACTGTGCGCCCATGACTCACTCTCTTATATCCATGGCGCCGAGACGTCTACTGGCCGGCGCTTTGGCGGCAGAGTTTATAGCGCAAGAACACTCTGTTCCACCAAAAACCGGCCAGCGTTGTTGGCGCCCCAGGTACGCAGGGTTTCAATGCCTGGGCGCGGGTCAGCCCGACGCCAGCTCGAAAAAGGCCTGAATCAGGCGCAACTCCCGGCGCCGCTCCATGCAACCAATCATGTGCTGGTTCAACAAGCCGTCGCCATGAAGGGGAATCGCATGCACCCGTGGATCACGGCTGACTTCCACCGATGACACCACGCCGACCCCCAACTCCGCCGCCACCGCTTCGGTCACCGCCTCGCGACTGTCCAGTTCCAACAACACCTTGGGTTGCACGCCGGCCAAAGCGCAGGCGTCGTCGAACGTGCGGCGCGTGATGGAACCGGGTTCGCGCAGCACCATGATCACCTGGTCCAGTTGCTCCAGGCGGATCCCCGCCGGTTCTGCCAGCCACGGATGGCCACTCGGCACCAGCGCGCAAATGCGCGACGCGCTCAAGGGTTGCAGGTGCAGGCCCTTGCGCGGTTCAACCTCGGTCAGCACCGCCACGTCGGCATGTTCCGACAACAGCGCGGCCAGGGTTTCCTGGGCATTGCCCAAACGCAGGTTGACGGTGATCCCCGGATAACGGGCGCGCAGGCTCGCCAGCATCGGCATGACCCTGTGCGGACCGTCGGCCGCCACTTCCAGGCGCCCGGTCAACAGTTGGCGGTTGGCCTCCAGCAAGGTCTGCGCCTCATCGACCAAGCCGAAAATAGTCCGGGTGATCGCCGCCAGCTTGGCGCCCTCCTCGGTCAGCGTCACCCGCCGTGCGGTACGCCGTAACAAGGTGACCTGATAATGCTCCTCCAGCGCCTTGATATGCCCGGTAACCGCCGGCTGGCTGATAAACAGGCGCGCTGCGGCGCGGGTAAAACTGCCATCACGGGCCACGGCGTCAAATGCACGGAGTTGAAAGAGATTCATAGTTATCGGCCTCACTGATGACTGGCATAACAACAAACAATTTGATTGATAACAAGGCAAACCGCAATTTATCTCCCGCGCCTGAGAGGCACGCGGCAGTGGCGGCCAGCGTCCGGACACTGCAAGAAATGAAAGTCCTCGATACCTGAGTGCCTCGCCTCTTACCCACAGGATCTGAACCATGAATTACCAGAATCCCACCACGCTTCAGGCCGCCATCCTCGATTGGGCCGGCACCGTTGTCGACTTCGGTTCCTTCGCGCCGACCCAGATTTTTGTCGAGGCCTTCGCCGAATTCGACGTTCAGGTCTCCATCGATGAAGCTCGAGGCCCAATGGGCATGGGCAAGTGGGACCACATTCGCACCTTGTGCGACCAACCCCAGGTGGCCGAGCGTTATCGCAAAACGTTTGGACGCACCCCTACCGACGCGGATGTGACGGCGATCTATCAGCGTTTCATGCCGCTGCAGATCGAGAAAATCGCCGAGCATTCGGCTTTGATTCCCGGTGCCCTGGAAACCATCGCCCGCTTGCGCGAGCAAGGCATCAAGATCGGTTCGTGCTCGGGCTATCCCAAGCAGGTCATGGACAAGGTTGTGGAACTGGCCGCTGCCAACGGCTATGTCGCCGACCATGTGGTGGCCACCGATGAAGTCCCGAATGGCCGCCCATGGCCGGCACAAGCGCTGGCCAACGTGATTGCGCTGGGCATTGATGATGTGGCGGCGTGCGTGAAGATCGACGACACCGTGCCGGGAATCCTCGAAGGGCGTCGCGCCGGCATGTGGACCGTGGCGCTGACCTGCTCCGGAAACGCCCTGGGCTTGAGCTACGAGCAGTTCAAGGCGCTGCACAGCGACACCCTGAACGCCGCGCGCCAGCGCATCCACGGGTTGTTCGAAAGCTCGCGTCCACATTACCTGATCGACACCATCACCGACCTGCCGGAGGTTATCGCAGACATCAACCGGCGCCTGGCACGTGGTGAAATGCCGCAAACCAGCTGATCGAGATCAATACATCCGTCCTCACTCGGGCAAACCTTCTAGAACAGAGTTAAATTGGCAGGACTCCGTCGCCAAAGAACGGAGGTTCGCCCCTGATGAGTGAGGAAATACCCAATGCCGTGGAAAAACAGCGAGTCCCGTTACAGTACGGTCTCCATCGCCCTGCACTGGCTGATGCTGGTATTGCTGGTCGTGGTCTACGCCACCATTGAATTTCGCGGGATTTTCCCTAAAGACAGTGACGGCCGCACGTTGATCAAGCAATTGCACTTCATGTTGGGCCTGACGGTGTTCGTACTGGTCTGGCTACGCCTGTTTGCACGTACCCGAGGCGCGGCGCCGAAGATTGTGCCGGCACCGCCGCAATGGCAGACCTTGCTCGCGACGCTGATGCATGTCGCGCTGTATGTGTTCATGATCGCAATGCCTATCCTGGGCTGGTTGATCGTCAGCGCAGGGGGGCATTCGGTATCGTTCTACGGAATCGAACTGGCGCCACTGATCGGCGAAAACAAGGAACTGGCCAAGCAGATCAAAGGCTGGCATGTATTGGGCGGCACCTTCGGATACTGGCTGGTGGGTTTGCATGCGCTGGCGGGGCTGTATCACCACTACTTCATGCGTGATAACACCGTCGTGCGGATGATGCCCAAGCGCTAGAGACTGAAGCCCCGGCGGCCCTGCAAGCCGCCGGTATGGACGAAAACCAGTCGTGTGCCAGGCGCAAAGCGTCCCGCCTCGACCTCGGTCTGCAGGGCGAGCAACGCCTTGCCGGTATAAAGCGGCTCCAACGGTAGGCCGCAGGCATGTTCGGTGGTTTCGATAAACGCCAGCAATACCGGATCGACCTTGGCGAAGCCACCGCGACTGGCATCGAGCAGCTCAAAGCCATCTTGCACCAGGGCCCCGATCTGCTGCGCCACCCCGTGATCATCCGGCACCGCCAGGGCGCCATACACCTGATGAGCACCCGCCTCCGCCAGCACCAGCCCCGCCAAGGTGGTGCCGGTACCGACCGCCAGCCACCACGCGTGGTAATCGGCCCAGCCCAACGCATTCAACTGTGCCCGTACCTGATGCACCAGCGTCATGCAGCCTCGCGCTCCAGCCAATCCACCACCTCCCTCGGGCACCGGATGCAACCCTGGATAGCGTTCGCGCCAGGGCTGCCAAAAACCCGCCGCATGCCGCGCCCGATAGCCGCCATAGCCCAGCCAGTGCAACTGCATACCGAAGGCCTGCAGATCCCGTACTGTCGGGGTGTCTTGAGGGTGACCGCGCAACAAGCCGACGGTAGGGAAATCGAAGCGCTTGCCGGCCGCCGCCAAGGCATGCAGATGATTGGAGTAAGCACCACCCAGGCTGATAATACCCACGGCGCCGGCTGCCCGGCCTTGGGCCAGATGCTCGCTGAGCTTGAACCATTTGTTGCCACTGATCAGCCGATCAATGCGGTCCAGGCGCAGCACCGCCACCTCGATCCCGGCAGCGGCAAGCCAACCCAGGCGCAGGGGTTCAAGGGGAGCGTGCGGGAGCCAGTCAAAAGGACCCATGACAACGGATCTGCATGAAAAAAGGGGCAGTAGTCTAACACTGCCCCTTCGAACACATCCCCCGCCTGCTACCTACAGCTCGGCCGCCAGGCGCGAACCTTGGTTGATGGCGCGCTTGGCGTCGAGTTCGGCGGCCACATCGGCGCCGCCAATCAAATGCACGCTCTGGCCGGCGGCGACCAGGCCATCCTGCAGTTCGCGCAACGGGTCCTGGCCGGCACAGATGATGATGTTATCCACCGCCAGCACCTGGGGTTCACCTTCGGCACCGATGCGCAGGTGCAGGCCTTCATCATCAATCTTCAGGTACTCGACGCTGTTAAGCATCTGCACATGCTTGTTCTTCAACCCGGTACGGTGGATCCAGCCGGTGGTCTTGCCCAGGCCATCACCGACCTTGGAGGTTTTGCGTTGCAACAGGAACACCTCGCGGGCCGGCGCATGGGGCTGCGCCTTGATCCCGGCCACGCCGCCGCGCGCCTGCAGCTGGGTGTCGATGCCCCACTCTTTCCAGAACGCGTCGCGATCCAGGCTGGTGGACACGCCTTGATGCACCAGGAATTCCGAGACGTCGAAACCGATACCGCCGGCACCGATCACCGCCACGCGGCGGCCCACCGGCTTGCGCTCGAGGATCACGTCCAGGTAGCTGAGTACCTTGGGGTTTTCGACACCCGGTAGCGCCGGGGTGCGCGGCGCAATACCGGTGGCGAGGATGATCTCGTCGTAACCGCCGGCCACCAGTTGGGGGACGTCAACGCGGGTGTTGAGGCACAGCTCGACATGGGTGGTCTGCAACTTGTGCTTGAAGTAACGCAGGGTTTCGAAAAACTCTTCCTTGCCCGGCACGCGCTTGGCGACATTGAACTGGCCACCGATCTCGCTGGCCGAATCGAACAGTGTCACTTGATGCCCGCGTTCGGCTGCGACGGTGGCCGCAGCCAGGCCCGCAGGCCCGGCGCCAACCACGGCAATTTTCTTGACCTGCCTGACCGGGAGATAGTTGAGTTCAGTCTCATGACAGGCACGCGGGTTGACCAGGCACGTGGTCAATTTGCCGCCGAACGTGTGATCCAGGCACGCCTGGTTACAACCGATGCAGGTGTTGATTTCGTCGGCGCGGCCAGCAGCAGCCTTGTTGACGAAGTCCGGGTCGGCCAGGAACGGGCGGGCCATCGACACCATGTCGGCATCGCCTTCAGCGAGGATCTGCTCGGCCACTTGCGGGGTATTGATGCGGTTGGTGGTGATCAACGGGATCTGCACCGCGCCACGCAGCTTCGCGGTGACCTTACTGAACGCACCACGCGGCACCTTGGTGGCGATGGTCGGGATCCGCGCTTCGTGCCAGCCGATACCGGTGTTGATGAGCGTCGCGCCGGCCTGCTCGATGGCTTTGGCCAACTGGACGATTTCTTCCCAGGTGCTGCCGCCTTCCACCAGGTCAAGCATGGACAGGCGGAAAATAATGATGAAGTTCGGGCCAACGGCTTCGCGTACCCGGCGCACGATTTCCACCGGCAGACGCATGCGGTTCTCGTAGGTACCGCCCCAGCGATCGGTGCGATGGTTGGTGTGGGCGGCGAGAAACTGGTTAATGAAATAACCTTCGGAACCCATGATTTCCACGCCGTCGTACTCGGCAACCTGGGCCAGTACCGAGCAGGTGACAAAATCACTGATCTGCTTTTCGATGCCCGCCTCGTCCAACTCCTTGGGCTTGAACGGGTTGATCGGCGCCTGGATCGCGCTCGGCGCTACTTGCTTGGGGCTGTAGGCATAACGACCGGCGTGGAGGATCTGCATGCAGATCTTGCCACCGGCCTCGTGGACGGCCTGGGTGACGATCTTGTGCTTGAGCGCTTCTTCCTCGGTGGTCAACTTGGCCGCACCGGCATACACCCCGCCTTCATCGTTCGGGCCGATGCCACCGGTCACCATCAGGCCGACACCGCCGCGCGCGCGTTCGGCAAAGTAAGCCGCCATGCGCTCGAAGCCGCCGGGCTTTTCCTCAAGGCCGGTGTGCATCGAACCCATCAGGGTGCGATTGCGCAAGGTGGTGAAACCCAGGTCCAACGGGGCCAACAGGTGCGGGTAGGCAACAGCGGTCATGGTACAGCTCCACACGGATCATCACGGGACGTGGGACGCTCGAACGGCGCCCCATCGGTTTATGTCCCCCAGACTAAGAGCCCACTCCTTGCCGCTCAATGACCGAAACTGACAACTTATTGATCCAAATGCGCAGTCCCTCTTGGCAAGCCGATCCATGGGCCCTACCCTAGGTGCGAACCCCGCACACGGTCCATTGTCTGTTCCCCCATGCGTAAACTTCTTGCTTTGACCCTCTCCATGGCCCTGGTCGCCGCCATTTCCGCCTATCTGGTCTGGACCCAGGAACGCCCCGTGGGGCATTACCTGTCGGACCTGCGGATCAACCTCGCCGTCGATCAAGGGCTGCCCGCCGATCGCGGCAATCTGCTGGGTATCCAGCCGGAGCTGTTCCCTGCCGACTACCAGAGCCTGGAACGCCTGCACCTGAAACTGGCGGCCTATCTGAGCAAAGCCCGGGATCAGGGCCTGATCAACGAAAAAACCATCGTCGTGCTGCCGGAACATGTGGGTACCTGGTTGATGATCAGCGGCGAGAAAAACCAGCTGTACCAGGCCGCAAGTCTTAAAGAAGCGATGAACTGGCTGTCGGCAAGCAATCCGCTGCTGTTCCTGCGAGCACTGATCAGCGCCCAAGGCGAGAACCGCATGGATGACGCCCACTTGCGCATGAAAGCGTCGAGCATGGCGCGCGATTACCAGGTGCTGTTTGGCGGCCTGGCCAAGGAGTTCGGTGTCACCCTGGTGGCGGGCTCCATCACCCTGCCCAACCCCAGCGTCAGCCAAGGCCAATTGCAGGTCGGACATGGCGCTCTGTACAACGCCAGCCTGGTGTTCGACCGCGATGGCCTGCCTCTGGGCCAGCCCCAACGCCAGCTCTACCCGATCTTCAACGAGCAAACGTTTATCGAGCCCGGCAAAGAGAGCGCGATCAACGTGGTCGACACCCCTGCCGGTCGCCTGGGCGTCCTGATCGGCAGCGACAGCTGGTACCCGGACAACTACCGCAAGCTCAACGAGCAAGGTGCCCAGTTGGTCGCGGTGCCGGCGTTCGTGGTGGGCCGTGAAGCCTGGGACAAACCGTGGCGTGGTTTCAAAAGCGCTTCCACGCCCTCGGAAGTCAGCCTCAAGCCTGAAGAGCTCAGCGAAGGCGAAGCCTGGCATCGCCTGAGCCTGATCAGCCGAGCCCCCATCAGCCAGGCCAGCGCCGGCATCAGCGTCTTCCTGCGAGGGCAATTCTGGGATCAAGGCACCAGCGGCCAGAGCTTCCTCAGCGCCAACGGCCAGGTATTTGCCAACGGCAACGCACGCGGCGCGCACCTGCTGAACCTGTGGTTGTAACCCCGTGAAACCTGCACCGATGCGCCTCGGGGACCTGTCGGTGGGCATTGTGCATACCCTCGCAGATGCGCTACTCAGCCATGGCCTGGACCCACAGCCGCTGCTGTTGCAATACGGTCTGGACCCGGCTCGCCTGAGCGAGCCCGGGGCGCGTCTGTCGATCCCGCGCTACATGCGCCTCGGGCATGCCGCCATCCAACTGAGCGCTGATCCGGGCCTGGGTCTGCGCATGGGCCAATTAAGCCGCATGAATCAGCTCGGGCTGGCCGGGGTGACCGCCGCCCAGGCGCCCAACGTGCGGGAAGCCGCACGCACCTTGACGCGCTTCGAGGCACTCTACGGCTCCAATTACCGTGGCCAGTCCAGTTTTGAAGAAGATACCCAGGGCGCGTGGCTGCGTTTCTATTCCATCAGCCCGTATAACGCCTACAACCGTTTCGTGGTGGACTCGATCCTCGCCGGCTGGCTGCATCAACTCTCCACCCTGTGCCAGCAACCGCTGCAGGCCGAGCGGGTCGAAATCGAATTCGCCGCGCCCGACTACAGCCCTCGCTACAACGTGCTGGGGGACTGCCCGATCCAGTTTGCGGCCTCGTCCAATCAGTTGCGCTTGAGCCTGACCACCCTGGCCTTGCGTAATCCCGAGCATTGCCCGAGTACCTGGCACCTGCTGCTCAAGATGTGTGAAAGAGAATTGGAACAATTGACCCGTACGCGCAGCCTGCGCGAACGCATTACCCGTTTGCTCGGGCCGATGCTCAATGGCGGGCGGGAACCCGACCTGGAAGAGGTGGCGGCACGCCTGAAGCTGCCGACCTGGACTTTGCGGCGCAAACTGGCCGAAGAGGGCACGCAGTTTCGCGCCATTCTCAACGATACCCGTCGCGATCTGGCCATGACTTACATTCGCGACACGGAACTGGCCTTCGGGGAAATCGCCTACTTGCTCGGTTTTGCCTCAGCGGAAGCCTTTCAACGGGCCTTCAAACGCTGGAACAGCCAGACCCCAGGGGAATTTCGCCGCAGTCAGCGGCATTCCGCCTGATGCCTGCCTACAGCTCGGTGGCATCGTCTATCGGATCCTGGGGATCGAATTCGAATGCCTGGTACTCCAGCAGTTCTTCCTGATAATCGTCCATTTTTCGACTCCTTGTGGTGATGACAGCGGTACTTGAATAAGGACCCGCATCACCAGCCTAAAGTGCCGTCATGACAGAAAAATGTTTAATGCATGGAGTTGCTGCCCTTTCAGATTAAACGTAGCAGCACGCTGTGGATTTAACCGGATGTTGAATGCCTGAGGGGTTGAGGCTGCCCACGCCCCTACGGCGTCGGCAGCGGCGCAATCGGCTCAGTGGGCGCCGGCAAGGTGGGCGCGGTTTCCACTGGCTCGGCTGGGAGCACGGATGGCTCCGGAGCAATCGGTGCCGCCTCCGGAGGCGGCGCCAACGGTTGCGAGCCATCCGGCGCTGTCGGCGCCAACGGCGCGGGCTCAGCGACCGGCTCGGCCGGCGTCGGAACCGGAACCGGAGCAACCTCCGCCGGTGTCGGGGTCGGTTCAACAGCCGCCGCCTTCGGTTCCGGAATGCCCAGTTCCGCCTTGGGTGCCTCAGGGGCAGGCTCCGCCGGTTTCACCTCGCGCGGCAGGAACACATCTACCAACGCAAAGTAACGATCATAGAATTTTGGCGAGGTAACCGTTTCGCTGGCCACCTTGACCATCGAGTCGTCGGTGGAGCCAATCGGCATCGAGACCGAGCCCAGCACGCCCACCCCGAGACTGGCCGAATTGTTGACCTTCTTCAGCGCGTAACGATCCTGCAAGGCGTTGGCAAATATGGTCGCTTGATGGTCGTTGCCGCCATCTTCGGCGCACACCACATTGAAGCTGATCTGCAGATGGCTTTCACCCGTCTGCTGGAAACTCTTGTTGCCACTTACCAGCTTCGGATCGCTGCTGGTGATGATGTAACCCTGGCTGAGCAACGCCCGCCGGGCCGCTTCGCAGGCCGCGATATCACTGACCGGATAGTTACGTGAAAACGTACCGGAGTCGTCGAAATTTTCATGCTCATAGATAGCGGTCTTGGGTGACGAGCAGCCCGTGGCGCCCGCCAGCACCAGCGCCAGCCCGAGGCCACGCAAGTGAAATGATGTCGACATTGAAATTCCTGGGAAAAACGCTCAGGGCGGTATTGTGCAACAGATCGTGACGCCTGCGCGCGGATTCCTGTCGGTAAAACGTCACCGATTTATCGGACGGGTTCTGCGGGAAAAAGCCTCACGCTCATATGATCAATAAACACCCGCAATTTGGCCGAAGCATGGCGACTGGACGGCCACAGCAACCAGAAGCTTGCGCTGTGCTCCAGGTATTCATCCAGTACCCGCTGCAACCTCCCCCGCTCAACCGCCTCGCGCACCATGAAGTCCGGCAGACAGGCAATCCCGAGGCCCTCATGGACCACATGGTTGAGAGACTCAATGGTGGTCGAAACCAGCGGCGCACGCAGCACCGGCGCAGGCTCCTCCGGCAAATGACGTAAAGGCCAGGCTTCCAGCTTGCCGGTGGTGCAGAACCTATGGCGCAGGCAAGCATGGTGACTCAGATCGGCGGGCCGCTGCGGCGTGCCACATCGGGCAAAGTAATCGGTAGAACCCACCAACACCAGCCGGTAATTCCCCAGCAGACGGGCCATCAGTCGTGAATCCTCGGGTTTGCCAGTGCGCACCACCGCGTCGAAGCCTTCATCAATCACGTCCACCATGCGATCGGAAAAGTCCACGTCCAATTCAATGTCCGGATAGGTCCGCATAAACTCGGTCAGCACCGGCATCAACAGCCCTCTCACCTGCGGCAAACTGATGCGTAACTTACCCCTGGGCGTGGTCGCCGCATCTGTCAGTTCCTGCTCCGCCGCTTCGACCTCGGCCAGGATGCGCCGGCATCGCTCCAAAAACAGCGCCCCCTCAGCGGTCAACGTGATACTGCGGGTACTGCGGTGGAACAATCTGACGCCCAAGCGCTCTTCGATACGCGCGATACTTTTGCCGATGGCCGAGGACGACACTCCCTGCAACCTGCCGGCCTGAGTAAAACTGCGGGTGTCCGCAACCTGCACAAACACCGAAATACTGCCCAGGCTGTCCATTCTCACTTCCCGATCATTGCGGACAAAAACGTCCGATAAGTTCGGAACCTTAGCCTGTTTTTCTGTGCTGTCCAGCTCCCTATTCTTGGCCTTTACCTTGAGGCATTGAAAAAATGGAGCCGATACCCATGACCCCCAGCAGCCCACTCGCCGACTCATCCGCCCACCTCACGACTCATCGTGAACGCCTTCCCCTCGGGGGGCTGATGGCGCTGGCCACTGCCGGGTTTATCACTATCCTCACTGAAGCATTGCCCGCGGGCCTGCTACCCCAGATGAGCGTCGGCCTGCAGGTGTCCGAGGCGCTGGTCGGCCAACTCGTCACCTTGTATGCCCTCGGCTCGTTGCTGGCGGCCATTCCGTTGACCTACGCCACTCGCGGTTGGCGTAGACGACCATTGCTGATGATTGCCATCGGCGGCTTTGCGCTGGTCAACAGTGTCACGGCGCTGTCGAACGACTATTGGCTGACCCTGACCGCGCGTTTATTGGCCGGGGTATTCGCCGGCCTGCTTTGGGCATTACTGGCGGGCTATGCCAGTCGTATGGTGGCACCGCATCTGCAGGGTCGGGCGATTGCCGTGGCCATGCTCGGTGCGCCCCTGGCGTTGTCTCTCGGCGTACCGGCCGGCACGCTGCTCGGCACTGCGGTCGGCTGGCGCTGGAGTTTCGCGATCATGACCGGGCTTACGATCGCGTTACTGGCATGGGTGCGCTGGCAGGTACCGGACTTCGCCGGGCAAAGTGCTGAAAAACGCCTTGGCCTGCGCCAGGTCCTGAGGTTGTGCGGGGTACGGTCGGTGCTGTTCGTGACCTTCACCTATGTGCTGGCTCACAACATTCTCTACACCTATATTGCCCCTCTGCTTGCGCCCGCCGGACTCACCACCGACATCGATCAGGTGCTGCTGGTATTTGGTCTGGCGGCCCTGTTGAGTATCTGGCTTGTCGGAGCACTGATTGACCAGCGCCTGCGCCTGTTGCTGATCATCAGTTGCGCACTGTTCGCGTCGTCGGCCCTGGCGCTGGGACTCTGGATCGACTCACCCAGCGTGGTCTACGTAACGGTGGCATTGTGGGGAATTGCCTTTGGCGGTCTGCCAGCCTTGCTGCAAACAGCACTGGCCAAGTCTGCCGGCGACTCGGCTGATCCCGCGCAGTCCATGCTGGTAACCGTCTGGAACCTGGGAATTGCTGGCGGTGGCTTGGCCGGAGGGATGTTACTGCAGGGCTTGGGCGTTACCTTCTTTCCCTGGATCGTTGTTGCGTTGGCGACACTTGCGCTGGCAGCAACCCTGCGAAGCGGACACTGATCACACCAGGTCAAAAAAAACCCCGGCTGGCAGGCCGGGGTCTTTTTCGTCACAGTTACATCATCAGAAGCGTTCGATATCCGCTTCGGCTTCCAACTGCTTGCGATAAGCCGCGAAGTCCTGCTGACCCACACGCGAAGCGAGGGAGCGACGATACTGCTCCTTCTCTTCATCGGTCGGGGCCACCGCTTCATTGACAGCGTCCAGGCGCACAATCACCAGGCTACCGTCAGGCAGGGTCACGTCGGTAAACGTCGGCTTGTCCTTCGCCACCGGCTTGGCCATGCGGAACAGCGCTTGCAGCACGGCGGGTTCAACCCCTTCCTCGCCACGGCCGGCGGCTTCGGTGGTTTTCCATTCCTGACCATCCACAGGCTGATCCAACGGCAGCTTGCCGTCACGCAGGTTAGCGATCAGCTCGTCGGCATGGGTCTTCGCCGCCGCGCTTGCACGCTCTTTGGTCAACTGCGCGCGGATAGCCGACGCGACGCTTTCCAACGGCAGTTGTTCTGGCTTGCGGTGCTCTTTGGCACGCAGCACCACGATGGTTTCCGGGTCCAGCTCGATGGCGGTGCTGTTGGCGCCTTCATTCAGCACTTCAGGACTGAAGGCCGCCTGGATCACTGCACGGTTGGCGGTAATACCCTCGCCACCCTCACGACCGAACGGAGCGGAAGTGTGCACGGTCAGTTTCAGGTCCGAAGCGGGTTGAGCCAGGTCGGAGGCCTCGAATGCCGCGTCTTCCAGTTGCTTGGTCGCTTCCACGAAGCGTTGTTCAACCTGCTGGGTTTTCAGTTCGCGTGTCAGCTTGTCTTTCAGGCTGGCAAACGATGGCACCTCAGGTGCTTCAACGCCCAACAGCTTGATCAAGTGCCAGCCGAAGGTCGTACGGACCGGAGCCGAAACCTCATCCTTCTTCAAGGCATACAGCGCCGTCTCGAAGTCTGGGTCGTAGACACCCTGGCCGGCATACCCCAGGTCACCGCCAGTGCTGGCCGAACCTGGATCCTGGGAGAACTCCTTGGCCAGCGCCTCAAAGCTCTCACCCTTGGCCAGACGTGCCTGAATGTCTTCGATCTTGGCCTTGGCCTGCGCCTCGTTCACCTTATCGTTGACTTCAATCAGGATGTGCGCGGCACGACGTTGCTCGGCAAGGTTGGCGATTTCCTTCTCGTACAGCGCCTGCAGTTCAGCGTCGTTGACGGTGACCTGATCGAAGAAGGAAGCCTTCTTCAATTCCAGGTAATCAATGACTACCTGATCCGGGGTCATGAACTCTTTGGCGTGCAGGTCGTAGTAAGCCTTGACCTCTTCGTCGGTGAGTTTCACCGCGCCAGGGTCAGCCTTGATGTTGACGGTGGCGAAATCCCGCGTCTGCTTTTCCAGCTTCGCGAAAGCCAGGACTTCCTGATCGGTCACAAAACCGCTGCCGGCAATGCCCGCACGCAGTTGGCCAATGAGCATTTCCTGAGTCAGCATCTGACGAAATTGCATACGGCTGTAGCCCAGCTGACGAATCACCTGGTCGAAACGTTCCGCATTGAACTTGCCGTCCACCTGGAATTCCGGCGTTTGCAGGATCACCTGGTCCAGGGCAGCTTCCGAGAAGGAAAACTTCGAGTCGGCCGCGCCTTGCAGCACCAGCTTGCGATCGATCAGGCCCTTGAGGGCCGCCTCGCGCAGCATTTTTTCATCCAGCAAGGACGCGTCGAAGTCCTTGCCCAACTGTTGCATCAACTGTCGACGTTGCATGTCGACCGCTTGGCTCAGTTCGTTCTGACTGATTGCTTCACCATTGACCTTGGCCGCGTCCTGGCTGTTGGTCGTGGCCTGGAAAATGGCCTCGATACCGGTGAAGGCCATCAATACAACGATGATCCCGATGATGGTCTTGGCAATCCAGCCTTGTGAATTGTCCCTGATATTCTGCAGCATGCGTCCCCCAGAAACGGTTGAACTTCAAAGTTTAGGCAACCGTGGAGCGTGGGTAGAGTCCGGATAGAAGAAAGGCGCATCCGAGGATGCGCCTTCTCGTAACTGGCAGAGCGGACGAGGGTTTGAACCTACACCCCCGGCGTGGCGACCCGATGACTCAATGGGTCTGCTGCCGCTCCGCTATCAGGCCAGACTTGCGTGTGACCTGGGCAGGCAAAGGCTTGAACGAAGCTTAGTTCACAGCTTCTTTCAGGGCTTTACCGGCTTTGAAACCTGGTTTTTTGGCTGCGGCGATTTGCAGCGCCTTGCCGGTCTGCGGGTTACGGCCAGTGCGAGCTGGGCGGTCGGTCACAGAGAAAGTACCGAAACCAACCAGTACCACGGAGTCGCCGGCCTTGAGAGCGCCAGTGACGGATTCGATTACTGCGTCCAGCGCACGGCCAGCAGCAGCTTTCGGGATATCAGCAGATGCAGCGATAGCATCAATCAGTTCCGACTTGTTCACTCTAAGTCCCCTTATATCTATTTGAGTATGATTCTAAGTTTTTTGGTGAAAGCAAAAATCAGTGCTGAATGGCCTACAGGCACTTAAGAGCCGCTTTATAACAAGGGCTCTAAAAATCTGTCAAGGAAGCCACCCGGCTTAAACGTATTAATGCGTGCTAATTCTTTCCTTAGAGTCAGTCTCGCGCTTTTCATCCTTTGCAACTATCTCGGGAACCACATCCGGCAAGGGCTCCGGCGCGTATTGCAGCGCAATTTGCAGGACCTCGTCAATCCATTTAACCGGTTTAATCTGCAGATCCTGCTTGATGTTGTCAGGAATTTCCTTCAGATCGCGCACATTCTCTTCAGGAATGATCACCGTCTTGATACCACCACGGTGTGCCGCGAGCAATTTCTCTTTCAGGCCACCAATGGCCAGCACCTGTCCACGCAGGGTAATTTCCCCAGTCATGGCGACATCGGCGCGCACCGGAATGCCGGTCAACGCTGATACCAGTGCCGTGCACATGCCTACGCCAGCGCTAGGGCCATCTTTCGGGGTCGCCCCTTCTGGCATGTGGATATGCGTGTCGTGCTTCTCGTGGAAGTCCAGGGGAATCCCCAGGCTCCTGGCGCGACTGCGCACCACGGTCTGCGCGGCAGTAATCGACTCGACCATCACATCACCCAGCGAACCGGTCTTGATCAACTGGCCCTTGCCCGGAATCACCACCGCTTCGATGGTCAGCAACTCGCCACCCACCTGGGTCCACGCAAGCCCCGTGACCTGGCCAACCTGATCTTGCGCCTCAGCCAGGCCGTAACGGAATTTACGCACGCCCAGGAAATGCTCGAGGGAGTCTGCGGCGACCTTCACGCAGAAGCGTTTTTCCAGCGAATGCTCCTTCACCACTTTGCGGCAAATCTTCGCCAATTGACGCTCAAGGCCCCGTACACCGGCCTCGCGGGTGTAATAACGAATGATGTCGCGGATGGCCTCGACCTCGAATTCGATCTCGCCCTTCTTCAGGCCATTGGCCGAAATCTGCTTGGGCGCGAGGTATTTGACGGCGATGTTGATCTTCTCGTCTTCGGTGTAGCCCGGCAGACGAATCACCTCCATCCGGTCCAGCAGGGCTGGCGGAATATTCATGGAGTTGGAGGTGCACAGGAACATTACGTCGGACAGGTCGTAGTCGACTTCCAGGTAATGATCGTTGAAGTTGTGGTTCTGTTCCGGATCGAGCACTTCCAGCAATGCAGAAGCCGGATCGCCACGCATGTCGCTGCCCATTTTGTCGATTTCATCGAGCAGGAACAGCGGGTTGCGTACCCCCACCTTCGTCATCTTTTGAATCAATCTTCCTGGCATCGAACCGATGTACGTCCGGCGATGACCACGAATTTCCGCTTCATCACGCACGCCACCGAGGGCCATGCGCACGAATTTACGGTTCGTGGCGTTGGCAATGGACTCCGCCAGCGAGGTTTTACCCACACCAGGCGGCCCGACCAGGCACAACACCGGGCCACGAATCTTCTTCACGCGCTTTTGCACGGCGAGGTATTCGAGGATGCGATCCTTGACCTCTTCAAGGCCGTAGTGATCGGCGTCGAGAATGTCTTCTGCCCGGGCGAGGTCCAGGCGCACTTTAGTCTGAGCCTTCCACGGCACCTGCACCAGCCAGTCGATGTAGGAACGAACCACGGTGGCTTCAGCCGACATCGGGGACATTTGCTTGAGTTTGTTCAGCTCAGCGGTGGCCTTGGCCAGCGCGTCTTTCGGCAGGCCGGCGGCATCGATGCGCTTTTTCAGCTCTTCGATTTCGTTATGACCTTCCTCGCTGTCGCCCAACTCTTTCTGAATGGCCTTCATCTGCTCATTCAGGTAGTACTCGCGCTGGCTGCGCTCCATCTGCTTTTTAACGCGACCACGAATACGCTTTTCAACCTGCAACAGGTCGATTTCAGCATCCAGCAACGCCAGGACGTGCTCGACCCGGGCAGACAAATCGATAATCTCGAGAATGTCCTGTTTCTGCTCGATTTTCAGCGCCATGTGCGCGGCCATGGTATCGACCAGGCGGCTTGGCTCATCAATGCTGTTGAGGGAGGACAGGACTTCAGCCGGGACTTTTTTGCCCAGTTGTACGTATTGCTCGAACTGCGAAAGCAGGCTGCGAACAAAAACTTCCGATTCGCGTTCAGGCGCGTCGACTTCGTCGATCAAGGCCACTTCCGCGCGCAGGTGACCGTCCACTTCCATGAAGCGCTCTACGGCGCCACGCTGCTCACCCTCGACCAGCACCTTGACGGTGCCATCCGGCAGCTTGAGCAGTTGCAGAACAGTGGCAATGGTGCCGACACGATACAGGGCGTCTTCGCCGGGATCATCATCAGCAGGATTTCTCTGGGCCAACAGCAGGATCTGCTTGTCGCCCGTCATCGCGGCCTCGAGGGCTTCGATAGACTTCTCGCGCCCCACGAACAGCGGGATAACCATGTGCGGATACACAACGACATCACGCAATGGCAGGAGAGGCAATTCAATGGTTGTCTTCATGATTTCGCCTCGATGACAGATGAAAGTACGCTTGAAACCAAGATGGGGGCTGTGCGCAAAAAAAACAAGCGTGATGCGAACAGTAAACACGAGTAAAAACAAAGGGGCCCTGAGGCCCCTTGGTTTATTTCGGCAGCAAAACGCTTACGCGTCTGGCGCAGCCTTGGCTGTCGGCTCACTGTTTTCGTAGATGTACAGTGGCTTGGACTTGCCTTCTATGACGCTTTCGTCGATCACCACTTTACTCACGTCGGACTGCGACGGGATCTCGTACATGGTGTCGAGCAGCACGCCTTCGAGAATCGAACGCAAGCCACGTGCGCCAGTCTTGCGCTCCAGCGCACGCTTGGCCACCGACTTGAGCGCGTCGGCACGGAACTCGAGGTCCACGCCTTCCATCTCGAACAACTTGGCATATTGCTTGGTCAGGGCGTTTTTCGGCTCGGTAAGGATCTGCATCAACGCAGCCTCATCCAGCTCGTCCAACGTCGCCAGGACCGGCAGGCGGCCGACAAACTCAGGGATCAGACCGAACTTGACCAAATCGTCAGGTTCGACTTCACGCAAGGAGTCACCAACTTTCTTGCCTTCTTCCTTGCTGCGCACTTCTGCACTGAAACCGATGCCGCCACGGGTGGAACGGTTTTGAATAACCTTTTCCAGGCCGGAGAACGCACCGCCACAGATAAACAGGATGTTGCGCGTATCAACCTGAAGGAATTCCTGCTGCGGATGCTTGCGGCCGCCTTGTGGCGGTACAGACGCAACCGTGCCTTCGATCAGCTTCAACAGGGCTTGCTGCACGCCCTCACCGGAAACGTCCCGGGTAATCGACGGGTTATCCGATTTGCGCGAAATCTTGTCGATTTCATCGATGTAGACGATACCCATCTGGGCCTTCTCTACGTCGTAATCGCATTTTTGCAGCAGCTTCTGGATGATGTTCTCAACGTCCTCACCTACATAACCCGCCTCGGTGAGGGTGGTTGCGTCGGCGATGGTGAAGGGAACGTTCAACAGGCGAGCGAGGGTTTCTGCAAGCAGGGTCTTACCCGAGCCTGTAGGACCGATCAGCAGGATGTTACTTTTGCCGAGCTCGACGTCGTCATTCTTTTTGTCACGCTGGTTCAAGCGCTTGTAGTGGTTGTACACCGCTACGGCCAGAACCTTTTTCGCACGCTCTTGACCAATCACATACTGATCAAGGATGCCGCTGATTTCTTTAGGCGAAGGCAATTTATGCGCGCTGCTTTCGGCCTGGGCTTCCTGCACCTCCTCACGGATGATGTCATTGCACAGGTCGACGCACTCGTCGCAGATAAAGACCGAGGGGCCGGCAATCAATTTGCGTACTTCATGCTGGCTTTTGCCACAGAAGGAGCAATAGAGCAGCTTGCCGTTGTCCTCGCCGTTGCGGGTGTCAGTCATTCGTTCGATCCAAATCCGATAGGCTTGCAACACAAGATGAAGGCTTATGCGGGCTTTTTCAAGCCCGCAGGTGATCGGACCCGCCGACCCGCCCTATTTTGAGCTGCTTATATTAAGCAGGACGCTTTTCGATTACAGCGTCGATCAACCCGTACTCACGCGCGGCTTCTGCACTCATGAAATTGTCACGGTTGGTATCGCGCTCGATTTCTTCCAGGGTGTGTCCACTGTGCTTGGCCATCAGCGTGTTGAGACGCTCGCGAATAAAGAGGATTTCCTTGGCGTGGATTTCGATATCCGACGCCTGGCCCTGGAAACCGCCCAGTGGCTGGTGAATCATCACTCGCGAGTTAGGCAGGCAGAAACGCTTGCCCTCGGCGCCGGCGGTCAGCAGGAACGCGCCCATGCTGCACGCCTGACCGATACAGGTCGTCGACACGTTTGGCTTGATGAACTGCATGGTGTCGTAGATCGACATGCCCGCTGTCACCGAACCGCCCGGGGAGTTGATATAGAGATGGATGTCCTTGTCCGGGTTTTCCGCCTCAAGGAACAGCAGTTGCGCACAGATCAGATTGGCCATGTAGTCCTCTACAGGGCCGACCAGAAAGATGACTCGCTCCTTGAGAAGGCGCGAGTAGATGTCATAGGCGCGTTCGCCACGAGCAGATTGCTCGACAACCATCGGGACCAGGCCGCCTGCGGCCTGGATATCAGAGTTCTGCTGAATATAGGAATTACGGAACATGCTCTGCAGTTACTCCCAAATAGTCATGTCTTGAAAACGCATAAGCCAGCGCGAGGCTGGCTTATGGTTGTATTTCCAACGAGTTGGACAATCAGTCGGCTTGTGCTGCTTCCGCCGGCTTGACTGCTTCTTCGTAAGAGACCGCTTTATCGGTCACCTTAGCCTTCTGCAGAACAGTATCCACAACTTGTTCTTCCAGCACAACCGAACGCACTTCGTTCAGTTGCTGGTCATTCTTGTAGTACCAAGCCACGACCTGCTCAGGCTCCTGGTAGGCCGAAGCCATTTCCTGAATCATTTCGCGAACGCGATCTTCGTCAGGCTTGAGGTCGAACTGCTTGACCACTTCAGCCACGATCAGGCCCAGCACGACACGGCGCTTGGCTTGCTCTTCGAACAGCTCGGCCGGCAGTTGGTCAGGCTTGATGTTGCCACCGAACTGCTGAACAGCTTGTACGCGCAGGCGATCCACTTCGTTGGACAGCAGCGCCTTCGGCACTTCGATCGGGTTGGCGGCCAGCAGACCGTCCATGACCTGGTTCTTGACCTTGGACTTGATCGCCTGGCGCAGCTCACGCTCCATGTTCTTGCGAACTTCGGTGCGGAAGCCTTCGATACCGCTTTCCTTGATACCGAACTGGGTGAAGAACTCTTCGTTCAGCTCAGGCAGCTTAGGCTCGGAAACAGTGTTGACGGTGACGGTGAACTCGGCGGCCTTGCCGGCCAGGTCCAGGTTCTGATAGTCAGCCGGGAACGTCAGGTTCAGAACGCGCTCTTCGCCGGCCTTGGCGCCAACCAGGCCGTCTTCGAAACCCGGGATCATGCGGTTGGAACCCAGCACCAGCTGAGTACCCTTGGCCGAGCCGCCAGCGAAGACTTCGCCGTCAACCTTGCCCACGAAATCGATGTTCAGCTGGTCTTCGTTCTGAGCAGCGCGCTCAGTCACTTCAAAGCGGGTGTTCTGCTTGCGCAGGATTTCCAGCATGTTGTCCAGGTCGGCATCAGCGACATCGGCGCTCAGGCGCTCGATAGCGATACCTTCGAAACCGGCAACTTCGAACTCAGGGAACACTTCAAATACGGCGACGTACTCCAGGTCCTTGCCGGCTTCCAGGGATTTAGGCTCGATCGAAGGAGAACCCGCCGGGTTCAGCTTCTGCTCGACAACAGCTTCGTAGAAAGAAGCCTGGATGACGTCGCCTACAGCTTCCTGACGTGCGTCAGCACCAAAGCGGCGCTTGATTTCGCTCATCGGCACTTTGCCTGGACGGAAACCAGCGATCTTGGCCTTTTGGGCAGTCTGCTGCAGACGCTTGTTGACCTGAGTCTCGATGCGCTCCGCCGGCACGGTGATGCTCATGCGGCGCTCAAGAGCAGAAGTATTTTCAACAGAAACTTGCATGGATATTCCTCGTTGCACAGACGTTAGCCGGCCGTTTCCGACCCCAGAATCAAGGGCATGCATTCTAGTGGGTCAAACTCAAGAAGTCACCCTACTGAAAACGGGTAAACAAACAGCAGGCAATTTATAGGGGCAAATGCACGAATACCCTTCGCCCCGGTGGCAAATACAGCCAATCACGCCAGGGCCCTGCGCCGACCCTTCTATATATAGAAGAGGTCACCAATCATCGCCCCGGCAGCCGACCTCGTAACAAGCTCGACGGGCAGCGCGGCATCATCGAGAAACATATATACGACGAAACGCCCTGCCCCGCGACCCAAAACCTGCAGCCGCCGAATACTCAAACCGCTAAAACAAAAAAGGCGCCAGACTGTTAAATCTGGCGCCTTTCGAAATATGGGGTGGACGAAGGGGATCGAACCCTCGACAACGGGAGTCACAATCCCGTGCTCTACCAACTGAGCTACGCCCACCATATTGCGTAACAAAGAAGCCAAACAAGCTCTTTGTCGAGCCCCAATCCTGCCAACAGGCAATGAGTGACGCTTTAATTGGTGCGGATGAAGAGACTCGAACTCTTACGCCTCGCGGCGCTGGAACCTAAATCCAGTGTGTCTACCAATTCCACCACATCCGCGGCTTGAAGCTGTTAAAGCAAAGGCGCCAGACCGTTAAATCTGGCGCCTTTTGAAATATGGGGTGGACGAAGGGGATCGAACCCTCGACAACGGGAGTCACAATCCCGTGCTCTACCAACTGAGCTACGCCCACCATCTTGCGCTACTTGTGCCAAAGCTGCCTAATGGCGCACCCGGCAGGACTCGAACCTGCGACCATCCGCTTAGAAGGCGGATGCTCTATCCAGCTGAGCTACGGGCGCCTTATTAATCTGTACCCTTGAAGGACTACAAACTAAATGCTTCCAGCCTTGCACAACAAGACAACTATTGCGCTCGACCTTCTTAACCAGTGCTAGGCTGTGCCCGACAAGTGCGACGAATAGTATAGACGCCCCCAAAGGCCGTCAAATCTTTTTTGAAAAAAATTCATTTTATTTAAGGGGTTAGGGGAATTTGCAGACCAAGCGCCTTTGCCCTCACGTCCTGGCGTGCGAGAATGCGCGCACTTTTCTTCCCCCTCTCGATGGTTAATCACGCGTAATGACTGCACAACTTATCGACGGCAAATCAATCGCCGCCAGCCTGCGCCAGCAGATCGCCAAACGTGTCGCCGAGCGTCGCCAGCAAGGCCTGCGCACGCCGGGGCTCGCGGTGATCCTGGTCGGCAGCGATCCTGCCTCTCAGGTTTATGTCTCGCACAAGCGTAAAGACTGCGAAGAGGTCGGCTTTATTTCCAAGGCCTACGACTTGCCTTCCGATACCTCGCAACAGGCCCTCGCCGATCTGATCGACAACCTCAATGACGACCCGAAGATCGACGGCATACTCCTGCAGTTGCCGCTGCCGGAGCACCTGGACGCATCCAGGCTGCTCGAGCGCATTCGTCCGGACAAAGACGTCGACGGCTTCCACCCTTATAACGTCGGTCGCCTGGCACAGCGTATTCCGCTGCTGCGCCCCTGCACCCCGAAGGGCATCATGACCCTGCTGGAGAGCACCGGCGTCGATCTTTACGGCCTGGATGCGGTGGTCGTTGGCGCGTCCAACATCGTCGGTCGCCCGATGGCCATGGAATTGCTGCTGGCCGGCTGCACCGTGACGGTCACGCACCGCTTCACCAAGGATCTGGCCGGGCATGTTGGTCGCGCCGACCTGGTGGTGGTGGCTGCCGGCAAACCCGGCCTGGTCAAAGGTGAGTGGATCAAGGAAGGCGCGATCGTCATCGACGTGGGCATCAACCGTCAGCACGACGGCAAGCTGGTGGGCGACGTCGTCTACGAAACCGCCCTGCCCCGCGCCGGCTGGATCACACCGGTGCCAGGTGGCGTAGGCCCGATGACGCGTGCCTGCCTGCTGGAAAACACTTTGTACGCGGCAGAAACCCTGCACGGCTGATAACCCACCGGACGAAAAGAGCCCTGCCTTATGGCGGGGCTTTTTATTGCCCGAAGAAAACGGTTTTTTCTTTGTTTTTAAGGGCTTTCGTCTGGTTCTGGAAGCACATTCGATAATTTTTGATCCATACTGATAATACGTAACATAATTTTTCATCAAGCCCGTTGCAAAACGGTACATCTTTACTTTTTTAGCGAGTTCATCCGCGTGAAAATTCGTCTTTCTCTCGTCAGCCTGTTTCTTGTCGTCACCGGCAGCTTCGCCAACGCCAGCGAAACCACCCTCGCCCCGCGCGATCCCTCGCAACTGCACATCGCCTCCGGCAGTGCGATGCTGGTGGATCTGCAAACCAACAAGGTTATTTATTCCAGTAATCCGGACGTGGTCGTGCCCATCGCCTCGGTGACCAAGCTGATGACCGGCATGGTGGTGCTGGACGCCAAACAGAACATGGACGAATACATCTCGATCAACATCAGTGACACGCCGGAAATGAAAGGAGTGTTTTCACGGGTACGGCTCAACAGTGAGATGCCGCGCAAAGAAATGCTGCTGATTACCTTGATGTCCTCGGAAAACCGCGCGGCCGCGAGCCTGGCCCACCACTATCCGGGCGGCTATGCCGCCTTCATCGCGGCGATGAACGCCAAGGCCAAGGCCCTGGGCATGACCAGCACCCGCTACGTCGAGCCCACCGGGCTGTCGATCCATAACGTGTCGACCGCGCGGGATCTGAGCAAGTTGGTCCAGGCCGCACGCAAATACCCGATGCTGACGCAGTTGAGCACCACCAAGGAGAAAACCGTGGCTTTCCGCAAACCCAACTACACCTTGGGGTTCTCCAACACCGATCACCTGGTCAATCGCGCCAACTGGGACATCAAACTGACCAAAACCGGCTTCACCAACCAGGCCGGCCATTGCCTGGTTCTGGTCACCCAAATGGGCAACCGTCCAGTATCGCTGGTCATCCTGGATGCGTTTGGCAAATATACCCACTTCGCCGACGCCAGCCGCATTCGCAAGTGGATCGAGACCGGCAAGAGCGGTGCGGTTCCGGACGTGGCGTTGCAATACAAGGCCGACAAAAACCTCAAGGGCCGCCAGAAAGGCGTGGTCCAGGCTTCCGAGTCGCGTTGATTCATCGCGGCCCGGGCCCGGCGCCAGCCCTTGAGCGCCGTTGCTTCAGGGCTTGGCCGTTTTATCGGCCATCACCTTGAGCGCCTGGGCCGCAGCCCGTTCCTGGCCCGCGCGGGCCGTAGCGTCAGCGGCCTGTTGCCATTTCTGCGGATTGACATCAGCGGGTAACTGGTTCGGACGCTGAACCAGTACCGCCCACTGCCCGGCGTCTTTCCATGCGGACTCGAAGTCACCGAACGCCATCAAGCGCCGCCGCTCCCTTCCCACCCGCAACAGCAGGGTATTTTTCCGCTGATTGAAGCCAACCAACACCGCATAGCGCGGTTCGGCCCAGAGCGTCGAGCCTTCGGTAATACGCACCATCACCGGGTACCCCGCCGCCACTTGCGCCAACAACGCGGGCAATTTGGCCTCCAGCGGATACACCAGCATTCCGTACTCCCGCGCCAACCCCTGCATATTGCGTTCAAGATCGGCTTGCGCCTCCGGCAGGTGCAGGGGCTTTTCCAGCAAGCCCGGGGTAATCACGATGCCTTGCTGGGACAACATGCTGGCCAACGTCGCGGGACCACCCTGGTAGGTGTCGCCGCGAAACGCCGGCACACCGGTGAGTTCGACGCGCTCGGGCAAGCTGCGGATATTCGTGGCCTGCGGCCCGGCACAGGCTGCCAGTCCGAGGGCACAGGCGACTACCAACAAGGATGTTCTAACGTTCGGCCGTAAGCGCAATTCTTCACTCTCTTGATCATCTGCCGTCTGGGGTTCCGATCATAGGGCGCTGCGGGGCGCGGGTATAGCCTTGACCCCCAGTAAAAGGCCCGCATTAGAGCAAACAAGTTGCACCTTTCGACCATTGGTCCATAGCACGCAACCACCCGGGAGCTAGACTGTCCATTGAGAAGACTGTGTGTGCCCGGTACAGGGCGAAAGGAGGCACTTATGAGCCTGACGACAACGATTTTTCTCTTGATCTGTGGCTGGCTGTCCGTTGCCGGCGCCATGTTGTGGGGAGTGCTGCGCATCACCCGCCGACATTATCATCCCCAGGCCAGGCCCGCGGAACCCGCCAAGTCGCATAAAGCAGCCGTACACCATGCCTAGCAATCGTCTCGGCAAACCGTTGATCTCACGCCCTCCTGTCGGCCAATAAACTGACTGGATGCCACGAGTGTTCTCGCGGCATCCCGTGAACCTCAGGCAGCCAGTTTGCCACTGGCAATCGCGGCCGACGCGGCCACCATCGCCCGCAACAACACCGCACACCCCGCCGCCAGGTCATCCGGCGCGGCATTCTCGATTTCGTTATGGCTGATACCGCCCTCGCACGGTACAAAGATCATGCCGGCCGGGCCCAATTCGGCGACGAAAATTGCGTCGTGCCCCGCTCCGCTGACAATGTCCATATTCGATAAACCCAGTCCATTGGCCGCATCGCGTACCGCGTCGACACAACCCGTGTCGAAATACAGCGGCGGAAAATCGGCGGTGGGCAACATTTCAAAGGTCAGGCCATGACGGGTGCAGGTGTCTTCGATCACCTTGCGCACCTGGGCAATCATCGAATCCAGCCGCGCCGGTTCCAGATGGCGAAAATCCAGGGTCATGCGCACCTCGCCCGGGATGACGTTTCGCGAGCCGGGATAGGCTTGCAGGCACCCCACGGTGCCGCACGCATGGGGCTGATGCCCGAGGGCTGCGGCGTTGACCGCCGCGACCACCGCAGCGGCGCCCACCAAGGCATCCCTGCGCAAGTGCATAGGCGTCGGGCCGGCGTGCGCTTCCACACCGCGCAACGTCAGGTCGAACCACTTCTGGCCAAGCGCGCCAAGCACCACGCCAATGGTTTTTTTCTCATCCTCCAGAATCGGACCTTGTTCAATATGCGCTTCGAAATAAGCGCCAACCTTATGCCCGCTCACGGGCCGCGTCCCGGCATAGCCAATGGCATTGAGCGCATCGCCGACCGTCACGCCATCGGCGTCGGTCTTGGCCAGGGTATCTTCCAGGGTGAACTTTTCGGCAAAGACGCCGGAGCCCATCATGCACGGCGGGAAGCGCGAGCCTTCTTCGTTGGTCCACACCACCACTTCCAGCGGCGCCTCGGTTTGAATCCCGAGATCGTTCAGGGTACGCAGCACTTCAACGCCCGCCAGAACACCAAAGCAACCATCGAATTTGCCACCCGTGGGTTGAGTGTCAATGTGGCTGCCCGTCATCACCGGCGGCAGTTCTGGATGACGCCCGGGGCGCCGGGCGAAGATATTGCCGACGCCGTCGACGGTCACGGTGCAGCCAGCCTCCTCGCACCATTTCACAAACACGTCGCGGGCCTGGCGGTCGAGATCAGTCAGGGCCAGGCGGCAGACACCGCCCTTGGGTGTGGCGCCGAGCCTGGCCAAGTCCATCAGCGACTGCCACAAGCGGTCACGGTTGATGTGCTGATGAGTGGATTGCAGGACGTCTGTGACAGCGTTCATGGGTAATCTCCTCAGGCTGTTTTTATAGATTATTGCGGCGCTTTGACCACCAGTGCACGGGTCCCGCGCTTCATGCTCAGGCCGTAGTACAAGACGCCGCCCAGCGCCGAACCGGTGAACCAGCCGTAGCTGTAGAACCAGCTGAATGCGTCACTGCCCAGGGACAGCAACGTCAACACCACCGGCACGCCGAAGGCAATAAAACCCGCGACGTTCCACGCCGGATAGATGTCATCGCGGTACAGGCCGGCAAGGTCCAGTTGCTGGCGGCGGACCAGGAAGTAATCCACCACCATGATCCCGGCAATCGGCCCCAGCAGGCTCGAATAACCCAGCAACCAGTTCGAATAGACGGACTCCAGGCTGACCTCGGAGACAATCAGGCCGAGCTTTTTCAGCAACTCGTGGGCCATCAGCGCCAACCCCACCAAGCCAGTGAGCATCACCGCCGTGGTGCGGTTGATCAGCTTGGGCGCGATGTTCTGGAAGTCGTTGGTGGGCGAGACGATATTCGCGGCCGTGTTGGTGGACAAGGTCGCGATGATGATCAACGCCATCGCTACCGCCACCCAGGTCGGGCTCTGGATATGCCCGATCAGGGTCACCGGATCGGAGACGCTGACGCCAACCAGTTTCACCGAAGCGGCGGTCATGATCACGCCAAGTGCGGCGAACAGGAACATCGTCAGCGGCAGGCCGAAAATCTGCCCGAGTATCTGGTCCTTCTGGCTTTTGGCGTAGCGGCTGAAGTCGGGAATATTCAATGACAAGGTGGCCCAGAACCCCACCATCGCGGTGAGGCCGGCCATGAAGTAACCGGTGAGGCTCGCCCCTTCAGGACGGTTTGCCGGGATCGCCATCAACTCGCTGATCGACACGTTGGGCATCGCCCACACCAGCAGCCCGACGCCCACCGCCACCAGCAATGGTGCCGACAGGGTTTCCAGCCATTTGATCGACTCGGCACCTCGCAGTACCACCCACAGGTTGAGCACCCAGAAGATCATGAAACCGATCACTTCACCGGTCCCACCCAGCACCTTCCAACCTTCGAAAATCGAGCCGAGAAACAGGTGGATCGCCAGGCCGCCGAACATCGTCTGGATACCGAACCAGCCACACGCCACCAGCGCGCGAATCAGGCACGGCACGTTGGAGCCAAGGATGCCAAAGGACGAACGCAGCAACACCGGGAACGGAATTCCGTACTTGGTACCGGGAAAGGCATTAAGCGTCAGGGGAATCAACACCACGATGTTGGCCAACAGGATCGCCATCAGCGCCTCGCCTACCGACAGCCCGAAGTAAGCCGTCAGCACGCCACCCAAGGTGTAGGTCGGCACGCAGATCGACATGCCGACCCACAACGCCGTGATATGCCACTTGTTCCAGGTTCGTTCATGCACCTTGCTCGGCGCGATGTCGTGGTTGTAGCGGGGGCTGTCGAGGACGTCGGCGCCGGCGTCAAGTTCATACAGGCCGTCGCGTTCTAGGACTTGCGATCTGTTCTGTTGCATGGCCGCTCCACGGTTCTTTTTCGAATTATTGTGCTCATCCCGCGTTGAACGCAGGATGGCCGGAGTACCGCATTGACAACATGACATCACGGACCCGACCCGCCGCCACTGCACTCAATAACCGTGCCGCAAACAGCCACCGCGCCCCTACCGCACATATAACTTGCTGATGTTAATCAGCTTTATTAGCTCAACCAAAAAGCCCTTGGGTACTTGCAGCGTTACTCAGGCCAAATAACGCGAAAGTTATCCGAACCCTCAGGACTCAATCTGGTGCAACACAATTATTTTTATTTACCGTTCCCGTCAAGAGGCAGGTCTCAAGCGTCTGATTTGCAATAAGAAATGTTGCTCATATTGAGAACCTGTCAAGTGCGTCAAAAGGGTGAGCGCGCGCTGCATTTTGGTGATTTTTGTTTTTTATCATTAAAAATCAAATAGATAAAACATAAACAAGCTTATAAAAAATATTCTTGCTCATTCTAAAAACTCGGGCTAGTTTCTATTCCTGTCACCACTGACAGGAATTAATTCACCTGCGGTGAGCGGCACTACAACTTAGAACCGGCATAAGCCGGTCAAGCCTGCGAGGAACTCAGCATGTCGTTGTTGATCCGTGGCGCCACCGTTATCACCCATGATGAAACTTATCGAGCCGATGTGCTGTGCGCGGGCGGTCTGATTCGCGCGATTGGCATTGACCTGGAGATTCCCGCCGGCACCGAGGTGCTCGATGGCAGCGGTCAATATTTGATGCCGGGCGGCATCGATCCCCACACGCATATGCAACTGCCCTTCATGGGCACCGTGGCCAGCGAAGACTTCTTCAGCGGCACGGCGGCCGGACTGGCCGGGGGCACCACCTCGATCATTGATTTCGTGATCCCCAACCCGCAGCAATCCTTGCTGGAGGCCTTTCATCAGTGGCGCGGCTGGGCTGAAAAGTCCGCCGCCGATTACGGCTTTCATGTGGCAATCACCTGGTGGAGCGAACAGGTACGCGAGGAAATGGCCGAACTGGTGAGCCATCACGGCATCAACAGCTTCAAGCATTTCATGGCGTACAAGAACGCGATCATGGCGGCCGATGACACGCTGGTCGCCAGTTTCGAGCGCTGCCTGGAACTGGGCGCGGTGCCCACCGTGCATGCCGAAAACGGCGAGCTGGTCTATCACCTGCAACGCAAGCTGATGGCCCAGGGCATCACCGGCCCCGAGGCGCACCCGCTGTCGCGCCCGTCACAGGTGGAAGGCGAAGCGGCCAGCCGAGCGATCCGGATTGCCGAAACCATTGGCACGCCGCTGTATCTGGTCCACGTTTCCACCCGGGAGGCGCTCGACGAAATCACCTACGCCCGAAGCAAGGGTCAGCACGTTTACGGCGAAGTATTGGCGGGACATTTGTTGCTGGACGACAGCGTCTATCAGCACCCCGATTGGCAAACCGCCGCAGGCTACGTGATGAGCCCGCCGTTCCGTCCACGGGGGCATCAGCAAGCGCTGTGGCATGGCCTGCAATCGGGCAACCTGCACACCACCGCCACCGACCACTGCTGTTTTTGCGCCGAGCAAAAAGCCGCCGGGCGCGAAGACTTCAGCAAGATTCCCAACGGCACCGCCGGCATCGAGGACCGTATGGCGCTGCTGTGGGACGAAGGGGTCAATACCGGCCGCTTGTCGATGCAGGCATTTGTCGCACTGACATCCACCAACACCGCGAAGATCTTCAACCTTTACCCGCGCAAGGGAGCGATCCGTGTAGGCGCGGATGCCGACTTGGTGCTGTGGGATCCCCAGGGCACACGAACCATCTCGGCCAACACCCATCATCAGCAGGTGGACTTCAACATCTTCGAAGGCAAGACCGTGCGCGGCGTGCCCAGCCATACCATCAGCCAGGGCAAGCTGGTCTGGGTCGATGGCGATCTGCGGGCCGAGCGTGGTGCCGGACGCTATGTGGAGCGCCCTGCGTATCCATCGGTGTTCGAGCAGTTGAGCAAGCAGGCGGAGCTTTCCAGGCCGGTTGCAGTGAAACGCTGATACTGCTCTTCGCGAGCAAGCCCACCCCACATTCGAGCGCATTCATGCGGTTGAACTGGGTTTGAATGTGGGAGCGGGCTTGCTCGCAAAGCGGCCAGTCCAAGCAACAAAAAAACCAATGCCCAGCAGAGGCAGCACCTCAATAACCGTGAGGCTATTACCGTGATCCAGACCCTGACCCACCTTCCTCATCCCGCTGAGGATGCGGCGACACTCGCCAGTCATTTCACCGACCTGGCGCCGCCGCTCAACGCCCGGCAAGCGCAACTGGAAGCCTCGCGCTGCCTGTATTGCTACGACGCGCCTTGCGTGAATGCCTGTCCCAGCGAGATTGATATCCCCTCGTTCATCCGCAATATCCACACCGAAAACGTCCAGGGCGCGGCGCAGAAAATTCTTTCGGCGAATATCCTCGGCGGCAGTTGCGCCCGGGTCTGCCCGACCGAGATTCTCTGCCAGCACGCCTGCGTGCGAAACAATGCGCAAGAATGCGCCCCGGTGCTGATCGGCCTGTTGCAACGCTATGCGCTAGACAATGCCCATTTCACCGAGCATCCCTTCCAGCGTGCCGCGCCCACCGGCAAACGCATTGCCGTGGTCGGGGCCGGGCCTGCCGGCCTGTCCTGCGCCCATCGCAGCGCCCTGCATGGGCACGATGTGGTGATTTTCGAGGCACGGGAAAAAGCCGGTGGCCTGAATGAATACGGGATTGCCAAATACAAGCTGGTGGATGACTTCGCGCAGCACGAGCTGGATTTCCTGCTGCAAGTCGGCGGGATCGAAATTCGCCATGGACAGCGCCTGGGTGACAACCTGACCTTGAGCGACCTGCACCAGCAATTCGATGCGGTGTTTCTCGGTCTTGGCCTCGCCGCCAGCAAACAATTGGGGCTGCCTCAAGAAGACGCTCCCGGACTGCTCGCCGCCACCGATTATATCCGTGAACTGCGCCAGGCCGACGACCTCAGCCAATTGCCGCTGGCCGATCGTTGCATCGTGCTTGGCGCCGGTAACACGGCTATCGACATGGCCGTGCAAATGGCTCGCCTGGGAGGCCGTGACGTCAACCTGGTGTATCGCCGTGGCCTTGCCGAGATGGGCGCCACCGGCCATGAGCAAGACATCGCCAAAGCCAATCAAGTGCGTCTGCTGACCTGGGCTCAACCCGAGGCGGTGCTGCTGGATGACCAGGGCCGTGTGCGCGGGATGCGCTTTGCCCGCACGCGCATGGAAAACGCCCGCCTACGCACCACCGGCGAAACCTTTGAGCTGGTCGCCGATGCAATCTTCAAGGCTATCGGCCAAGGCTTCGACAGCCATGCGCTGCGCGATCCGCTGGCCCATCAGTTACAGCGCCAGGGCGAACGTATCTTTGTCGACGAGCAACTGCGCACCAGCATTCCCGGCGTGTATGCCGGCGGGGATTGCGTCAGCCTGGGCCAGGACCTCACCGTGCAAGCGGTCCAGCACGGCAAACTGGCCGCCGAGGCCATGCACGCCCAACTCATGCTCACTGTGGAGGCTGCGTAAATGGCCGATCTGTCGATTGTCTTCGCCGGCATCAAAGCTCCCAATCCTTTCTGGCTGGCCTCGGCGCCGCCCACCGACAAGGCCTACAACGTGGTCCGCGCGTTTGAAGCCGGCTGGGGCGGCGTCGTCTGGAAAACCCTGGGGGAAGACCCGGCGGCGGTCAACGTCTCGTCACGTTATTCGGCGCACTATGGCGCCAACCGGGAAGTGCTGGGCATCAACAACATCGAACTGATTACCGACCGTTCGCTGGAGATCAACCTGCGGGAAATCACCCAGGTCAAAAAGGACTGGCCGGACCGCGCCCTGATCGTGTCGCTGATGGTGCCTTGTGTCGAGGAGTCGTGGAAAAACATCCTGCCCCTGGTCGAGGCCACTGGCTGCGACGGCATCGAGCTGAACTTCGGCTGCCCCCACGGCATGCCCGAACGCGGGATGGGCGCGGCAGTAGGCCAGGTGCCCGAGTACGTGGAACAGGTGACACGCTGGTGCAAGACCTATTGCTCGCTGCCGGTGATCGTCAAGCTTACGCCCAACATCACCGACATCCGCGTTGCAGCGCGTGCCGCCTACCGCGGCGGCGCCGATGCGGTGTCGCTGATCAACACCATCAACTCGATCACCAGCGTCGACCTGGAACGCATGGTCGCGCTACCGATGGTGGGCACCCAGAGTACCCACGGCGGCTATTGCGGTTCGGCAGTCAAACCGATCGCCCTGAACATGGTCGCGGAAATCGCCCGTGATCCCCAGACTCAAAGGCTGCCGATCTGCGGCATTGGCGGGATCGGCAACTGGCGTGACGCCGCGGAATTCGTCGCCCTGGGTTGCGGCGCGGTGCAGGTGTGCACGGCGGCGATGTTGCATGGATTCCGGATTGTCGAGGAAATGAAAGATGGCCTGTCGCGCTGGATGGACAGTCACGGCTACAGCAGCTTGCAGGAATTTTCCGGACGCGCGGTGGGCAACACCACGGATTGGAAGTACCTGGACATCAACTACCAGGTCATCGCCAAGATTGATCAAGCGGCGTGCATCGGCTGTGGACGTTGCCACATTGCCTGTGAAGACACTTCGCACCAGGCGATTGCCAGCCTGAAACTGGCGGACGGAACCCATAGATATGAAGTGATTGATGATGAATGCGTGGGCTGCAACCTGTGCCAGATCACCTGCCCGGTGGCGGATTGTATTGAGATGGTGCCGATAGAGACGGGTAAGCCGTTTCTGAATTGGACGCAGGATCCACGTAATCCGTACCGGGAGGCCGGGTGAGCAAGCGTGCATTGTTCCCGTAGCAGCTTTTGAAGAAAACAGTCGGGTGGGGTTGGGGTACATATCCGTTGCTGCGGTAACGGCTTCTTATGGTTTCGCTCTTACAGCGACTCACTTTTGAACAGCGCAAAAGTGACTCGCCGTAAGGGCGAAACCCTAGGAGGCCATGACCGCAGCAACGGATATGTACCCCGCCCCCAACCCCAACCCAATGCAACCGACCTCCCAAGACCTTGAAAGACCTTGAGCTTACCCCTCAAGGCTCCAACCCAATCCCGCGCAATATCACACTCGTCACCGTCTGCACCGCCCGCTCGAACTGCAGATCCGAGAGTGCCTGGTGGTCATTCAAAATCATCACCTGATGATCGAAGTCGGCATAGTGCTGGGTCGATGCCCAGATCATGTACAACAGACTCGACGGCTCCACCGCCAGGATGCGCTTGTCTTCCACCCACTGGCGTATTTTCGCTTCCTTCATCTTGGCCCAGTCATACAGGCTGGCGTCCAGCGCCTCACCCAGGGTCGGGGCGCCGTGGATAATTTCGTTGGCCCAGACTTTCGAGCCGTACGGCCGGCTGCGCGAATGCTGCATCTTTGCGCGGATGTAGCTGCTGAGCACAACCCGTGGGTCGTCGAACATCTCAAAGCACAACGCGTCCTGCTTCCAGACTTCAAGCAGGTCGAACAGCACAGCGCTGTACAACTCGCTCTTAGTGCTGAAGTAGTAATGCAGGTTGGAACGCGGCAATTGCACTTCTTCGGCAATGTCAGCCATGGCGGTGCCGCCATAGCCCTTCTCGGCGAAGACTTTTTCAGCCGCCAGCAGAATCTTCTCGACGTTGACCCGACGAATACCGATCTTGTGATTGCCCATGAGGGCTCCCTGAAAACATCATCTGCCGAAGACTACCATCCGCTCTAGATCGGGGCGACAGCCTGAGTCAAAACTTCGTACACTGCGCCCTCGTTCCTCCTTGCTGGGTATTGCACATGTTGATCAAGAAAACCCTGACCACCATTTCCTTGTTGGTCTCCTTGATGGGCGCCTCGGCAGCCTTCGCCCACGCTCACCTGGAAAGCAGCGTGCCCGCTGCCGACAGCACCGTCTCGGCCCCCAGCGCTTTGCGCCTGACGTTCAGCGAAGGCGTCGAGGCCACTTTCACCAAGGTTTCCCTGAGCAAGGACGGCACCGAACTGGCGGTCAAGGGACTGGAGACCCCGGACACCGACAAGAAAACCCTGGTAGTGACACCCGCCGCACCGCTGGCGGCCGGTACCTACAAGGTTGAATGGCACGCGGTCTCGGTCGACACCCACAAAAGCGCAGGCAGCTACAGTTTCAAGGTCGGCCAATAAACCATGGCAACCCTGCTGGTGCTGTGCCGTTTCCTGCACTTCACGGTGGTATTGCTGATATTTGGGGTCTGTGTGTTCAGACCCTGGCTGCTGGGTAAATCCCCGCAACCCGCACTCGACCGGCCATTGGCGCGCATCACCCGGCTGCTGGCGTGGCTGGCGCTGATATCAGGGATCGCCTGGCTGCTGCTGATCAGCGCCAGCATGGCGGGCACCGAACTGGCAGCGCTGGAACCGGCAACGGTGCAACAGGTGCTGTCCAAGACCTTTTTCGGCCAAGTCTGGAGCCTGCACCTGGCGCTGAGCATACTGCTGGTGCTGACGCTGTTTACCTCCTGGACGAGCGCGCGCCTGTTGCTCAGTGCGGCGTTGCTCGCCACCTTGGCCCCGGTCGGCCATGGCGCCATGCTCAACGGCATCAATGGGCAGTTGCTGATCCTCAACCAAGTCGTGCATCTGCTGTGCGTCGGCGCCTGGCTCGGCGGTTTGCTGGTGCTGGGATTAATCCTCCGACAAGCGACACGCCATCCGCTGGAGGCGCTGCTGCGGCGCTTCAGCGGTATCGGCTACGTGCTGGTGGCGGGATTGCTGGGCACCGGGCTGATCAACATTCGCGTGCTCACCGGACAATTCTGGCCAACGCCCCTGCTCAGCGGATTTGCCTTGGTCTTATTGATCAAGGTGCTGCTGGTCGCCGGCATGCTGGGACTGGCTTTATTGAACAGATTGCAGAGCCGAAACTGCCAGCAGCGACTGGGTCCGCTGCAAGTCAGCGTGGGCCTCGAATGGCTGCTGGGTGTATCGGCGGTGGCGGCCGTTTCATTGCTGGGCACCTTGCCGCCGATGCTGAGCGCAGTCTGACACAGGCTAACCGGCCCCAGGTTTTCAAACCCACCTTGCGTCAGGCAGTCATCGCACAACTTCCTGTTGACATTCCCCGGAAACCCCGCAAATATCCTTCGCGAAGTTGTACGACGACGTATGACAAAAATAAAAACAACAAATGCAAAGGGAGTGTCACTGTGAGTCAACTCGCCCGCAATTCCTGGATCCGTACCGCTCGTCATCGCCACACCCTCAGCCTGATCGGCTGCGGCAGCCTGGCCCTCGCCATGCCCATGGCGCTACACGCCGAAGGTTTTGTCGATGACAGCAAGGTCACGCTCAATCTGCGTAACGCCTACTTCAATCGCAACTTCACCAATCCCGCCAACGCCCAGGGCCGCGCAGAAGAGTGGACCCAGAGCTTTATTCTCGATGCCAAATCCGGATTCACCCAAGGCACCGTCGGCTTCGGCCTCGATGTGCTGGGCTTGTATTCGCAGAAGCTCGACGGCGGCCGAGGCACGGCGGGCACGCAGTTGCTGCCGATCCACGACGATGGCCGCCCCGCGGATAATTTCGGGCGCATGGGCGTGGCCTTGAAGACCCGGCTGTCGAAGACCGAGCTGAAGGTTGGCGAATGGATGCCGGTGTTGCCGATTCTGCGCTCCGACGATGGCCGTTCCCTGCCGCAAACCTTCCAGGGTGGGCAAATCACCTCCAACGAGTTCAGCGGGCTGACCCTGTATGGCGGGCAGTTTCGCGGCAACAGTCCGCGCAACGATGCGAGCATGGAAGACATGTTCATGAATGGCCGGGCCGCGGTCGCCTCGGACCGTTTCAATTTCGGGGGCGGTGAATACACCTTCAACGACAAGCGCACGCAGGTCGGACTGTGGTACGCCGAACTGAGCGATATCTATCAGCAACAGTATGTGAACCTGAATCACAGCCAGCCCTTGGGGGATTGGACCCTGGGCGCCAATCTCGGTTTTTTCAACGGCAAGGAAGATGGCAGCGCTCTGGCGGGCGATCTGGATAACAAGACCGTGTTCGCCCTGCTGTCGGCCAAGTACGGCGGCCATACCTTTTATGTCGGCTTGCAGAAACTCAGCGGTGACAGCGCCTGGATGCGGGTCAATGGCACCAGCGGCGGGACCCTGGCCAACGACAGCTACAACGCCAGCTACGACAACGCCAAGGAAAAGTCCTGGCAGGTGCGGCATGACTTCAACTTCGTGGCGCTCGGAGTCCCCGGCCTGACCCTGATGAACCGCTACATCAGCGGCGATAACGTGCACACCGGGACCATCACCGATGGCAAAGAGTGGGGACGTGAATCGGAGCTTGCCTACACCGTACAGAGCGGCGCGTTGAAGAATCTCAACGTGAAATGGCGCAACGCGACAATTCGTCGGGATTTCTCCACCAACGAGTTTGATGAAAACCGGATTTTCATCAGCTACCCGCTCTCGCTGTTGTAACCCTGTGGGGCGGTCGAACCCCGGCGCGGCCGCGATGGCGGCCCATTGAATAATGATCCGGCGCCATCGCAGTTGCGCCGGGGTTCGACAGTTCCTGAGGAAAATCAGACACACATACCCTCGGTCAATTTCCACTAACGTCGCGTTGACAAGCAGTGGAAACCACAACAATACTTCAGAAAAGTCGTACGACAACCTACAACAATAAGCCAGGGATTTTCATGACGACCACCTCAACCGCCCCCATTGCCTTCAATCGCCTGCTGCTGACCGGTGCCGCCGGTGGTCTGGGCAAGGTTCTGCGCGAGCGCCTGCGCCCCTACGCCCATATCCTGCGCCTCTCCGACATCGCCGAGATGGCCCCCGCCGCCGACCACGAAGAGGTGCAACCTTGCGACCTGGGCGACAAGCAAGCCGTGCATCAGTTGGTCGAAGGCGTCGATGCCATCCTGCACTTCGGTGGCGTGTCGGTTGAGCGACCCTTCGAAGAAATACTCGGCCCCAACATCTGCGGCGTCTTCCACATTTACGAAGCCGCTCGCCGTCACGGGGTCAAACGTGTGGTGTTCGCCAGCTCCAACCATGTCATTGGCTTCCATCCCCAGGACCAGACCCTGGACGCCCGCTCTCTGCGACGTCCCGATGGCTATTACGGCCTGTCCAAATCCTACGGCGAAGACATGGCCAGCTTTTACTTCGACCGCTATGGCATCGAGACCGTCAGTATTCGCATCGGCTCCTCGTTCCCCGAGCCGCACAACCGCCGGATGATGCACACCTGGCTGAGCTTCGATGACCTCACCCAACTGCTGGAGCGTGCGCTGTACACCCCGAACGTTGGCCACACCGTGGTTTACGGCATGTCCGATAACTTGAATGTGTGGTGGGACAACCGCTACGCCGCCCATCTGGGTTTCGTGGCGCGTGACAGTTCCGAAGTGTTTCGCAAACAGGTCGAAGCACAACCGATGCCGGCTGCTGACGATCCGGCACGACTGTATCAGGGCGGTGCCTTCTGCGCCGCCGGCCCGTTCGGTGATTGAGCGTCTAGACCCCAAGGGAATTGAGTTGCCATGCTAGCTGAATTAATTGTTGACGCGCGCAACGCGGTGGGTGAAAGCCCGGTCTGGGTACCTGAAGAAAACGCCCTGTACTGGGTGGACATCCCTAACGGGGTGTTACAGCGCTGGAACGCCACGAGCAACCAGGTCAAAAGCTGGAAAGGCCCGCAGATGCTCGCGTGTATCGCTCGAGATGATCAGGGTGGCTGGGTGGCGGGCATGGAGACGGGGTTTTTCCAACTGTCGCCTCGCGACGACGCCCGTCTCGACGCCACCTCCTTGGCCGGCGTCGAACACACCCGCACCGACATGCGCCTGAACGATGGACGCTGTGATCGCCAGGGTCGTTTCTGGGCAGGCAGCATGGTGCTGAACATGGGCGCCAATGCAGCTGAAGGCGTGCTTTATCGCTACGCCAGCGGTCAGGCGCCGCACGCTGTACTCAAGGGTTTTATCACGCCCAACGGCCTGGGCTTCAGCCCCGACGGGCGCACGATGTACCTATCGGACTCGCACCCGAACGTCCAGCGGATCTGGGCCTTTGACTACGATACCGACACCGGTGCGCCGTCCAACCGCCGCGAGTTCGTCGACATGAATCAGCACCTCGGGCGTCCCGACGGCGCTGCGATCGACGCCGAGGGCTGCTACTGGATCTGCGCCAATGACGCCGGCCTGATTCACCGTTTCACCCCCGATGGCCGGCTCGACCGTTCCCTGGCCGTGCCGGTGAAAAAACCCACCATGTGTGCCTTCGGCGGCAGCCAACTGGACACGCTTTTCGTCACCTCGATCCGCGACGACCACAGTGAACACTCCCCCGCTGGCGGCGTGTTCGCGCTGAACCCCGGCGTAAAGGGCTTGCCGGAGCCTACCTTCACCCTCTGACTGCACCGCTGAGCCTTGAATACAACAATAAAAACTGGAGACACACCCCATGAACTTCAAACGCACCTTGCTGGCCGCTGCACTCCCTCTGACTTTTGTGTTCGCCAATGTCGCCCACGCCCTGGAAATAAAATTCGCCGACATCCACCCCGACGGTTACCCCACCGTGGTTGCCGAAAAAAACATGGGCGCGGCCCTGACCAAGGAGAGCAACGGCGAACTGACCTTCAAGTATTTCCCGGGTGGCGTCCTCGGCTCGGAGAAAGAGGTGGTCGAACAGGCGCAGGTTGGCGCGATCCAGATGACTCGGGTCAGCCTCGGTATCGTCGGGCCAGTCGTGTCGGACGTAAACGTGTTCAACATGCCGTTCGTGTTCCGTGACCAGGCACATATGCGCAAAATCATCGACGGCGAAATCGGCGACGAAATCCTCGACAAAATCTCCAACTCCGAGTTCGGCCTGGTGGCCCTGGCATGGATGGACGGCGGCACGCGCAACCTCTACACCAAGAAACCAGTGCGCAAGATCGAAGACCTCAAAGGCATGAAGATTCGTGTGCAAGGCAACCCGATATTCATCGATACCATCAATGAAATGGGGGGCAACGGCATTGCCATGGACACCGGCGAGATCTTCAGTGCGCTGCAGACGGGTGTGATCGACGGCGCCGAAAACAACCCGCCGACGCTGCTGGAACACAATCATTACCAGAACGCCAAGTACTACACCCTGACCGAACACCTGATCCTGCCCGAGCCCATCGTGATGTCGAAAATCACCTGGGAAAAACTCACCCCCGAGCAGCAGACAATGGTGAAGAAAGCCGCCAAGGCCGCCCAGGCCGAAGAGCGCGTGTTATGGGATAAAAAATCCGCCAGCAGCGAAGAAAAACTCAAGGCCGCGGGCGTCGAGTTCATCGCCGTCGACAAAAAACCCTTCTATGACGCCACGGCTGGGGTACGTGCCAAGTACGGCGCGCAGTTCGCCGACATGATCAAACGCATCGACGCCGTTCAATAACTCCCCGCCCCTCGCAAAAGGCCCGGCGCGGCAGGCTGCTGATGCAGCCATCGCGCCCGGTTACGGTGAACGCCATGAAGAATTTACTGCTGCGCATCAACGACCGCATTTACATGACGTGTATCTGGGTCGCAGGCCTCTCGGTCCTCGGGGTCGCGTTGATTATTCCCTGGGGCATCTTCGCCCGCTACATCCTCGGTACTGGCTCCAGTTGGCCAGAACCTGTGGCTATTTTGCTGATGCTGGTCTTCACCTTCATCGGCGCCGCCGCCAGCTACCGTGCGGGCGCGCACATGTCCGTGGTCATGGTCACAGACCGTCTCCCCCCTGCTACACGCCGCATTGTCAGCATTGCCACGCAACTGTTGATGGCGACCATTTGCCTGTTCATGACCATTTGGGGCAGCAAGCTGTGCCTGTCGACCTGGAATCAGTTCATGAGTGCGATCCCCACCCTGCGCGTCGGCGTGACCTACATGCCGATTCCGCTCGGTGGGCTGCTGACCCTGGTGTTTGTCCTGGAAAAACTCCTGCTCGGCGACCAGAGCAACCGGCGGGTCGTGCGTTTTGACCTGGTAGAAGAAAGCGAAGGGGCTGTCTGAAATGGATGCATTGATTCTGCTGGGCAGCTTTATCGCCTTGATCCTCATCGGCATGCCGGTGGCTTACGCGCTGGGCCTCTCGGCCTTGATCGGGGCGTGGTGGATCGACATTCCATTCCAGGCCCTGATGATTCAGGTGGCCGGCGGGGTGAACAAGTTTTCGCTGATGGCGATCCCGTTTTTCGTGCTGGCCGGCGCAATCATGGCCGAGGGCGGCATGTCCCGCCGACTGGTGGCGTTTGCCGGGGTGCTGGTGGGTTTCGTACGCGGCGGCCTGTCCTTGGTCAACATCATGGCCTCGACCTTTTTTGGTGCGATTTCCGGCTCGTCAGTGGCCGACACCGCGTCGGTCGGCTCGGTGCTGATCCCCGAAATGGAACGTCGCGGCTACCCACGGGAGTTTGCCACCGCGGTGACGGTGAGCGGCTCGGTACAGGCGCTGCTGACCCCACCCAGCCATAACTCGGTGCTCTACTCCCTGGCCGCGGGCGGCACCGTATCGATTGCTTCGCTGTTCATGGCCGGCGTGGTCCCGGGCCTGTTGATGAGCGCCTGCCTGATGGTGCTGTGCCTGATCTTCGCGAAAAAGCGCAATTACCCCAAGGGTGAAGTGATCCCGCTGAAACAGGCGCTGAAAATCTGCGCTGATGCGCTGTGGGGCCTGATGGCCATGGTGATTATCCTCGGCGGCATCCTGTCGGGCATCTTCACCGCCACCGAATCAGCGGCGATTGCCGTGCTGTGGGCGTTTTTCGTGACGATGTTCATCTACCGCGACTACAAGTGGAACGAACTGCCGAAATTGATGCACCGCACGGTACGCACCATTTCCATCGTGATGATCCTGATCGCCTTCGCCGCCAGCTTTGGCTACATCATGACCCTGATGCAGATTCCGGCGAAAATCACCACGATGTTCCTGACCCTGTCGGACAATCGTTACGTGATCCTGATGTGCATCAACGTGATGCTGCTGATGCTGGGCACGGTGATGGACATGGCGCCGCTGATCCTGATCCTCACGCCAATCCTGATGCCAGTGATTCTCGACATCGGCGTGGACCCGGTACAGTTCGGCATGATCATGCTGGTCAACCTGGGCATCGGCCTGATTACCCCGCCGGTCGGCGCGGTGCTGTTCGTCGGCTCCGCGGTGGGCAAGGTCAGTATCGAAAGCACAGTCAAATCCCTGCTGCCGTTCTATGGTGTGTTGTTCCTGATCCTGTTGGCCGTCACCTACATACCGGCCTTGTCGCTGTGGCTGCCGGCGCTGGTGTTGTAACGCCGCTGAGCGCAACCCTGCCTCCGCGCGCGCGGCTTTTTTTGTAGGCGCGAGCGTGCTCGCGGAAAACCTGAAGACGCCTCTGGGTATCAGGTTTTCCGCGTCATCGTTAACGTTCTTCGCGAACGAGCTCGCGCCTACAATGTTCGCAAAAAACCGGCCGGCTCAGGGCGGCGTTCCCTTCAACCGCCCCGCCGTATCGATACTCACCACCACCGACAACCCCGGTCGCAACCGCTCACTCTGCGCCTGTCCCGGATCCACCAGGATCCGCACCGGCACCCGCTGGGCAATCTTGACGAAATTCCCCGTGGCATTGTCCGCCTGCAACAAGCTGAACTCAGACCCGGTGGCCGGCGAGATACGCTGCACCGTGCCATGAAACGTGCGGTGGTTCAGCGCATCGACCGTAAAAGTCACCGGCTGCCCGACCTGCACATTGTTCATCTGGGTTTCTTTCATATTGGCGATCACCCACAACTGATTCGGCACCAGCGCCATCAACTGCGCCCCGGAGTTGACGTAGGCCCCCAGACGCACGCCGATCTGCCCCAACTGGCCGTCTCGCGGCGCCAATATGCGCGTGTTGGACAGGTCGATACGCGCCAGTTCCACCGCCGCATCGGCGCTGGCAACCGCGGCTTCCAATGAGCCGCGATTGACAATCACCGTCTGCAAGTCCTGCCGGGCAATTTCCAGGCTGGCCTGGGCCTGGGACACGGCGGCGAGGGTCTGGGCGTGAGCGGCACGGGTCACGTCCAGTTCGCGCCGGGACACCGAACCATCGCTGATCAAGGCTTCGTTACGGCGCAGGTCAGCGCTGCTCTTGCGGGCCTGGGCCTGGCTGTCGGCCAAGGTCGCCTGACGCAATTTGATGCTCGCCTCGGCACTCTTGCGCTGCTGCACCACATTCGCCAGGGACGCCTGTTGCACCGCCAGTTGCGCCAGGGCCTGATCCAGGCGCTGCTTGTAGATCCGATCATCGAGGCGCACCAGCAAATCACCGGCCTTGACGTACTGGAAGTCCTGGACCGGGACCTCGTACACGTAACCGCTGAGCTGTGGCCCGATGATTGTCACCTGCCCCCGCACCAGGGCGTTTTCCGTGGTTTCAACGGCGCTGCTGAACGGCGGCAGTTGCCAGGCGTACAACACGATCAACACGCCCAGAATGGCAATCGCGGCAAAGCCCAATGACGAGATAATCCGCACCCGCAAGGAGCGTGGTTCAGTGGCGGTAGCGCCCGCTGGTGAGGTGCCTTCGGGCGTTGCGGCAATCGCGTTGGTGGTCGTGGTCGTCGGTTCGGTCATGAAGGAAGTGCGCCGCTAGGTTGAACAGGAGGCGCTGCACGGGCGGCAGCTTTCTTGGTAGTACTCATCAGCCACAGGCTACGAGTGAAGATCCAGAGCATGGTCAATATCGCGATCACCGCGATCAGCATGAACACATCGTTATAGGCCATGACATTGGCTTCTCGGGTCGCCGCCGTGGCCAGGCTGCGGATGCCCATCAGGTGGCGCAGTTCCGGGTCGGCGATCACCGGACCGTAAGCCGCGCCGCCGCTCTGCACACGGGCCGCGACACGCGGGTCGAGCAGGGTCAGGTGTTCGACAATCATGCTGGAATGAAACTTCTCGCGCACCACCTGGAAGGTGCCGAGCAACGCCGCGCCGATCAGCCCGCCAAGGTTCTGGCAGATGCCGAACAACACCGAGAAACTCACCAGGTTGCGCGGGTTACTCAGTACATTACGCATGCCCAGCACCATGGTCGGCCCAAGGAAAAACGTGCCCCCGAAGCCTAGCAGGAACTGACTGACGTACATGTTCTGCGGGCGTGTCAGGTTGCTGGAGAAACTGTCCATCACCGAGCCGGTGGCCATCAACGCCAGGGAAATCACCAGAGGCATCAGCAGATGCGCCGGGTTGATCGTCAGTGCGCTGGTCACCAACCCGCTGATCGCCCCCAACAGCATCACCAGGTACAAGGTACGCATCTGCTCGCTGCTCATGTTCAGCGCCTGCAAAAAACCCACCGCGCCGGTGGATTGCTCGGAGAGCACCATACGGATGAGGATCACCGCCAGCGCCAGGCGAATCATCACCCCGCCGCCCAGCCAACGGGTCATCAGCAACGGATTGGCGCGATTATGTTCGATCGCCAGCCCGGCCATGATCAGCACCAGCGACGCCGCCGAGGCGATGCCGATCCACGGCGCTTCGAGCCACCAGTCAATCCGCCCCAGGGACAGCACCGCGCAAAGCAGCGCCACGCCCGAAGCGAGCAAGGCGAAGGTCAGGAAGTCGAGCTTCTCGAAGGTCTTGAAACGGTCGCCCGGCGGTAACTTGAGCAAAAACACGCAGCCCAGGCAGATCAGCGCCATGCCCAGTTCAAACAGGTAAAGGCCGCGCCATTCAGCGATTTGCAGCAAATCTTCGGAAAACAATCGTGCCATCGGTAAGGCCAACTGCGCAGTGCCCAGGCCAAGCACCAGCGCCTTGAGCCGCCACTTCGCCGGAAATGCCTGCACCATGTAGTACAAACCCAGGGAACTGAGCGCCGCCCCCACCATGCCGTGGGCTGCTCGCACGGCAATCGCGGAGCTGAGGTCGTTGACGAACAAATGGCCAAACGTGACCAGGGCGTAGAGCACCAGGAACACTTCGGTAAACGCGCGCAAGCCGAATTGCTGGCGAAACTTCACCAGCAACAGGTTCATCGAGACATTGGTCATGACGTAGGCGGCAGGCAACCAGGCCATTTGCGCAGTGGTCGCGCCCAAGGCGCCTTGCAGATAAGGCAGATTGGCGATCACCAGCGCGTTGCCCAGGCCGCCGGTGATGGCGACCAGCACACCGACCAACGCGTAGGCCCAGCGTTTATGGGTGGGGTGCAACGGCGTCGACGGCGAGCCCGGCAAGCTCGGACGCTCATGGGGCTGCCAGGTGCGTGGGGTGTATTTATCCATTGCGTGACCTTGCTGACCGACGCACAAGGCCGGTAAAACCTTTACTCAGAGAACAGTAAACCTGAGTCGAGTTCACCTTGTCATCTCTCAGCCAGTCAAAACCCCTGTAGCAAGGGGACTTACCCTGAGCTGTAGGAGCGAGCTTGCTCGCGAAGAACTCAAAGACACCGCGATTATCCAGTACGCCCGCGTTATTGTTGACGATTTTCGCGAGCAAGCTCGCTCCTACAGTTCAGGTAAGTCCATTCGCCACGGGTGGAGCCCCCGTCAAATCCAGCCCAACCAGCTCCAGTAGGTCGTCGCAAACACCAGCATCAACCCATAACCGATCAGCGTCACCAGGATCCCGACCTTGGCAAACTGCCGAGCGGTGAAGGTTCCCGTCCCCAGGCACACCATGTTCTGCGGTGCGTTGATCGGCAGGATAAAGCCATAACTGACCACAAACCCCAACAACATGGTCATGCCCAAGCGGCTGAAATCCCCGGGCAGGGTTTGCAGCACGGCGATCAGGATCGGCAACAGCGCCGAGGTGAGTGCCGTGGCACTGGCGAATCCGAGGTGGATCACAATCAGGAACGCCGCAAGGATCGCAAACACCCCCAGCGGTCCCAGTTGATCCAGTCCGGTATGCGCCACCACCTGTGTCCCCAGCCATTGCCCGGCCTGGGTGGTGAGCAGCGCGGTGCCGAGGCTGATCCCTACGCCGAACACAATCACCGTGCCCCACGGAATACGCGACTGCACATCTTTCCAGGTCATCACGCCAAGCCCCGGCATCAACAGCAACACCAGGCCCGCGTAGGTGGTGGACGTGGTGTCGAAGCGGTGCAGACGTCCTTCAGTGGCCCAGGCCAGCAGCAACAGGATCGATACCGTCAGCAAACGCTTCTGCGGACCAGTCATCGGACCGATATCCACCAGCGACTGCGCCACCGCCTCCTTGCCACCGGGAATACTGTCGCTTTCCGGTGGCAGCAATTTGCGCACCAGGAACAGCAACACCGCCGACATGATCAACGCCCACGGCGCCCCGGCGACCAGCCAGTCGATCCACGAGACACGCTGGCCGAGCATCTTGTCCATGAAGCCGGCCGTCAGCAGGTTCTGCGCGGCGGCGGTCTGAATGCCGACGTTCCAGATGCTGGTGCCTTGGGCAACGACGATCATGATCCCGGCGGCGATGTTCGAACGCTTGTCCACGCCAAAGGCAGCGATCACTCCCATCATGATCGGCACCACACACGCGCTGCGGGCGGTAGCGCTGGGCACCACCAGGCTGAGCAGAATAGTCACCGCAATCGCCCCCAGCAGAATCCCGCGGGTACTGGTCCCCACCCGAGTCAGCGTGACCAGTGCGATACGCCGGTCCAGTCCGGTGTGGGTCATGGCCGCGGCGATAAACAGCGCGCCGGCCACCAGGGCCAGGGCCGGATTGGAAAAACCGGTCAGCGCCATGCTGATGGCCGGGCTGGAACCAATCAACTGCGTCGGATCCTGCAATGACGGCGCGGTGCCCAACAAAAACGCCATCAGCGAAGTGATCATGATCGCACTGGCTTCGTAGGACACCGCTTCGGTGATCCACACCACTACGGCAAAGGCGAGAATCGCCAACATCCGGTGGCCCGCCACTGGCAAGTCGGCGGGTATCGGCAACAGCAGCACCCCGACCATCACCAGCACGGCGAAAACCAGGCCCATGGGCAACTTGAAGGAAACAACAGGTGTTGCGGCGGCGCTCATGCAGATCTCCGGCAGCCAGAATAATCAGGCGTACAGGATGAGGCCAAACGTCGCGGAAGGTGTTGACAGGCATCAACGCCCGGCCGCTTACCCCAGCAACTGGCTCAACACTGCGCGCAACTTGCCGGGCTTGACCGGTTTGTTCAACAGCGGGGCCTGCAGGCGCTGCAACGAGCGACGGCATTGATCAGTGCGATCGGCGGTGATGATCACCGCCGGAATCATCAACGCGAAATGCTCGCGCAGGTGCCGGACCACCTCACAGCCCACCACCCCGTGATCGAGGTGATAATCCGCCAGAATCAGCTCCGGCGCCCTGCCCTGCAATGCAGCCAGCGCACCCGCCTGATCCGTCGCGACCACCACCTCGCAGCCCCATTGCCCGAGTAGCGCACGCATACTTTCCAGGATCGTGATTTCGTTATCCAGCACCAACAGCCGGCGTCCCGGTAACGGGTTACCGGCGCCGGCCTGAGGGGGTGCCTGACAAATGGGCAACGGCACTTGCGCGGACAGCGGCACCTCGATGCTGAACATCGAACCGCGGCCAGGCCACGAACGAACCATCACCTGGCAAGCGAGAATTTTCGCGATACGCTCGACAATCGCCAGCCCCAATCCCACGCCCTTGCGATCCGCCGCACGGCCGACATTCAACTGGTTGAACTCGAGGAAGATCGACTCCAGGCTGTCGGCCGCGATGCCGCGCCCGGTGTCCCACACTTCCAGCCGCAGACACCCGCCCCGCCGCCGCGCCCCCAGCAGGATGCAGCCCTCGTCGGTGTAACGGCAGGCATTGCTCAGGAAGTTGCGCAGGATGCGTGTCAGCAAACGCAGATCAGTGTTGATGGCGTAATGGCTCATGTGGACCCGCAAATTGAGCCCTGCCGCGGCCGCCACCGATTGAAACTCCGACACCAGCGGCGCGAGCAATTCGTCGAGTCGGTATGAGGCAATATCCGGCTTGACCGCGGCCTGGTCGAGGCGGGAGATGTCGAGCAAATCGGCGAGCAAGTCTTCTGCACCTTCCAGGGCCTGGTGAGTGCGTTCCACCAGCACCTGTTCGGCACTCGGCAGACTGCGTTCGCGCAGGGTGGAAATCAACAGCCGGGCGGCATTGAGTGGCTGCAACAGATCATGACTGGCGGCCGCCAGGTATTTGTCCTTGCTGCGATTGGCGGCCTGGGCGGCGTCACGCGCATCACGCAGGTCCTGCTCGATCCGTTCACGCCGGGCGATCTGCTGTTGCAGATTGCGGTTGGCCTCCAGCAACTCATCGGTGCGTGCGGCGACCCGTTGTTCCAGTTCGTCGTTCAGCCCTTTGTAACGATTGCGCTCGGCCTCCAGCTCATCCAGGCGCGCCGTCAGTTCCGGGTAGTGACTTTTGCGCGCCGAGTGATCGCCCAGCCCCAGCAGCCCGGCCAACGCACGTTGCTGATCGTCAGAGAGCTTCGCCATAGACGACCTCGACGTCACGCTGGCTGGACTCACGCGGGTTGGTGAGGATGCACGGATCATGCATCGCGTGCTGCGACAAGAAGGGAATATCCGCCACCCTTACCCCGTGCAGACCGAGGGTTTCATGGAAGCCGATCGCGTGTTTCAAGGCAATCAGATGATCCACCAGCCGAGCGCTGATCTGTCGCTGATTGAGGCCACGGCAATCGATGCCGAACGTCTCGGCAATGACCTTGAAACGGTCCGGTGCCGAGTTGTAGTTGAACGCCACCACGTGCTCCACCAACACCGCGTTGCACAGACCGTGAGGCAGATCGAGAAAGCCTCCCAGGCTGTGAGACATGGCGTGCACCGCGCCGAGGATCGCATTGGAAAACGCCAGCCCGGCCTGCATGCTGCCCAGCATGATCTTCTCGCGCAGGGCGATATCGTGCGGGTTGGCGATCATCTGCACCAGATTGCCGTTGATCAAACGCATGGCTTCCAGCGCGTGGGGATCGGTCAGCGGGCCGTGACCGGTGGACACAAAGGCTTCGATGGCATGCACCAAGGCGTCGATGCCGGTACAGGCCGCGAGGAACGGGTCCATGCTCGCGGTGGTTTCCGGGTCGATCAGCGATACATCCGGCACCACCGCCTTGCTGACGATGGAGAACTTCATGCGCTCCTGCTGGTTGGAAATGATCACGAATTGCGAGACATCGGCCGAGGTACCGGCGGTGGTCGGGATCAGGATCAGCGGCGGGCTGGGCACGCGAAGGGTGTCCACGCCTTCGAACTCGAGGATGCTGCGCCCGTGGGCGACCACAATCCCGATGGCCTTGCCGCAATCCATCGGGCTACCGCCACCGACGGCGACGATTACATCGCAATGGTGCTCGCGGTAGACCTCGGCGCCGAGCATCACTTCCTCGACACGCGGGTTGGGCGATACGGCGGTGTACAGGCAGTAATCGATGCCCAGCGCCTGCAGGCTGGCCTCGACATCAGTGACCCAGCCGGCGGCCACGACGCCGGGATCGCTGACTACCAGCACCTTGCGCGCCCCGAAGGTCTTGGCGTAGTTGCCGACATTGTGCCGGCAGCCGGCACCGAAGATGATTTCAGGGGAGACGAATTTACGCAGCTGGCTGAGGTTATGGCTCATTGGAAAGCCTGTTTTTATTGTTTTTGGAAGATGCACGCCACACTAAACCATCCGCAGGCGAATGCAATCAGACCAAAGAGTAGCCCACTGCCGGTGACGAACAGGAACGCCGGTAGCTGCGGCAAGCGCAAGCTGTGCACCCTGCGTAGCAACTGTCGAGCCCCGGCGAGGCTCGACAGTTGCTACGCAGGGTGCGTCTCAGCGGCTGGCGAAGTACATGGTCACTTCAAAGCCGATACGCAGGTCGGTAAACGCGGGTTTGGTCCACATGGGGCGATCCTCTTGTTGTGCCGGAAGATTCCGGTGGGAGTATTAATGCATGGGTGAGACGCAGGGCGAATGCTACTTTCGAGGGAGGTCGGGGGGACGTTGGTATCAGCCCTCGCCCGAAGCCTCTGCCGAGGAATGACGCGGGGAATCTGGCACCCCGAGGCGATCTCAGGTTTTTCGCGAGCAAGCTCGTTCCTGCAGGGTGCCGAGTAGCACGAGCCGTGCACAAAACCTTGGATCAAAAGAACCCCAACGGATTCACGTCATAGCTGACCAACAGATTCTTGGTCTGTTGATAATGATCCAGCATCATCTTGTGATTTTCCCGCCCGACTCCGGACTTCTTGTACCCGCCAAACGCCGCATGCGCCGGGTACAGGTGATAACAATTGGTCCACACTCGCCCGGCCTTGATCGCCCGGCCCATGCGGTAGGCGCGGTTGATATCGCGGGTCCAAAGCCCGGCACCGAGGCCGAACTCGCTGTCGTTGGCAATCGCCAGCGCTTCGGCTTCGTCCTTGAAGGTGGTGACGCCGACCACCGGACCGAAGATCTCCTCCTGGAACACGCGCATCTTGTTGTGCCCCTTGAGCAAGGTCGGCTGAATGTAATAGCCGCTGGACAGGTCACCCTCCAGACGTTCGGCCGCGCCGCCGGTGAGTAGCACGGCGCCCTCTTCCTCGGCGATTTTCAGGTAGGAGAGGATCTTCTCGTATTGCTGCGCGGACGCCTGGGCGCCGACCATGGTCTCGGTGTCCAGCGGGTTGCCGCGTTTGATCTTGACGATCTTCTTCATCACCTCGGCCATGAACGACTCGTAGATCGATTCTTGCACCAGCGCCCGCGACGGGCAGGTACAGACTTCGCCCTGGTTGAAGAAAGCCAGCACCAGACCTTCGGCGGCCTTTTCGATAAAGGCCGGTTCCGCGTTCATGATGTCTTCGAAAAAGATGTTCGGCGACTTGCCGCCCAGTTCCACGGTCGACGGGATGATGTTCTCGGCCGCTGCATGCATGATGTGCGCGCCAATCGGGGTGGAACCGGTGAAGGCGATCTTGGCGATACGCTTGCTGGTGGCCAGCGCTTCACCGGCCTCGCGACCGAAGCCCTGGACGATATTGAGCACGCCAGGCGGCAGCAAATCGCCGATCAACTCGGCCAACACCATGATCGACAGCGGCGTCTGCTCGGCCGGCTTGAGCACGATGCAATTGCCGGCGGCCAGCGCCGGGGCAAGTTTCCAGGCGGCCATCAACAGCGGGAAGTTCCACGGGATGATCTGCCCGACCACGCCCAGCGGCTCGTGGAAATGATAGGCGGCAGTCAGTTCGTTGATCTCGGCCGCGCCGCCTTCCTGGGCGCGGATGCAGCCGGCGAAATAGCGGAAGTGGTCGGCGGCCAGCGGCACGTCGGCATTCAGGGTTTCACGTATAGCCTTGCCGTTGTCCCAGGTTTCGCTGACGGCCAGCACTTCCAGATGCTGCTCGATACGGTCGGCGATTTTCAGCAACACCCGCGAGCGATCCTGGGCCGAGGTCTTGCCCCAGGCATCGGCGGCGGCATGGGCGGCGTCGAGAGCCTTGTCGATATCGGCGGCGCTGGAGCGCGGGAATTCGGCGATCACCGCGCCGGTGACGGGCGAGGTGTTGGTAAAGTATTCGCCATTGACCGGCGCCACGAACTCACCGCCGATGAAATTGCCGTAGCGCGCTTTGAAGGTAACGATAGCGCCAGGGGTTCCGGGTTGTGCGTAGATCATGCTGAAGCCTCTGTTTGTTGTGAGATTGTCAGGGGTTTAGGTGCTGCATCTGCTCACGCTCATACTGCGGGTACAAGTGGCTGACGCTGCGGATCAGTTCGTAGCGACTGAGGTTGATGGCGGCAAACCGCTCAGGGATCGGGCTACGGATCAGCGCTGGCATACCGCTGCCGTGACTGGCACCCTCGCGCAGCAGATGATCGAGCCAACCCAGGTAGTCGCGCATCTGCTCGAAAGGCTTGGCGTCCACCGCCACCGGGCCATGGCCGGGCACAATCAGGGTCCAGGGCAAACCTTGCAGGGTGGCGATATCCGCCAGCCAGATCGCCAGCCCCGGCGTATTGGGAGTGGTCAGGGCGCGCTGGTAAAACACCAGGTCACCGGCAAACAGCACGCCGGTTTTCTGGTCCAGAATCGCCAGGTCGGCGCCGCTGTGCCCGCGGAGTTCAAGCAGGCGCAAAGGATGGCTACCGAAGGTCGTCACGCCGGGTGACAGGACTTGAGTGGGCAATACCACTTCGGTGCCGCGCATCCAGTCGCCGACCATGCGGTACAGGTTCTCGGCCATGCCGTCGCCCTGCTCATGCAGCAGTTGCGTGGTGCCCGCCAGGGCGCCGATGGGCACGTCCTTGAAGGCTTGGTTACCCAGCGCATGGTCTGGGTGGTGATGGGTCAGCAGCACCTGGATCACCGGTTTATCGGTGACGCTGGCGATGGCCTGACGCAGCGCCTCGCCGTAGCGTTTCGACGGCCCGGTGTCGATCACCACCACGCCGGGCTCAGTGACGATAAAGCCGACGTTGACGATATTGCCGCCGTTGTCCCGGCCGAAGTTATCGGTGCTGCCTTCCAGCAGCCAGGTGTTTTCAGCGATCTGTCGGGGCTTGAGGTGGTAGTTCAGGTCGGCCAGTACCGGCAGGCTCAGGGTGATCAGCCACAGTAGGATCCAGCGCAGGTTCACGGGATGGCCGCCTCGAATTGCGTGCCGCTGGTGTCGCGCAGCATCAGGCGGGTTTGCCCCGAACCTTCGATATCAAACGCCAGGTTGGGGTTTTCGCTGACAGCCGGGAACAGTTCCAGGCGCGCCAGCAGCTCGCCGTCGGCAGCGCGCAACTCGGCCTGGTTGATGAAAAACTCGGGAATGCCGCTGACCAAGCCGTTATCCATGGGATGTGAAACCTGCAGCTTGACGCGGCTGAACCCGGCGCGTGGGTATCGCCCGCCGAACACTTCGCCCAGGTGCTCCTCCCAGCCCGGCTGGGTACGCACCACGCTGGGCGCGGTGCAGCCACCGCCTGCGGCGTCGATCAGGGTAGCACCGACATGCCACAGGCCATCCTTGGTCAACACGGCTGCGCGCAATGGCGTGGCCTGTTCGATGCGGATACGCATCGACAGCCACGGCAGCACGCGCTCCCGGGGATGGAAGTCGACGATTTCGGGCAGTGGATTAAGCTCGGCCCAGGCGAGGATTCTCACCACCTCGCCCTTGAACGCCCGGGCGTCGATTTCCAAGGGTACCTGACGCGCATCTTCGGCAAACGGCGGCGCCAGCAGCTTGACGCGCGGGTCAAACACGAACGCAGCGTTGTCGAGGAGGCGCTGGTGGTAATAGGCCCACATCACGGATGGCACCGGATCGACAGGCGTGCCCCAGGCGAGCATCGGCAGACACAAGGCCCACAACCCGTTCAGGCGCATGGGTCACTCCTCGACGTGTACGCTGTCGAGGTAAGTGCGCACCGCCCACAATGCCTCCTGGCTCAAGTAGTCGGCCATCTTCGGCATGTACACCCGGCCATCGCGCACGGCACCATTACGTACCCGTTCGACGAACCACTCATCCCCGACGTCGCCTTCATCAAGCATCCGCAGATCCGGAGCGATGCCGCCGGACTTGGCTTCCAGTCCGTGGCACGCGGCGCAGTTCTGGTTGTACGCCGAGGCGCCGACTTCGATAGCCTTGCCCTGCTCCGGCGATTTGCGGTACGGGTTGACCGCCGCCCAGCCATCGGCGTCGAGCGGTACGCCAGCCTCCTTGATCGGCGTCAGTCCCTGGGTTTCCACCGCGGTGGGCGTCACGTTGCCATGCGCCCAGACGAAGCCTGTACTGATAGCGCCGGCCAGCAGGCCGACAAAGAACAAGGCGTTGCGTTTTGTTGTCATTGTTTTTCCCTCGGGAGTGCACGCAAAACCTCTTTAGAGAGGCTATGGCAACCATCTTAGGAAGCTCTCGCCAAGCGCCGTATGCTGCTTTGGTGGCCGGCCGTTACTCCCTTGGTAGTAGGGCTTGTGGGGCACTTCCAAATCAGATGCGGCTCGGGAAATTATCCCGGCGACACCGGGATATTTTCCGTAGGCGCCAACCCCTTCCAGACAGCAACCTGTGCAGGCCAAAACCTCCACTGGGAACTGCAACCATGACAATAAGATCGCTCCCCGCCCTTTCGCCGCTGTGCCTTGCCGTGCAGGCTTTTCTGCTGGTCGGCAGCCTGTCCTTGAGTGCGACAGGCTTCGCCGCCGCCCCTGCCAAAAAACCGACCCATAACGTCACGTGGGAAGACATTGCCAACGATCACCTGAGCACCAAGGACGTCCTGCAATACGGCATGGGCACCAATGCCCAGCGCTGGAGCCCGCTGGCTCAAGTCAACGACAAGAACGTGTTCAAGCTGACACCCGCCTGGTCCTACTCGTTCGGTGACGAAAAGCAGCGCGGCCAGGAATCCCAGGCCATCGTCAGCGACGGCGTGGTGTACGTCACCGGCTCGTATTCGCGGGTCTTCGCCCTCGACGCCAAGACCGGCAAGCGCCTGTGGACCTACAGCCACCGCCTGCCCGACAACATTCGTCCCTGCTGTGACGTGGTCAACCGCGGGGCGGCGATCTTCGGTGACAAGATCTACTTCGGCACCCTCGATGCGCGCCTGGTCGCCCTCGACAAAAACACCGGCAAAGTGGTGTGGAACAAAAAGTTCGGCGACCACGCCGCCGGCTACACCATGACCGGGGCCCCGGTGCTGATCAAAGACAAAGTCAGCGGCAAAGTGCTGCTGATCCACGGCAGCTCGGGTGATGAGTTCGGCGTGGTCGGCCAGCTGTATGCACGTGACCCGGACACGGGTGAAGAAGTGTGGATGCGGCCGTTTGTCGAAGGTCATATGGGCCGTCTCAACGGCAAGGACAGCACTCCGACCGGGGATGTCAAGGCGCCGTCCTGGCCCGATGATCCGACCACCGAAACCGGCAAGGTCGAAGCCTGGAGCCATGGCGGCGGCGCGCCTTGGCAGAGCGCCAGCTTCGATCCCGAAACCAACACCATCATCGTCGGCGCCGGCAATCCTGGCCCATGGAACACCTGGGCGCGAACCTCCAAGGACGGCAACCCTCACGATTTCGACAGCCTCTACACCTCCGGCCAAGTCGGTGTCGATCCGAGCACCGGCGAAGTGAAGTGGTTCTACCAGCACACGCCAAACGATGCCTGGGACTTCTCCGGCAACAACGAGCTGGTGCTGTTCGACTACAAGGACAAGGACGGCAAAGTGGTCAAGGCCACCGGCCATGCCGACCGCAACGGTTTCTTCTATGTGGTGGACCGCAACAACGGCAAACTGCAGAACGCTTTCCCGTTCGTCGACAACATCACCTGGGCCAGCCACATCGACCTGAAAACCGGACGGCCCGTGGAGAACGAAGGCCAGCGTCCGGCCAAGCCCTTGCCGGGGGAAACCAAGGGCAAGCCGGTGGAGGTCTCGCCACCGTTCCTCGGCGGCAAGAACTGGAACCCCATGGCCTACAGCCAGGACACCGGGCTGTTCTACATCCCGGGCAACCAATGGAAAGAGGAATATTGGACCGAAGAGGTCAACTACAAGAAAGGCTCGGCCTACCTCGGCATGGGGTTCCGCATCAAGCGCATGTATGACGACCATGTCGGCACATTGCGGGCGATGAACCCGACCACCGGCAAGGTGGTGTGGGAGCACAAGGAATCACTGCCGTTGTGGGCCGGCGTGTTGGCTACCAAGGGCAACCTGGTGTTCACCGGCACTGGAGATGGTTTCTTCAAGGCGTTCGACGCGAAAACCGGCAAGGAGCTGTGGAAGTTCCAGACCGGCAGCGGCATCGTCTCCCCGCCGATCACCTGGGAACAGGATGGCGAGCAGTACATCGGCGTCACCGTCGGTTATGGCGGCGCGGTCCCGCTGTGGGGTGGCGACATGGCTGAGCTGACCAAGCCGGTGGCGCAAGGTGGGTCGTTCTGGGTGTTCAAGATCCCGAGTTGGGACATGCAGGCCGCCAAAAACTAGATAGAGACCGCCGCAGATACCGTCTTGAGCCTTGCGCTTGCAGACGGTATCTACGCAATGCGTTCCTCCGCCGACGAGGTGTTGTGATGAAATACCTGCCTTTGCTACTGCTCCTGAGCCTGCCCCTCGCCCATGCCGACGAGGGTGACCCGCTGATCATCAATGGCTGCGCCATCGCCGAGCACAGCCAATGTCCCGGCGCCCACCTCAGAGGCGCCAACTTGCGTAACCAGAACTTGAGCAAGATGAACCTGGCTGGCGCTGATTTGCGTGACGCCGACCTGCGCCATGCCAACCTCGACTTGGCCAATCTGGAAAAAGCTCAGTTGCAAGGCGCCAACCTGACCCGCGCCAGCCTGCAACAAAGCAACCTGCGTCTGGCCGACTTCAGCGGTGCAACCCTGGTTGCCGTGCAGGGTTGGGGTATGTTTGCCCAGGGCGCACAGTTCGAAAACGCCAACCTCAGCGCGGCCTATCTGCAATTCGCCCGCCTGTCCGGGGCCAAACTACACAAGGCCAACCTGCGGGCCGCCGACCTGGAAATGAGCTGGCTGAGCAAGGCCGATCTGCAAGGCGCCGATCTCAGTGATGCCAACCTGCAGGAAGCCAAACTCGCTGAAAGCAACCTCGAACAGGCGACCCTCAGCGGAACCCGCCAGCACTATGCGAATTTCCAGGATGCGAATATGGAAGGCTGCACCGACTGCCCGACCACCTGGGACCGCTAACCCCGGACCGCAGGAACGAGCTTGCTCGCGGAAAACCTGAACGATGACGCAGCGGTTGCAAATAGCCCGCGGCGCCCGTGCATTTTTCGCGAGCGAGCTCGCGCCTACAGTGAAAAGGTGTGCACCACCCCCATGTCGATACCCACATGCACCAACTCGGCATGGGACGTAACCTGCAATTTGCTCTTGAGCAAGGTCAGGTAGTTGGACACGGTTTTGCTGCTCAGGCTCAGTTGCGCGGCGATGGAGCGCGTCGGCGTGCCTTTGGCGAGCATCAGGAATATCTCCAGCTCACGCGCAGTCATGCCCTGCAAGCGATGATCGCCGGGATGATAGGCAAGCTCAGTGGCCAACGCCTGTTCGATGTAGGTATGACCGTCGAGAATGCGTTGCACCGCTTCGCTCATCACCGCAGGCGTCGCACGCTTGGTGATATAGCCTGAAGCACCGGCCTCCAGCGCCTGGCGCACCAACGACAACTCGGTATGTTGGCTGAAAAACAGCACGCGCAATTGCGGCAGGCGCTGGCGCAGGCGACGGGTGGTTTCCAGACCGCTGATGCCCGGTAAGCCGAAGCCGATGATTACCAGGTTCGGCACCGCTTCCTGCACCCGCTGCAGCGCCTCTTCGCCGTTGACCGCTTCGCGCACGTGCAGACTTGGCAACAGATTGCGCAACAGGCTGGCGTAGCCCAGGCGCACGACGGCGTGATCATCCACCAGCAGAATATTCATGGTGCCTCCAAGGGCTGAATCTGCCGTCCATGCTAGAACCCCGCGACTCGGCGCGGGCTACTACTTTGGTACTGGTTTTCCTGTCTATCGTCGCATTCCCAATGCACCGGGACTGGCGTGTAATGGGCGCATAACGATAAGGACTGGACCTGCCATGCTGCCCGCTCGATTGCCACTTCTGGCGCTGTTGTGCCTGCTCATCAGCCACGCACAGGCCGGCCCTGCGCTGTTTTCCGCCGACGGCTATCGCATCGGCCTGTACCGCAGCCCGACGCCCGGGCACCTGCCGGGGGCAACGATTGTCGACACGCCGGCCCTGCAAACCCTGCTCAGCCAAACGCCCAAGCCGATACTGATCGACGTCTACCGCCGCCAATGGCTGCAAGGTCGCTTCATCGAAGACCAGCCCCATGCCAACCTGCCCGGCAGTCACTGGCTGGCGAATACCGGCGATGGCGACCTCTCGCCCGAATGGCGCGAGTATTTCGTGCGTCATCTGTACAAACTCACCGAAGGCGACCTGTCGCATCCATTGGTCTTCTACTGTCGCTCCGATTGCTGGCTGAGTTGGAACGCGGTAAAACGAGCCGCCAATCTGGGCTATACCTCTGTGTATTGGTATCGCGATGGCTTGGATGCGTGGGAAGCGGCAAAACTGCCAGTGATGGCTGCGACACCCGAGCCCTTTGAATAAATACCCACAACAAGAAGGTGAACGGCCATGTACAAGATTCTGATTGCCGACGATCACCCGCTGTTTCGCGAAGCAATCCATAACGTCATCAGCGATGGTTTCGCCGGCAGTGACGTGATGGAAACCGCCGACCTGGACAGCGCCCTGGCCCTGACCCGGGAGCACGACGACCTTGACCTGATCCTGCTGGACCTGAACATGCCGGGCATGCACGGTCTCAATGGCTTGATCAACTTGCGTAACGAAGCGCCAACGATCCCGGTGGTGATCGTGTCCGCCGAGCAGGACAAGCAGATCGTGCTGCAAGCCATCACCTACGGCGCGGTCGGCTTTATCACCAAGTCCTCGCCTCGGGCGCAGATGACCGAGGCGATCCAGCAGATCCTCAATGGCAACGTCTATCTGCCGCCGGACATCATCCGCACCCAGAAAACCAGCAACACCCGGCGCATGCATGACAATCCGGCCTTCGCCCCGGAACTGCTCCAGGCCCTGACACGCAAGCAGTTGCTGGTGCTGGAACGGATGACCAAGGGTGAATCGAACAAACAGATTGCGTATACGCTGGAGATTGCCGAGACGACGGTGAAGGCGCACGTGTCGGCGATCTTGCGCAAGTTGAATGTGCATAATCGGGTGCAGGCGATCTTGAGCGCGGGGGATATTGACTTCGGGTCTTATCTGAGGCGATGAGGGGTGTGAGTGGTTTTTTTGTCTGGCTTGAGAACCACCCCTCACCCTAGCCCTCTCCCCAGAGGGGAGAGGGGACTGAATGGGGGATATTCCAGACATTTCTCGACCTGAAAGAACCGCTTTGAATCCACAATCAAAACGGTTTTTCAGGTCGCACACTTTCTCGGCGCACTTCGGTCAGTCCCCTCTGGGGAGAGGGGATTGAATGGGGGATATTCCAGACATTTCTCGACCTGAAAGAACGGCTTTGAATCCACAATCAAAACGGTTTTTCAGGTCGCACACTTTCTCGGCGCACTTCGGTCAGTCCCCTCTGGGGAGAGGGGACTGAATGGGGGATATTCCAGACATTTTTCGACCTGAAAGAACCGCTTTGAATCCACAATCAAAACGGTTTTCCAGGTCGCACACTTTCTCGGCGCACTTCGGTCAGTCCCTTCTGGGGAGAGGGGATTGAATGGGGGATATTCCAGACATTTCTCGACCTGAAAGAACGGCTTTGAATCCACAATCAAAACGGTTTTCCAGGTCGCACACTTTCTCGGCACACTTCGGTCAGTCCCCTCTGGGGAGAGGGGATTGAATGGGGGATATTCCAGACATTTTTCGACCTGAAAGAACGGCTTTGAATCCACAATCAAAACGGTTTTCCAGGTCGCACACTTTCTCGGCGCACTTCGGTCAGTCCCCTCTGGGGAGAGGGGACTGAATGGGGGATATTCCAGACATTTCTCGACCTGAAAGAACGGCCTTGAATCCACAATCAAAACGGTTTTCCAGGTCGCACATTTTCTCAGCGCACTTCGGTCAGTCCCCTCTGGGAAAGGGGACTGAATGGGGGATATTCCAGACATTTTTCGACCTGAAAGAACGGCTTTGAATCCACAATCAAAACGGTTTTCCAGGTCGCACACTTTCTCGGCGCACTTCGGTCAGTCCCCTCTGGGGAGAGGGGATTGAATGGGGGATATTCCAGACATTTCTCGACCTGAAAGAACGGCTTTGAATCCACAATCAAAACGGTTTTCCAGGTCGCACATTTTCTCAGCACACTTCGGTCAGTCCCCTCTGGGGAGAGGGGATTGAATGGGGGATATTCCAGACATTTCTCGACCTGAAGGAACGGCTTTGAATCCACAATCAAAACGGTTTTCCAGGTCGCACATTTTCTCAGCACACTTCGGTCAGTCCCCTCTCCCCTCTGGGGAGAGGGCTAGGGTGAGGGGTGGCTCTTGGCCCCATGCCCACCGAGCAGATACCCCATCGCCATCTTCAACTTCATTGGCCGCACCGGCTTGTGCATCAACGTATGCCCCAGCTCCCGAATCTGCTGCTTGAGTTCATTGCTGTAATTGGCCGTAATCATCATCGCCGGTATGGCGCTGGCCCGCCGTGCGTTGATCCTGGCTACCGCGTCCAGGCCATTTTGCTCATCGTCCAAGTGATAATCGGCGATCAGCAAATCGGCGTCGGCATGATAGTTGTCCACCTGCCGCGCCAGGTCCTGTTCCGACAAGGCGGTAATCACCTCACAGCCCCAGCCTTCCAGCAGCGTGCGCATGCCGGCGCAAATCGCCGCATCATTGTCCAACACCCAGACCCGCGCGCCTTGCAGTCGCTCAAGCAACGGCTCGCCCATGGCGGGCGTCGGCAAGGACTTGGGCGCGGTGGCGCTCAGTGGAACCTCGACACAGAACATCGAGCCCTTGCCCGGCCATGACCGCACGCTGATCCGGTGCCCGAGGATCCCGGCGATTTTCTCCACGATTGCCAGACCCAGGCCCAAACCACGGTCCTGGTCCGGGCGCTGCACGTCGCCGCGCTTGAACTCCTGGAAAATCTCCTCCATACGGTTCTCGGCGATACCCATGCCGCTGTCCCAGACCTGGATCAACAAGCGTTGTTGATGGCGGCGACAACCGAGCACCACACGGCCCTGGCGGGTATAACGAATGGCGTTGCTCAACAGGTTGCGCAAAATCCTTGCGAGCAACTGGATGTCACTGCGTACCAACGCCGAACAGCGGATGAAATGCAACGCCAGTCCTTCACTGCGGGCCACTTGAGTGTATTCGGCGGCCAGGTTGTCCAGCAGTTCGTCGAGGACAAACGGTGCGATATCGGCTTTGATCACCCCGGCATCGAGTTTGGAAATATCCACCAGGGTGCCCAGCAGATTCTCCACATCTTCCAGGGAGTTGCTGACGTTGCGTACCAGCGTCGCGTTGGCCATGGGCTCCCGGCGTTCAAGCAAGGCGCCGGTAAACAAGCGTGCGGCGTTGAGCGGTTGCAGCAGATCATGACTGACCGCTGCGAGAAATTTGGTTTTCGACAGGTTCGCCTGCTCGGCGTCCAGCTTGGCCTCTCGCAGGCGCGACTCGACTCGGCGGCGCTCATCGATTTCACGCAGCAGTTGGTCGTTGAGGGAAGTCAACTCGGCGGTCCGTTCGCGCACGCGTAACTCAAGGTTCTGGTACGCCTGATGCAGCGCCTCGGCGGTACGACGGCGCTCGGTGATGTCGCGGATCAGTACAAAAATGCCCACCACCTCGCCACTGGGCAGGCGGTTGGGCACGTAGGAGCGCAGCATGTAGCGCTCCTGGTTGTTGATATTGGTTTCGGCAAACTCGAAGGTCACGCTCTCCCCCGCCAGCGCCCGGGCGACGTAGGCTTCCAGCCGCTGGTAATGCTGTTCGCTGTGGGCTTCGCGCAGGCTCTGGCCGAGCATCACGCCGCGCGGCCAGCAGTACCATTGCTCATAGACTTTATTGGTGAACTCGTAGACCAGATCCGCGTTGAGGTAAGCAATCAACGCGGGGACATGGTCGGTGATCAGGCGGATCCAGCGCTCGCTTTCGCTCAGGGTTTCGGCATGCCGGTAGCGTTCGGTGATGTCGGTGAAGGTATTGACGAAACCGCCGGTGGGCAGCGGATGCGTGCGAATTTCCAGGACCCGGCCGTCCATCAGCCGTTGCTCGCACTCTTGCACCAGTCGACCCTTGGCATCGCGGCTGGCCGGGGTCAGCAGGTTTAATTCACTGTCGGCGATCACCTCGGCAAACAGCCGGTGGGCGGCTACCGGCGCCAGGCCGCTGAGTTCCAGGAAACGCCGGTTCCACAACTCCAGCACGCCTTCGGCACTGACCATCGCCACGCCTTGGGACAGGTTATCCACCGCTCGCTGCAACAGGTGAGACTTCTGCGCCACCGCGTGTTCGCGGCGCGCGGTTTCGCTGCGCTTGACGTCGGTGATATCGGTAAACAGAAACACACGGCCGCCGTCCTGGGTCGGTCGCTCACTGACTTGCAACCAACGACCGTTGTGCAGGCGGTAGAACAGGTTGCCCTGGTCCTGCCCACGGCTTTCTTCGGCAAACAATCCGGTCGTGGACATCAGCCGCTTGACCTCATCCAGCCGCATGCCCGCGATAAGCCGAACCTGACTGTTGCGCCAGAAGGCCTTGAAACGGCTGTTGCACAACACGATTCGCTGCTGCTGATCGAACAACACAAAGGCATCGGAAATGCTCTCGATGGCGTCGATCAAATGCTGATGCGCGGTTTCCGCGCGCAACCGCGCGTCGCTGAGCAACTGGTTGCTGGCCTTGAGTTCGGCCATGGCCTGGTTCAACGCATCGGTGCGTTCGCGGACCTGCTCGGCCAGCACCACCGAGTGCTGGAACACCGCATACGGATCATTGCCACGGGCCACGCCCGATTCGACGCGTTCGATCAGTGCAGCGTTGATGCGGCGTAGCTTGTGATTTTCCTGCTGCAACGCGCTGATGTGGGCGTTGAGCTCAGCGTTGTCCAAGGGCGCGCCCACGGGCAATGGCGACCCCGGTGAAGGTCTGGTTGATATGCATGCCATTGAACTGTTCTCCGTAGGTGTTGAACCCCAGCACCCGCTGCTCGCGTAAAAACTCGCCGATGTGCTCCAGAGTGCCGTGATCCTCCAGCTCCAGACGGCGCAGGAAACAGTCGCAGCCAATGGTCAGCAACAAATCGCCAAGCCGTGTCTGCAAGCCGTCGAACAGGGTTTGCAGATTGGGCAGGATCGGCCCCGGCGTCATCGCGGTGAGCACGATGCCGTTTTCCACGGCGCAGTAGAAACTCAGGCTCAAGTCCTCGTGGACCTGCTGGATCGCACGCACGTAGTGCTGATCATTGATCCGAACCGCCAGTGGATGGGCCGCGAATAGGCGGTGATCCAATTGCGCCACCGACACCCCGATGTGCCGCGCGTATTCCTCGGCGGCCGGCTCGGCGTTGAGTTCGAAGACCCGGCGCGACGTACTGTCGGCACCGGTCACCACCAGTTTTTGCGCCTGGGGCAGAATGTGATGGGTGGTGAACACTTCAAAATCCAGCCAGGTGTTGACCAGCACCACCACCGCCGCGCCGCTGCGGAAAGCGCCGTCGAAATACACGTGGGTATGGGTCAGGTGGTTGTCATCACCAGCCGAGCCACCGAAATGCGGGATATCCCCCAGGGCCGCGCTCAAGGCAGCAAGGACCATTTCTTCGCGGCTGGACAGGCCATCCAGCAGCGTCAGGGCGAAGCTGTTGCCCTTGATCGGCGCCAGGGTATTGCTGCGACATCCGCCCACCAGGCGCTCGACCATTTGTTGGGCGTCAATCAGACTGAAGCGCGCCACCTGGTCGATCAGCTCGGTGGCAATGGAAAAATGCCGATGATCAAAGCCCACCGCCGTCACGCAATTGCGCCCATAGCCCTGGGGCGTGATCTCGCCGGCGCTGGTGCAGCCCACCAGGCGAATGCCGCCAAAACTATGCTGCAAGGCCTGGCCGAGGGCCTTGAGGTCGTAAGTCGCGGAGCAAAAGAACAGCACGAAGCCAAGGTAAGGATGCAGCAACTGGCGCGCCAGTTCCTCGGCCACCTGCCGGGCGTCGCAGGCCTGGGACATGGCGGTGACGACGCCTTCGTTCTGGACCTGATGCATGCTCGCCCCTCCCCGTTGAAACTCAAGTGTACGAAGCCGGAGAGTGGCGACCTATGCTACTTGGGTAGCGGGTTGGGGGTCCCAAGGGAGGAGATACGCCGCCCCTTCCGTGGCGAGGGGCGGCACGCGGGAGAGGCTCGTCTGTGGCGAGGGGGCTTGCACCCCCGTTGGGCTGCGCAGCAGCCCCAGTCAGGAAAAACGCGGTGTATCAGACAATTCTCGGCGCCCGGTTTTGGGGCTGCTGCGCAGCCCAACGGGGGACAAGCCCCCTCACCACAGACAAACCTTTCACCACAGACAAGTCACATGACCAGAGGCAAGTCACATGACCACAGGATTGGCAGACACTTCGGGACGTGCTGCTCCACATCCTCACCAGGTCAGCACGGCTCCCACCGCAAAGGTGTCGGTGTCCTCGTTCTGCGCATCACTGTCATGCCCCTCGATCTGGAACTGGTTGTACTCGGCCACCCATTTCAAGTTGTCGTTGATCTCATGAAACAAGGCAATGCCACGGGTTTCATAATCCGCGCCGCTGCCGACCACGCCGTTGCCGTCATCCTGGGTCTTGCCGTACGACAACGCCAGGCGGTTCTTGCCCAGCGTGTATGAGCCCTGCAACAGGTAGCCATTACTGTCGACATTGCGCAATGTCGCCTCGCCGGCGTTGTTGGTGAAAAACGGATTGATTCCCTTGGCCTGGAACCCTGAGCCTGTGAGCGACAAACCACCGATTTTCGCCTGTACGCCGTAGCCCAGCCCCTTGGAGGTGACTGACTGCACCGTCGAGTCAGTGTTGTCGGAGGTCTGGTAGCTGCCGTTGAGCCAGCTGTAGATCTTTGCTCCACCGACGTCGAACTGGTAGGTAACCTCGCTCTCGGTGCGCGGGTTTTTCTGGTAGGCCTTGCCCAGCGGACTGCTGTCGTTGGTGTCCACCGGGTCCAGGATGCCCACCGCGACCCGCAGCCCGTCCATCAACGGGGTGCGGTAGGTAATTTGCGACGTGGGGAACGGATAGGGATAACCGCTGCCGATATTGCCAAACGACACCCCGCCGCCATCCACCAAACCGAGGCTGTCGCTGACTTGGCCATATCCGGCCAATAACTCGTCCAACAGGATGTTGGAACGGGCAAACAGGCCGAAATCCTTGCCGATCAGCACTTCGCCCCACGCTGGATTGGCCACGGTGCCATAGAACTGGCGCACGTCGATGGCGGTGTCGGTGCCGTTGGTTTCACTGTCGTTGATGGTGACCCAGAACGAAGCACGCGCGCCGAGCTTGAGATCGTCGACCTGCTTGCCCATGTTGAAGCCCAGGTAGTTGGGCAGAAACCCCATCTTCACCCGGGCCTGACGGCGATCGTACTGTTCGCCGGCACGGTCGACGTCGCTGTTGACGTAAAAAGCGTTGATGTAGCCATCGGTGGAGAACGTGGTTTCGTCCTTGTCGTACAGCACGATCTCGGCTTCGGCCACCGAACTCAGACCGAGGCTGACGATAAACACAGGCAACAGACGACGTGGGGCATTCTTATTGTTATGCATGGCGCGCTCCGCAACAGGGACTTGATGTCGGAGGCGATTATCAAAAGAGCGCCGGCGGCGTCATACGCTGCCTTGGAGGCGAATGCCGGATCCTTTGGACGGTCGGACGCTACCTCGCCAAAGGCGCGCCACTTAGGGATTAAGCCGGATAACGCTCATGCAGGAGCGAAGGCGTTGAACAGCATGCCCACTGCAACCACTCCACACAGGCTGGCGAAACCGACCTGCAACACTCCCGCCTTGATCAATGAGCCCAGGCGCCGTCCGACGAGCATGCCGACTATGCTCGCGCCGATGAATACCCAGCCCATCGCGTCGATGCTCACCCCGGCATGGAACGCACCGACCACGCCGATCAGGGAAATCAGGCTGATCACCATCAGCGACGTGGCGACAATGCCGCGCATCTGCACATCGGTCAGTTGCTTGAACGCCGGCACGATCAGAAAACCGCCGCCCACGCCCAGCAACCCCGAGACCGCGCCCGTCACCGCGCCCAAGGCCGCCAGGGTCGCGGTGCATTTGGTGGTCCAGGCGAAACGTCCGGTCTGTTGATCGAGCATGCAGTTTTTTTGGCCCCAGGAGGCCGCCCCGTGGTCGCTTGGGCCAGCCTCGACCTGCTCGCGCCGCAGCATGCGCCACGCCACCAGCACCATCAGCGCACTGAACAAAACCATCAGTACCTTCTCCGGCAGTTGATGGGCGAAAAACACCCCCAGCGGCGAAAACAACGCCCCGAGCAAGGCGATCAACAGCGCCGCGCGGTAACGCACCAAGCCATGGCGCAAACCGTCAATCGCCCCGACGGCGGCTGCCGCGCCGACCGCGAACAATGACACCGGGGCCGCCGCGGTCATGCTCAAGCCAAGCCCGAGGACCAACGCCGGTACCCCGAGAATACCGCCACCGGCCCCGGTCAATCCCATGATCAGCCCCATCAACAGGCCAAAAAAACTTGCCAGCAGCATAGGTTGTTCTCAATCCACCTTGGACAAACGGGTCAGCCACTCGCGGCCCTTGAGCATGCCGTTCCAATAAAACCACGGCAGCAACGTCGCCTTGAGAAACCATGCCGAGCGCCGGGCCACGGTCGGATCGAGGGGAAACGTCGGCAGCAGTTTGCCGCCATAGCCGAACTCGGCCAGCACCACCTTGCCCTTCTCCACGGTCAGCGGACAGGAGCCATAACCGTCGTACTTGAGCGGCAGCGGTGCCTGTTTGCGCAGGGCCAGCAGGTTCTCCGCGACCACGACGATTTGCTTGCGCACCGCCGCGGCCGTCTTGGCATTCGTGGTGGAACACACGTCGCCGAGGCCAAACACCTGCGGGTAACGCAGGTGTTGCAGGCTGTGGGGATCGACTTCGCACCAGCCGGCGGAATCTGCCAGAGGGCTGTGGCGGATAAAATCGGGGGCTACCTGCGGCGGCACCACGTGCAGCATGTCGAAGGATTTTTCCTCGATACCGAGGTTGCCCTGGGCGTCCTTGATCTCGAACCAGGCTTTGCGCGCGGGGCCGTCGACCTTGATCAGGTTGGCGTTGAAGGCCAGCCGCGCACCATACTTTTCGACGTAGTTCATCAGTGGCGGGACAAAGGTCGCCACGCCAAACAGCGCAGCGCCCGCCAGATTGAATTCCACGTCGATGTTTTTCAGATCACCTTGCCCGCGCCAGTGGTCACAGGACAGGTACATGGCCTTTTGCGGCGCGCCGGCGCATTTGATGGGCATGCCTGGCTGAGTGAAAATTGCCTTGCCGGCCTTCAACTGCTGCACCAATTGCCAGGTATAAGCGGCGTGCCGGTAACTGTAATTGGAGGTCACGCCGTTCTGGCCGAGCGTTTGCTCCAGGCCCTCGATTTTCTCCCAGGCCAGGCGCAGGCCAGGGCAGACGATCAGGTTGTTCCACGTCACCCGCTGGCCGTCGTCGAGCACCAGGGTCTGTTCGTCAGGCAGCAATTGGGTGACCGCCGCCTGTACCCAGGTCACGCCATCGGGCACTACCTGGGCCATCGGCCGGGCAGTTTTGCGGATGCCATGGGCGCCAGCGCCCACCAGGGTCCAGGCAGGCTGGTAATAGTGTTCGTCGTTGGGTTCGATCAGGGTGATGTTGAGGTTGGGATCGCGCTTGAGCAGACTGGCCAGCAGGCCGATGCCTGCCGAGCCGCCGCCGATGACCACGATGTCGCCACTGATGGTCGGTCCACAGTGTTGGTCGTTCATAGTCCTGGCCTTTCTTATGAGCATTGCACGCTGTTAACGCAAAAAAGGGTCGTTGCCGTACGGCGTCACGCCCAGCTTTTCATCACCGCCCCGCAGTACAGTCCGGAGAGGGTTTTCATCACTTGGATCACTTCGTGGCTGGCCAGCCCGTAGAAAATGTATTTGCCTTCCCGACGGGTGGCGACCAACCCTTCGTCGCGCAGGATGCCCAACTGTTGTGACAGCGTCGGCTGGCGCACGCCGGTCATGGTTTCCAGCTCGCCGACGTTGCGCTCGCCCTGGGTCAACTGGCAGAGAATCAATAGCCGGTCTTCATTGGCCAGGGCCTTGAGCAAGGCGCAGGCCTTGGACGCAGACGCGCGTAACTGGGCAACTTCACTTTCACTCAGACTGGATTCCATTTGCCTCGGTCCTTTCGCTCACTTAAGCTCAAAACATTATGTTTAAACATAAAATGAATATCACGCTTTTTTTAGCCGCCAGGGACTACCGTCATGCCCGCGCTGATTCAATCCTTTCTGGACGAGACCTCGTCGACCTGGACCTATGTGGTCTATGAAGAAGACGGCGGCCCATGCGCCATCGTCGACTCGGTACTCAACTACGACCCCGCCGCCGGGCGCACCGACACCACCCAGGCCGACCGGGTGATTGCCTTTGTGCGCGAACACCGCCTGCAGGTGCAATGGCTGCTGGAAACCCACGCCCACGCCGACCACCTGTCCGCCGCGCCCTACCTGCGCCGGGAATTGGGCGGCAGGATCGCCATCGGCCAGTTCATCAGCCAGGTACAGCACGTGTTCAAGCGGCTGTTCAACCTGGAGCCGGCGTTCCGCGTCGATGGCTCGCAATTCGATCATCTGTTCGCCCCGGACGAGGTGTTCCACATCGGCAACCTCAAGGTCCAGGCGCTGCATGTGCCCGGCCACACGCCAGCGGACATGGCCTACCTGATCGACGACCAGTTGATCCTGGTGGGTGACACGCTGTTCATGCCCGACGTCGGCACCGCCCGCTGCGACTTTCCCGGTGGCGATGCGCGCCAGCTGTATGCATCGATGCGCAAGCTATTGGCATTCCCGCCACAGACGCAACTGTACGTGTGCCACGACTACCCGCCCGAAGGTCGCAGCGCCAAGTGCCTGACCAGCGTCGCCGAACAGCGCGCCGGTAATATTCATGTGCATGACGGGGTGGATGAGGCGCAGTTCGTGGCGATGCGTACCCAGCGCGACGCTGGCCTGGGCATGCCGACCCTGTTGTTGCCGGCGATCCAGGTGAATGTACGCGCGGGGCATATGCCGCCGGCGGAAGATAATGGCGTGGTGTATCTGAAGATCCCCCTCAACCAGCTTTGAAATACACAACCCGCTCCCACATTTCATGTGCCCAGGTTGATGCCATTGGCCGGCAATGGCAGCGCGGTCTTGTAGCGCACCTGCTTGAGGGCAAAGCTGGAACGGATATTCGCCACCCCCGGGACCTTGGTCAGAAAATCCATCATGAAGCGCTCCAGTGACTGGATGGTCGGCAGCAGTACCCGAATCAAATAATCGGGATCGCCGGCCATCAGATAGCACTCCATCACTTCGGGCCGATCGGCAATTGCATGCTCGAACTGCTGCAGCGCCAACTCGTTCTGTTTTTCCAGGCTGACATGGATAAACACATTAACGTGCAGCCCCAGCAAGTCGGCGTCCAGCAACGTGACCTGTTCACGAATCAACCCCAACTCTTCCATTGCCTTGACCCGGTTGAAACACGGCGTGGGCGACAGGTTGACCGAGCGCGCGAGGTCAGCGTTGGTGATGCGGGCATTCTCCTGAAGGCTGTTGAGAATCCCGATATCGATACGATCCAGTTTGCGCATGAGATAAAACCACCTGTTTATTATGTTTATGCAGATTTTTTATCCTCAAATGATCCCGGGCGCAATAAAACACAGATAAATATTCTTCTACGCCGGGCCTATGATTGTTGTAGGACAGGATTTCCCCTACCCGGGGACTGACTGCCAGCTAAGCGCGCCCACTACAAGAAATTCACAAGATCGAGCGTAGAAAGCCATGACCCAGCAATACGAACCGCTGCGCCTGCACGTTCCCGAGCCTTCCGGCCGTCCAGGCTGCAAGACCGACTTTGCCTACCTGCGTCTGACCGACGCCGGTACGGTGCGCAAACCCGCCATCGACGTAGAACCGGCCGACACCGCCGACCTGGCCAAAGGCCTGATTCGGGTGCTCGATGACCAGGGCCAGGCCCTGGGCCCGTGGGCCGAAGGCGTGCCCGTGGAGATCCTGCGCAAAGGGATGCGCGCCATGCTCAAGACGCGAATCTTCGACAACCGCATGGTGGTCGCCCAGCGTCAGAAGAAAATGTCGTTCTACATGCAGAGCCTCGGCGAAGAAGCCATCGGCAGCGCCCAGGCCCTGGCGTTGAACATCGACGACATGTGCTTCCCCACCTATCGCCAGCAAAGCATCCTGATGGCCCGTGAAGTGCCGCTGGTGGACCTGATCTGCCAACTGCTGTCCAACGAGCGTGATCCGCTCAAGGGCCGTCAATTGCCGATCATGTACTCGGTCAAGGACGCTGGTTTCTTCACCATTTCCGGCAACCTTGCGACCCAGTTCGTACAAGGTGTGGGCTGGGGCATGGCCTCGGCGATCAAGGGTGATACCAAGATCGCCTCGGCGTGGATCGGCGACGGCGCCACCGCCGAATCCGACTTCCACACCGCCCTCACCTTCGCCCACGTCTATCGGGCGCCGGTGATCCTCAACGTGGTCAACAACCAGTGGGCAATCTCCACCTTCCAGGCCATCGCTGGCGGTGAGGCCACCACCTTCGCCGGACGCGGCGTGGGTTGCGGCATCGCTTCGCTGCGGGTCGACGGCAACGACTTCATTGCCGTGTATGCCGCGTCTGCCTGGGCCGCCGAGCGCGCGCGCCGGAATCTCGGCCCGACGCTGATCGAGTGGGTCACCTACCGCGCCGGCCCGCACTCGACCTCCGACGATCCCTCCAAGTACCGTCCCGCCGACGACTGGAGCCACTTCCCGCTGGGCGATCCGATCGCCCGCCTCAAGCAGCATCTGATTCGCATCGGCCAATGGTCCGAAGAGGAACACGCCACGGTCAGCGCAGAACTGGAAGCCCAAGTGCTGACCGCGCAGAAAGAAGCCGAGCAGTACGGCACCCTCGCCGGCGGCCAGATTCCAAGCGCCGCGACCATGTTCGAAGACGTCTACAAAGAGATGCCGGAGCACTTGAAGCGCCAGCGTCAGGAGTTGGGGATCTGACATGAACGATCACAACACTCACATCGAGCTGGAAACCGCCATGACTACCACGACCATGACCATGATCCAGGCCCTGCGCTCGGCCATGGATGTGATGCTTGAGCGCGACGACAATGTCGTGGTGTTCGGCCAGGACGTCGGCTACTTCGGCGGCGTGTTCCGTTGCACCGAAGGTTTGCAGAACAAGTACGGCACCTCGCGGGTGTTCGACGCGCCGATCTCCGAAAGCGGGATCGTCGGCGTGGCGGTAGGCATGGGCGCGTATGGCTTGCGCCCGGTGGCCGAAATCCAGTTCGCCGACTACGTGTACCCGGCCACCGACCAGATCATTTCCGAAGCGGCGCGCCTGCGTTATCGCTCGGCCGGGCAGTTCACCGCGCCGTTGACCATGCGCATGCCGTGCGGTGGCGGCATCTACGGCGGCCAGACCCACAGCCAGAGTATCGAAGCGGTATTCACCCAGGTCTGCGGCCTGCGCACGGTGATGCCGTCCAACCCCTACGACGCCAAGGGTCTGCTGATTGCGTCCATCGAAAACGATGATCCGGTGATCTTCCTGGAGCCTAAACGCCTGTACAACGGTCCGTTCGACGGCCACCACGACCGCCCGGTAACCCCGTGGTCGAAACATCCGCAAGCGCAGGTGCCGGAGGGTTATTACACGGTGCCGCTGGATGTCGCCGCGATTGTCCGCCCAGGCTCGGCGGTGACCGTGCTGACCTACGGTACCACCGTGTATGTGTCGCAAGTCGCCGCCGAGGAAACCGGCATCGATGCCGAGGTCATCGACCTGCGCAGCCTGTGGCCGCTGGATCTGGAAACCATCGTCAAGTCAGTGAAAAAGACCGGTCGATGCGTGGTGGTGCACGAAGCTACTCGCACCTGTGGTTTTGGCGCCGAACTGGTGTCGCTGGTGCAGGAACACTGCTTCCACTACCTGGAAGCGCCTATTGAACGCGTAACCGGTTGGGACACCCCTTACCCGCACGCGCAAGAGTGGGCGTATTTCCCTGGCCCGTCCCGTGTGGGCGCGGCTTTGCAACGGGTCATGGAGGTCTGAATGGGCACGCACGTTATCAAGATGCCGGACATCGGCGAAGGCATCGCAGAAGTCGAGTTGTCGGTGTGGCACGTCAAGGTCGGTGACATGGTGGTGGAAGACCAGGTGCTGGCGGACGTCATGACCGATAAGGCGATGGTGGATATCCCCTCGCCGGTCCACGGCAAGGTGATTGCCCTCGGCGGCGAGCCGGGCGAAGTCATGGCCGTCGGCAGCATCCTGATCAGCATTGAAGTGGAAGGCGCGGGCAATACCCAGGAGTCGGCGTTGTCGGCCATGGTTGAGGAAACCGCCCCGGAACCGGCGCAGAAGCCAGAAGCCCCGGCACCTGTTGCCGAAAGCAAGCCGATGGCAAAACCGCTGGCGGCGCAAGCGCCCGTGGCTCGCGAGGCCGCTGAGCGACCGCTGGCCTCCCCGGCGGTGCGCAAGCATGCGCTGGATGCCGGTATCCCGCTGCGCCTGGTGCACGGCTCCGGCCCCGCCGGGCGGATCCTGCATGAAGACCTCGACGCCTACTTGCAACAAGGCGCAGCGAATCCCACGGCAACGGCCAACCCGTACGCCGAAAGCAGCGACGAACAGCAAATTCCGGTGATCGGTATGCGCCGCAAGATTGCCCAGCGCATGCAGGACGCCACGCGACGTGCCGCACATTTCAGCTATGTGGAAGAAATTGACGTCACCGCCCTCGACGAGTTGCGCGTACACCTCAATGCGAAACACGCTGCCACACGCGGCAAGCTGACCTTGCTGCCGTTCATCGTGCGCGCCATGGTCGTGGCATTGCGCGATTTCCCGCAGATCAACGCACGGTATGACGACGAGGCCCAGGTCATCACCCGCCTCGGCGCGGTGCATGTCGGGGTCGCCACCCAGAGCGATGTGGGCCTGATGGTGCCGGTGGTGCGTCACGCCGAAGCGCGCAACCTGTGGGGAACCGCCGAGGAAATCAACCGCCTGGCCCAGGCCGCACGCAATGGCAAGGCCAGCCGTGAGGAACTCTCGGGCTCGAGCATTACCCTGACCAGCCTTGGCGCATTGGGCGGGATCGTCAGCACGCCGGTGCTGAACCTGCCGGAAGTGGCGATTGTCGGCGTCAACCGCATCGTTGAACGCCCCATGGTGATCAAGGGCCAGATCGTGATCCGCAAGATGATGAACCTCTCCAGTTCCTTCGATCACCGGGTGGTCGATGGGATGGACGCGGCGCAATTCATCCAGGCCATTCGCGGCCTGCTCGAACAACCTGCCAGCCTGTTCCTGGAGTAAGTCATGGCGCAGACATTGAATACCACACTGCTGATTATCGGCGGTGGCCCGGGCGGTTATGTGGCGGCGATTCGTGCCGGCCAACTGGGCATCCCGACCATTCTGGTGGAAGGTCAGGCGCTGGGCGGCACCTGCCTGAATATCGGCTGCATTCCGTCCAAGGCACTGATTCATGTGGCCGAGCAGTTCCAGCAAACCGTGCATCACAGCCAGGGCTCGGCACTGGGGATTGAAGTCGACGTCCCCACCCTGGACATCCGCAAAAGCGTGGAATGGAAGGATGGCATCGTTGATCGCCTGACCACCGGCGTCGCCGCGTTGTTGAAAAAACACAACGTGCAAGTGATTCACGGCTGGGCCAAGGTCATCGACGGCAAGACCGTGGCGGTGGGCGATCAGCGCATCCAGTGCGAGCACTTGCTGCTCGCCACTGGCTCGAAAAGCGTCGATCTGCCGATGCTACCGATTGGCGGAGCAGTTATTTCCTCTACCGAGGCGCTGGCGCCGACACGCGTGCCCAAACGGCTGATCGTGGTCGGCGGCGGTTATATCGGGCTGGAGCTGGGGATCGCCTATCGCAAGCTCGGTGCCGAAGTCAGCGTGGTGGAAGCGCAAGACCGCATCCTGCCGGCCTACGACGCCGAACTGACGCAACCGGTGGCGCAATCCCTCAAGCAGTTGGGGCTCACGCTGTACCTCAAGCACAGCGTCAGCGGCTTCCAAGACAATCGCCTGCAGGTCCGCGACCCCAACGGCGATACCCTGGCGCTGGACGCCGATCAGGTGCTGGTGGCTGTCGGACGCAAACCCAACACCCAAGGCTGGAATCTTGAAGCCTTGAACCTGGAAATGAACGGTGCGGCGATCAAGATCGACAATCGCTGCCAGACCAGCATGCGCAATGTCTGGGCGATTGGCGACCTGAGCGGCGAACCGATGCTCGCGCATCGGGCGATGGCCCAGGGCGAGATGGTTGCGGAGCTGATCAGCGGCAAGCACCGGGAATTCAACCCGGCGGCGATCCCGGCGGTGTGCTTTACCGATCCGGAACTGGTGGTGGTCGGCAAGACCCCGGACGAGGCCAAGGCCGCGGGGCTGGACTGTATCGTGGCGAGTTTCCCATTCGCCGCGAATGGCCGGGCCATGACGCTGGAATCGAAAAGCGGCTTTGTGCGGGTGGTGGCGCGGCGTGACAATCACCTGATTCTCGGCTGGCAGGCGGTAGGCGTGGGCGTCTCGGAGCTGTCCACGGCGTTTGGCCTGAGCCTGGAAATGGGCTCGCGGCTGGAAGACGTGGCGGGCACCATTCATGCGCATCCCACCCTGGGTGAAGCCGTCCAGGAAGCCGCCCTGCGCGCATTGGGCCACGCTCTGCATCTGTAATGCCGGCCCCGGCAGGCGCGAGCTGGTTCGCGAAAATCGTCAGCGATAACGCGTGAAACCAGAATAAACCCGGCGTCCTCGGGTTTTTCGCGAGCAAGCTCGCGCCTACAGGGGGATGCGGGCGCACGGGGTTATGCAGTATTGTTGCGCCCATCCGGAAATAAATCACACGCCAGCCTTCGACCAGGCGGTGGAAAAGAGATAGAGGGTGTCATGGGTAACGAAAGCATCAATTGGGACAACCTGGGTTTTGACTACATCAAGACCGACAAACGTTTTCTCCAGACCTGGAAAGACGGCGCCTGGCAAGAAGGCACCCTGACCGACGACAACGTGCTGCACATCAGCGAGGGCTCGACCGCCCTGCACTACGGCCAGCAGTGCTTTGAGGGCTTGAAGGCCTACCGCTGCAAGGACGGTTCGATCAACCTGTTCCGTCCGGACCAGAACGCCGCGCGCATGCAACGCAGCTGCGGCCGACTGCTGATGCCACAAGTACCGACCGAGGCGTTCATCGAGGCGTGCAAACAAGTGGTCCGCGCCAACGAGCGCTTCATCCCGCCCTACGGCACCGGCGGCGCGCTGTACCTGCGTCCGTTCGTGATCGGCACCGGTGACAACATCGGCGTGCGCACCGCTCCCGAATTCATCTTCTCGGTCTTCTGCATCCCGGTCGGTGCCTACTTCAAGGGCGGCCTGACCCCGCACAACTTCCTGATCTCCGGCTACGATCGCGCGGCGCCCAACGGCACCGGCGCGGCCAAGGTCGGTGGCAACTACGCCGCAAGCCTGATGCCAGGTTCCCTGGCGAAAAAGGCCAGCTTCGCCGATTGCATCTATCTGGACCCGGCTACCCACTCGAAAATCGAAGAGGTCGGTTCGGCCAACTTCTTCGGGATCACCCACGACAACAAGTTCGTCACCCCGAACTCGCCGTCGGTGCTGCCGGGTATCACTCGCCTGTCGCTGATCGAGCTGGCTAAAACACGTCTGGGCCTGGAAGTGGTCGAAGGCGATGTGCTGATCGACAAGCTGTCGGACTTCAAGGAAGCCGGCGCCTGTGGCACGGCGGCGGTAATCACGCCCATCGGCGGGATCGAGTACAAGGATAAGCTGCACGTGTTCTTCAGCGAAAAAGACGTCGGCCCGGTGACCCAGAAGCTCTACAAAGAGCTGACCGGTGTGCAGGCAGGTGATGTGGAAGCGCCAGAAGGTTGGATCGTCAAGGTCTGAGCCAACAGCTGTTTTGCAAATAGCCCGCATGCCGGACGTAAGCCTGTTCGGTCAAGAAAGCCGCATGCCGCCCCCCCTCTGTGGTCCCCTCGCCACAGAGGGGTTCGGGCTTTTTGGTTTATTCGGGGATGTTCTGCGTGAGCGTCTTGCCCATGCTGATCCTCGGTTCCACGCCGTAGCCCAACGTCTCGTAGAACGCCGCCACCGCATCATTGCCCCCGGATATCTGCAGGTTGATCTTCATGCAACCCAGAGCACTCAACGCCTGTTCACCGTGGCGCACCAGCGAAGTGCCCAGGCCCTGCCGACGGTAGTCGGGATGCACGGCCACTGCATACAACCAGCCGCGATGCCCGTCGTAACCCGCCATCAAGGTACCGATGACGGTCTTTTTATCCGTGGCGACAAAAAACAACCCATCGTTGACCGCCAGCTTCCGCTCGATCGCCAGCGCAGGCCGGTTATGCGGTGTTTCATACGCAAACGCCGCCTGCCACAACGCCACCACCTGGGCGCGGTGCTGCCGGTCACGATAGGGGCCGATGGGGTGACGTGACAACAGCCCCTTCTCCATCACCAGGGTGCGCTCATTTCCGTGATAGACATCCCGCACCGTGTGAAAACCCAAGGTGCTGTAAAACGGTTCGGCCGTCAGGGAAGCAGGCACACTCAACACCGTTACCCCGGCTTCCCGTGCGTGCAGTTCGATTTCAGTCATCAGCAAGCGACCTATGCCCTGCCCTTGCAGCAGCGGATTGACGAATACCGAACGCACCACATTAGCGTCGAGGGCGGCGGTGGCGACGATCACTTGCGCTTGCGTGGCCACCAGCACGGTCCGGCGCTTGAGCAGTTCAAGCACGGCTTCGGGGGTAAAGTTGCTCGCCACTCGCGCAATGACATCCGCCGGGTAATCCTGCGCATTGCTGCTGTGCAAGGCCGCCAGGATAACCTGGCTGATGCCCTCGGCATCGGAGGGTTGGGCGAGACGAACGTCGGTGGGCATGGTTTCTCCTTGCTGGCACAAATATCTCAAACAGCACCATACCAAGGTAGGAACAGGCTTGCTCGAACTACCCGCCCCTCGTCAGACGCACTTCGGTGATGGACGCCGCCTCGCTGGCGCCCTATAGCTACGCGGGGTCCAGCCCGACGGGGGTAGAAATCCGTTTACCCGGACGCGCGGCGACGAGTTTCGCCTGCCCATCCCGTTGCTTGCCGGTACGCGCTTCGCTGATCAGTCCCGGGATCAACTTGCCTTCCGGCAAGTTCTTCCAGAACCGGCTCGGCAGATGCCCTTCCATGACTTTGGGATTCAAGCGCGCCGGATTGAACGTGTGGCTGTAATAGGTCAGCCACATAGCACCATGGGGGTCCTCGACATTTTGCGCCAGTTGCTGCCACGCCGGCGGACAGTGCCGCTGATGGATCAACTGCTCGCCGTCGTAATACACCCCGTCCAGTGGCGTGGCGATCATCCAGCGATGCCGGCCCATGCGCCCGATAAAGTGCTGGCTGGCACTGTGCAGAATATCGTGGGCCGGCTCATGCCAGGCCACGTATTCGGGCCACTCGGGCCCCGCTGCCGCGGGCACGGCAATAAAGCGTACAAATGCATGCAAGTGGTGGGCTTCACGTTGGACCTGCTTGATCCGGCGCTGCAATTCGCTGCCCAACTGGTCACCCGCCATCATCGCGGTGCGATCGCCATGACTGACGCGCCACAACACCTCGTACAACAGGCTCCAGCGCTGTTCGCCTCGATAACAGGCGGCACTTTCCAATAACGCCAGCAAAGCCTTGGGAATGCGCGCCTGGAAGGGACCGTTGTGCGGCGGATATTGCTCGTCGGTGGCGAACAGGTCCGCCACTTCCGCCTTGCCCCAACTGACGTGGCTGGGATCAACCTGATGACTGAGCAGCCAACGGGTCTGCTCCCGCCAGGTACTGAAAAGGTTGTCGCATTCCAGGCTGATCATCCCCAAAGTCCCATCTGTTGTGGTTGCGGACGATCACGCAACTGTTCACGCAGCAGCACACTGGTGCTTTCCGCCTGTTGGGGATGGTAATCACTGGTGATGAAAAACGGTTTGGCCTTGGCCAGCACGCAACGCATCCGCGCCAGGTCGTCAAAGCGAATCCTGCGCTGGCGGCGCAGCTCCACCAAACGTTCGGTGGTACGCAGGCCGATACCGGGAATCCGCGCGATCAAGGTGGCGTCGGCGCGGTTCAGGTCCAACGGGAATACCTCACGGTGCTCCAACGCCCACGCCAGCTTGGGGTCGATATCCAGCGCCAGGTGGCCCGGCCCCTGGAACAGCTCATTGGCGCGGAAACCATAACTGCGCAACAGGAAGTCCGCCTGGTACAAACGATGCTCGCGCATCAATGGCGGCGCGGCCAGGGGCACGCTTTTCGGGCTGTTGGGGATCGGGCTGAACGCCGAGTAATAGACCCGGCGCAACTTGAAATTGCCGTACAGCGTTTCTGCCCCATGAAGAATCGTGCTGTCGTCAGTCTCGTCAGCGCCGACAATCATCTGCGTGCTTTGCCCTGCGGGTGCAAAACGTGGCGCACGCGGCTCGTTAAGTACTGCCTGCTCACCCGTGAAGATGGTCTTCATGGCCTGTTTGATCGAGCCGATCTGCTTTTCAGGTGCCAGGGTTTGCAGGCTTTGATCGGTGGGCAGCTCGATATTCACGCTCAGGCGATCGGCATAACGCCCAGCCTCGGCAATCAACGCCGGGTCGGCTTCCGGAATGGTCTTGAGGTGGATATAGCCCCGGAAGTCATGCTCCTCGCGCAATAGCTTGGCCACCCGCACCAATTGTTCCATGGTGTAGTCGGCCGAACGGATAATCCCTGAGCTGAGAAACAACCCACTGACACAATTGCGCCGGTAGAAATCCAGGGTCAGCGTCACCACCTCCTCCGGACTGAACCGCGCACGCGGCACGTCACTGGAGCGACGATTGACGCAGTACTGGCAGTCATAGAGGCAGAAATTGGTCAGCAACACCTTGAGCAACGACACGCAGCGGCCATCAGGCGTATAGCTATGACAGATCCCCATGCCGTCGGTCGAGCCCAACCCCGACTTGCCCTCGGAACTGCGCTTGGGCGCGCCGCTGCTGGCACAGGACGCGTCATATTTGGCGGCGTCGGCGAGAATGCTGAGCTTTTCGATCAACTGCATGGAGGGCTACCGAATACTGGTTTTTTGTACAGTATCAGCAGCAGCGAGGACGGTTCAAGTGAATCGGGTTGAACGGTCAGTCCGTTTTCAGGTTACATCCAACAGATCCCAACCCAAGGGCACTGTCGACGCTCGAACCCAAGCCTTCAATCATCCCGCGTCAGCACTTCCAGCAGCTCAATCTCAAAGCGCAGGTTGCTATGGGGTTTGATATGCGCGCCCATCGTCCGCTCGCCATAGGCCAAGTGAGCCGGTACAAACAGGGTCCGGACACCGCCGACCTTCATTCCGATTAATCCCTGATCCCAGCCCTTGATCACCCGGCCCGTCCCAATCACGCACTGAAACGGCTTGCCCCGGTCCCAGGAGGAATCAAACACCGTGCCATCTTCCAGGGTGCCGGTGTATTGCGTGGTGATCAGGGCTCCCTTCACCACGGCCTTGCCGTCGCCCAAGCGGATATCGGTGATTTGAAGTGCTTCGTGGGTCATTGCTTGCTCTCGTCAAGGCGGCTCTGGTTTCGCTCAGGGCAACGTTCTCTCAAAGATTGGCAGGATTGGCAAGCACAATTAAACGCGTAAAAATGCTCTCCCAAAACCGCATGCCGTCCTCCTACAAATAATCACGAATAACCTCGTTGAAAATAACTGGATGACCGATATTATTCCTCCCAGAGAATAATGATCCTTAACGGTGAAACAACCGAAACCACTTGTTAAGGACTCTCAATATGACGATTGGATCTGACTTCAATTATCCCGCCGATATTGCAGCGAAGCGATCACGTTCAAAAAGGTCGCCAGAGCGCAAATGGCGTGGCCGTTTCCCCAACCCTCCTGATTTATGCTTCGATTATCGGGCGCTGGTAGAGTTAGAAAACGGTATTGCCACAGCAGTTAAAACCGATCATAAAATATGTATTATCGGTGCAGGTATAACTGGACTCACCACGGCAAGAGAACTTTACCGCTGTGGTTTTACTCACATCACCTTATTGGAAAAATCTAAACGAATAGGTGGTAGACACCTCACCACTCTTGGAAACCACAACTCCAACACTTTAGGTCGCCCGCCATTTGAAATGGGCGCTATGCGCATGCCGTTTTTTAACAGATCGGACGAGCCACCCCACGAAGGGCGATCGTTAATGGCTTACTACGCCAACGAATTCGAACTGTTTTCGACAAACTTTCCCAACCCTGGAAGCCCATGGGTGAAATCAACGGGTATTTACCTACGCGAAGGAAGCATTGACGGCGCCCCACAGCCCACCATGCTGATTTGGAAAAACGAGGACGCTGCGACACCTCCCCCTGGAAAGGAACTCGGCGCCGTTTATGCAAAATGGAAAATCTTCGCCGAGCGCATGACGCAAAAAATAGAGCAGTTCTACGCTGGTGAACAATGGGAAGTCTTTTGGAGCGCGATCGTTGAAAAATACGAAAGCATTTCGTTTCGCGACTTGGTAAAGATGCCAGCAATTACAACCTGGAACGTAGAAAATCCGGGAGACTTTGGTGGAATGGGAATGACCGCGCAAGAGTCTGCCATATTCTATGCCATCGGGATTGGTGACGGTAGTTGGGGCGCTTTCTACGACATATGTTCACTGTACCCCCTACGTACCGCGATCTTCGGTTTCAGCAGCCATCTGCAATTGATACACGGGCGCGTCAAGCCAGACGGCGGTGTTTTAGAGTCGCCTTACTTGCACCACTCGGCCATTTTCGACTCACGCGGCCTGCAGTTCAACGCACCCAATTATATCGGGCTTGCCGCACTTGCGGATTGCCTGTTGTATCTAAGACACTCAAAAACCAAAAAATCATTATATGAGCACCTGAAAGAAACAACAAACGGCTTGCTTACCGACTCCGCAGTGACCAAACTCACCAAGCTACCCAACGGCAAAATACGCGTTCACTATGACTGGCATTCAAGTTCGGCAACGTCTATGGAAAAATGCAACGAAGACTTCGACTCGGTAATCATGACATTACCTTCATGGCTGATCGAAACCCAGATAACGCTTGAAAACTTCGACCAGGACATGCTTCCGTTCACTGTAATAAACGCCTACAAAACGGCCCACTGGGAAACCAGCTGCAAAGTATTTGCGCCCTTGAAGAAGACTTTACTTTCCAAAACGACAAACATTCCTCAAATTATAATCACCGACAGCTTCATTCATGATGTCTATATGTATCGCTACAGTGAGCACTTCACTTACGACTGCATCCTGCTGAGTTACACCTGGGAGGACGACGCTACAAAACTATCCCTTTTCAATGACAGAGAACTGGTCACTCGGTGCATTGAGGAACTGGATAGAATACTGATGAACTCAGTCAATATAGGAGAAAAAATATCTCCTTATATCGGCCACGAACAAGCCGTCGTCCAACGCTGGATCAGTGACAAAAATTCACTTGGTTGCGCCAAGCTGTATAGACCTGGAACGTACTATGAGGCAGTGAACCTGATGAAATACAACAGAGACTTCTCGCATAAATCCGGGCTGTATCTTTGTGGTGAGTCATTTTCAGTCGACGCTGGCTGGACGGAACCGTGCTTCAGAGGCGCCGTGGACACCGTGATAAACATCTGCAATAAAACCAACGCCCTCTTCAACGGAGGCTTTTCGATGCACGATTACCCGGAGTACATAACCGTTTAATTAGTTCAGATCTTTTGCAAGAATAGATTATCAGAACAGAACTACATTCCAGCAGGAATGCTCCGACTTTTATTTAAACACTTTGTCGACTCTTATAAACATCAACCATCCCCGGTTGCATAACAATAAGAGGTCACCCGCAATGAGCGAACCAACAAGCCCCGTGCGCGTCGCTGTCGTGCAGTTCGATCCACAGGTCGGTCTGGAGCACCGCGAACGCAATCTGCAACAAAGCCTGGCGCTGGCCGCCGAGGCGGTAAACGGTGGGGCCAACCTGATCGTGCTGCCTGAGCTTTCGAGCTGCGGCTACTTCTTCAGTAGTCGCCAGGATGCATTCGATCATGCCGAGACCATTCCCGAGGGAGCCAGTGTGCGGGCCTGGATCACATTCGCCGCCACGCATCAGGTGTACCTGGTGGCCGGGCTGAACGAAATCGAGGGTCGGCAGTTGTTCAATACGGCGGTATTGCTCGGGCCGGATGGATTTGTCGGCAAATACCGCAAGGCTCATTTGTGGAATCTGGAAAAACTCTGGTTCACCCCCGGCAACCTGGGTTTCCCGGTATTTGAAACGCCGATAGGACGTATCGGCCTGTTGATCTGCTGGGACATCTGGTTCCCGGAGGTGCCGCGCATTCTCAGTCAGCAAGGCGCCGATATCATTTGCAGCCTCAACAACTGGGTGTGGACGCCGCCGCCCCTGTTCGACGAAGCCGGCAAATGCATGGCGTCTTACCTGACCATGACCGCCGCTCACGTCAACAATGTGTTTATCGCAGCCGCCAGCCGAATCGGTGAGGAGCGCGACGCCCGTTACCTGGGTTGCTCGCTGATAGCCGGGACCAATGGCTGGCCAATCGGCAAGGTGGCCTCCGCCAACCGCCAGGAAATCCTGTTCGCCGATATCGACCTCACCAGCGCCCGCAGCGCTCCGATCTGGAACAGCCTCAACGACCTGCAACGGGATCGACGCAATGATCTTTACGATCAGATGCTTGGCTACGCCCAACATCCCGCCCTGCCGCGCTGACCGGAGGGTGAACCATGGGAATCCTACTCACCAGACCCGCCACCGTCCGGTCGCGGGCCGACAATATCGTGATTGTGCTGGGGATCATCAGTGCGCTGCTGATCCTCGGTTTTTCATTCAGCCAACAGGGCTCCTGGCCAAGCTACACCGATATGCTGAACAGCTTTCCCGATCCCGGCGCCTGGCTGCGCTGGGTATTGGGAGATATCAGCGAATTCGCTTTTTACAAACATGAACTCGCCTCCCTGGGTTTGCTGGCCGGCGCCTATCTGGCGTGGGCGGCCAGTCGAACCGGAAAGACCTGGCAAGGGTTTACCATCAGCTACGGCAGTGGACTGTGGCCGTGGCTGGTGACCAGCTCGCTGCTGGGTCTGCTGCTGAGCAATCTGTTGTGGGGCTGGACGGTCACTGCCGACGCCTGGCAACCGACTTTCGCGGCGTTTGTTTCATTGCCCGCGGCGATGGTGCTGATGTTTGGCGGGGGCTGGAAAGTAACGCTCAATGGCGCGTTGCTGGGGGCATTGCTGGTCACGCCGATGTGCCTGCTGATCGTCAATTTTGTCTGCGTACCGCTGGGGTTGCCGGTGGTAATCGGCAATGTGCTGGGCATGGCCGTTGGCAGCGTGATTGCCTTCGTGGTCTGTCGCCACGTGCCGATACTGGTCCGCTCTGACTATATTGCGCCATCCAGGCCGATGCTCATCAAGCCACCCAGCTATGGGGTGGCATGGAGCCTGCGAAGGGTCCTCGCGGACTTTTCCGAAGCGCCGTTCTTCGGCAATGAACTGGCGAGCCTGGGTTTGCTGGCGGGCGTGTGGCTGGCGTATGCCTTGAATCCGGCCAGCGCGGCCTACGGCTCGGGATGGGTCCCGCACCTGATAGGCGCGCAGGCGCTGACCTCGGCGCTGGGCGTAGTGATTTGGCGCAGTCAGTGGATCAAGCGCGGCTGGTATCCAACGTACGTGCCGCTGGTTTCAGTCGTGCCTGCCGCGGTGCTGACCCACGGCACCAGCGCGATGGTCATTGGCTCAAGCGCAGTGCTTGGGGCGCTGATTGCACCGCCATTGGCGTGTGCGATCGCGGGCAGGTTACCGGCGTACTTTCATCCGTATATCGGCAATGTGATCTCGATGGCATTGAGTAGCTTGCTGATTGTGCCCGTCGTCGGATGGCTGATCGCGTAAAACATGCAGGAGCCAGGCAGGCTCGGCTCCTGCACTTTTCGGCCTGCGGCCTGCTCCGGTCCCGGGACAATTGCACGAGCGTTCCGGGTGCATCGGCCCCATCGAGCCTGCACATGCCCTGCACTATCGTAAGGGCCGGGTGTCGTACTGTTCATGTGACCTTTTTCCGGAGAAACCATGAGCCAGGCCGTCCTCGCCTCAGAAACCAATCGCCGCCAATTGCAGCAGATCATTTCCGGACTGTCCGATGGGGTGATTCTCGCCGAGCTGGATCAAACCATTCTCTGGGCCAACGAGGCCGCGCTGACCATGCACGGCCTGGACGACATTAGCGCGCTGGGAGCCAATACTGGCGAATATGCCGAGCGATTTGCCTTGCGCTATCGCAACAATCATTCGCTGCCGCTGGATAGCTACCCGTTGAGCCGAGTCGCTAACGGTGAGGAGTTCAGCGATGTCGTGGTGGAAGTCACGCCGGCCGCCGACCCCGAGCGGACGTGGGTACACCGCCTGCGCAGCCTGGTGCTCACCAACAGCGCCGGCAAGCCCGAACTGTTGGTGTTGATCTTGAGTGACGCCACCGAATGGGCCAGCGCCGAACAGCGCTTTGAAAAGACCTTCAACGCCAATCCGGCGCCGGCCGTGATCTGCCGCTTGAGTGACCTGCGCTACATCAAGGTCAACCAGGGCTTTCTGGAGATGACCGGCTACAACCGCGATCAAGTGATCGGCCGCTCGGTCTATGAACTCGACGTCTTGGAGCAGGCCGAACGCAAGGCGTTGGCGATCCAGCGCCTGGGCGAAGGTTCGACCATCCCGCAAATGCAGGCCGAACTGAAATTGCCTGACGGTAGCAGCAAACTGGTGATTGTCGCCGGTCAGCCATTGGACATGAGCGATGAGGACTGCATGCTGTTTTCCTTCACGGATCTGGAACCTCGGCGCAAGGCCGAAATTGCCCTGCGCCAAAGTGAAGAGCGTTTTGCCAAGTCGTTCCGACTGACGCCGGTACCGACCCTGGTGTGCGATGCGGGCAATCAGCAAGTGGTCGACGTCAACGAAGCCTTTATGAACATTACCGGCTATACCAGTGAAGAGTTGATTGGTAAATCCATCGCGGACATTGACTTTATTGACAACAGCGACGCCTGCGCGCAGTTGTTCGCCCTCCTGGAGAAAGTCGGCAGTCTCGACAGTGAGGACCTCCAGATCCGTAAAAAAGGCAACGAACTGATTGATTGTGTGGTGTCTGCCGACACCGTCACTCTTCAGGACACCACCTGTTACTTGCTGGTGATGATGGACATCACCGAGCGCAAGCGCTCAGAGCTGGAGTTGGTGACCGCCATCGAAGAAGTGATGCAGGACGCCTCGTGGTTCAGCCAGACCCTGATTGAAAAGCTGGCCAATGCCAAAAGCGTCAACAGGCCCAATCTGTCGAACGTCTCTTTCACCGATCTCACCGCCCGTGAACGCGACGTTCTCGGGTTGATCTGCGAAGGTCTGGCCGACAAGGAGATTGCTTCGCGCCTGAAACTCGCCCCCAACACCGTGCGCAACCATGTCGCCACGGTGTACTCCAAACTTGGCGTACACAGCCGCAGCGCCGCCATCGTCTGGGCACGCGAGCGGGGTCTGTTTGCCGGCGAACGCCGAACGAAGGCGGCAAAATAAGGTGCAAATGCACTAGAGCAATCAGTGCAAATTCGCCTTATTGCACGCCGGCGGACGCCTTAACCTTCAAGGGTAGGCACAGGTCTTGTGATCCTGTGCCGTGGCTTTTCATACCCTAGAAGGAGAACACCATGAAAGCTGAACAGGTTAAAGGCGGCGCGGAAAAATTGCTGGGCAAGGCCCAGGATTTTCTCGGCGAACTGACCCATGACGAACAACTACAGACCGAGGGAGTCGCTCGTCAGGCAGCCGGCCAACTGCAGCAGACCTATGGCAACGCACTCGACGAGGTCAGTGATTTTGCCAGGCGCAAACCCCTCGCCAGCATCGCGATCGTGGCTGGCGTGGGTATGTTGCTGGGTCTGTTGTTGCGTCGCCGTTGAGGGGAGCCTGCATGTTTACCCTCGCCCAACTGCGTAACTGCATTGAAGAAGGTTTGTCACCGCTGACCTGCGAATTCACGCTGTGCCGCGACGCCTCACTGACCTTGAAAGTGTTCGACGCCGACAGTGGGCGCGTGGACCTGGTGGTCACCGGAATCAGCGTCAACAAGCTCAAGACCCCGCAAGACGTGGCGAACATGGTCGATGAGTTGCGGTACGAGCTGCAAAGCAACACCGTGGGCATGCTCAATCTGGCTGGCGACTCTGCAACGACGAACCAATGAAGTAGAACATCCCTCCCCCGACAATAAACATCGCCAGCATGTAGAACATGTAGTGGGCCGGCAGGCTGGCCAGCACCAGCCCACATAACACCGGCCCCAGCGCCGCCCCCAGGTTGGAGAGGTTTTGCGCGCCGTAGTACATGCCCCTCAGGGAATCCGGGGCGATCCGGTCGATAAACATGTACTCGGCGGGAAACACGATAATTTCGCCCACGGTGAACACCGCCATGGACACCACCCACCACCACACACTGGTGGACAGCGCAAAACCAATCACCCCCAGCATGAACATGCCCAGTCCCAGGATCAGCCACCGGCTCAAGTGGCGGTGAGATATCTGCCGACCAATCACATATTGCAGCGCAATCACCAGCACAGCGTTGGTGGTCAAGATGGCGCTGATGACGGTGTAGGTATATTCCGCACTGGAAGTGGTCACCAGATACTGGGACAGGTAAGCCGTGAATTGACCGAATACCACCGCACTGAGCAAGCCGCCGAGGGTGAAACACACCAGGCGATGGTCGCGCAGCAACACCCGGCCGACGGCGAGGAACGACACCGGCTTTTGCGTGGTATCAACGGTGGCAAGCGTCCGGTCCCCCCAGCGCCAATACAGCAGGAAAAACCCCACGCCCAGTACCGCCGACAACACAAACGGCAGGCTCATATCGGCCTTGGCAATCATCGCCCCAAAAAAAGGCCCTACGGCGTAACCGATATTGGTCAGGGTGTACTTGATGGAAAACACTTCGCTGCGCGCTTCGAGGGGCAACAGGCTGGCGAAACCGGCCTTGACCGCGATGTCGATCACCGCATAGGCCAGGTTGATCAGGATCAGGCAACTGTAGAAAAGCCAAAGGTCGCGAGCCAGTAGCGTGCCGACAAACCCCAGCACAAACAGCAGGCTCAGGCCCAGCAGCAGCCGATAACTGCTGACCCGGTCCACCAGAAAGCCGCCGTACACACTCAATAAAGAGCCGACAATCAGCGAACTGCCAATCACCAGCCCGACTTCACTGATGTCCAGGGCAAAGTGGCTGGACAGGTAAATCACCATATAGGGAAAGGTAATTGCCTTGGCCAGGGTCAGCATCAGCGTGGCCGACAGCAGCAGCTTCACGGTGCGTGGGTAGTTTCTTATGGTGGTCAGCATCCTGCACTCTGTCTCCGAAGGCACTCATTCCACAGCCCATTGCGGGTGGGAATGCGCAGCTACCTTACCTCAGGAAGAGCGGGAAAAAATGCGCTTTTATGCATTCATGCATGTAATTTTTCAATACCTCGTTCAAGCGGGATGAACGGCCACCGACCGCCACCCCGCTCGGTAACATTATTTGGCCGAGGTGATATCGAGGATGGTGCCATTGGTGATCTTCACCAACACATAGCGGTCGTTGACCCGCGCCCACTGACTGTCCTCGACGGGTTGCTTCAGGCCGCGCTTTTTCCAGTCGCCAATCGCCGATTCCTTGCGTACCAGAATATCCGGCGCACGGTCACCGACTTTCAGATCCCGGTTATTGATGTTCGAGGGCTCCACGGTTTTTTGCGGGCTGTCCTCGGCCTGCACGGTAAGGCTGGCAGCGGACAAGCTCGCGGCGACCAGCAAGCTGGCAATCAGGGACGTTGCTTTCATGGGGACTCCTCAATGAACAATGCGTACCCAACTTCCGACCGCGGGTGCCTGCAAACATTCACCTGAATGTCTGCAGGCTTGCCCCCGGGACGCTGGTCTTCTTTACTCGGCGATTGCACCCATGAAATTAATCCTGTAATTTTTCATGAAATTTCATGAATAGATTTTCATCAGCTTTCCCATGGACAAACAAGCCGAACTCGACGCGCTGGCAATCCTGATCCACGACCTGCGCAAGCACAAGAAGCTCACCCTGGCCCAACTGGCGCAACAGATCGAGCGTTCCGTGGGTTTCCTGTCACAGGTCGAACGCGGCCTGTCGCGCCCGACGGTGGCCGACCTGACCGCCATCAGCCACGCGCTGGACGTACCCACCACCTATTTCTACAGCCTGCCCAAACCCAAGGCGGTGAATTGGGTGACTCGTCCGAACGAGCGGCGCACGGTGTACTACGCCAATGGCATCACCGACATTCTGGTCTCGCCGAGCATGCAGGGCGCGTTTTCGATCCTCGACAGCCTGCTGGAGCCCGGTGCCAACAGCGGCGAGCAAACCATGAGCGACCGCGCCGAACAGGCCGGTTATGTGCTGGAAGGTCAATTGACGCTTTGGGTCGAAGGCGAGGCCGAAGCGGTCACTCTCGGTCCCGGCGACGGCTTCCATCTGGCCAGTTTCGCCCATTGCCGCTACGCCAATCTGACCGACCTGCCGACCCGCGTACTGTGGGTCTATAACTGAGGCACACCCAGGAGCACCACCCGTGAAAAGCCCATCCTCCACGCTGCTGGCCGAAGTGCGGACGTTTCGCCAGAATCACCCGGACGTGCGTTATGTGGACCTGATTTCCCTGGATATTCCGGGACATTTCTATGGCAAGCGCTACCCGGTGGAGATGCTCGAAAAGGTCGCCACCGGCAGTCCTCTGAAGCTGCCGCAGAACGCTGTGTTGCTGGGAGCCCAGGGCGGCTTGTTCAAGATCGGCGACTATTGCTTCCACGACGGCGACCCGGACGCCAACCGGCGCCTGGTGCCCGGCACACTCAAGCCGGTGAGCTGGGAAGCACAACCGTTGGGGCAGATGCTGATCACCTCCGACGGCACCGCGGCGCCCATCGAATTCGAACCCCGCGAAGTACTGGCCAAGGTCCTTGAGCGGCTGCACGGCAAGGGCATTCATCCGGTGGTCGCGTTCGAGCTGGAGTTCTACCTGTTCGATAGACAGCTCGTCGACGGACTGCCGCAATTCGCCCGCGACCCATTGAGCGATGACCCTGACGACCAGCCCACGCTGCACATCGAACGGCTCTCGCGCTTCGCCCCGGTGCTCGACGACATGGTGCAGACCGCCCAGGCCCAGGGGATCGACACCACGGTGATCACCGCCGAACTGGGCCCTGGCCAGTTTGAAATCAACTTCGGCCACCTGGACGACGGTCTGCGCGCCGCCGACTGGGCTGCCCTGTTCTGCCGCAGCACACGCGGCGTGGCCCTCAAGCACGGTTATCGCGCCAGTTTCATGGGCAAGCCGTACCTGCAACATCCGGGCAGCGGCATGCATGTGCACGTCAGCCTCTACGATGCCGCAGGCAACAACCTGCTGGCGGCACACCAGCAGCAACCGTTGCGCCATGCCGTGGCGGGTTGCCTGGAACTGCTGCCACACTGCATGCCGATTTTCTCACCCAATCACAACGCCTTCCGCCGCCTCGGCGGTACGGTCAACGCGGCCACCAAGGCCTGCTGGGGTTATGAGGACCGTGACGCTTGCGTGCGTATTCCGGAGTCCGATCCGCGCAACCTGCGCATCGAGCACCGACTCGCCAGCGCCGATGCCAATCCTTACCTGGTGCTGGCGGCGATCCTGGTGGGCCTCGAACATGGCCTGCAAGCTGGCCGCGAACCCATCGCTCCGTTGAACGAAAACCGTGACAGCGGCCACGCTTTCCCCCTGGAAATGCTGGAAGCGGTACGCACCATGCAGTCGCAACCGATCCTGCGTGACGGCTTGGGCGCGGAGTTTGTCGACGTGTATTGTGAAAACAAGCGCCAGGATCATCTGGCTTTCCAGCAAGAGATCCATGCACGGGAATACCGCTGGTATCTATAGTAAATAACGTTTGATCAGTACCCACTCAACCCTGCGGATTGTCCATGACCGAGCAAAGCGCCCCCGCCCTCAAGGAAATGTTCAACCTCGAGCGCCTGCAACACATCGCCACGCAAATGAGTGCGGTGTACCCGGCGTTCGACGCCAATGGATTTCTCGAGCACGCCAAACGGGATTTGGCCGCGTTGTCAGTGATGCAGCGCATGGCCCGCGTCAGTCAAAGCCTGCACGCGGTGATCCCACTGGACTACCCGCAAACGCTCAGGCACCTGTATGCGTTGGCGCCACGCCTGAACAGCGGTTTCGTCAGCCTGTTCCTGCCGCATTACGTGGCGCATTACGGTCTTGATGACTTCGAGCGCTCCATGGCAGCACTCAAATACTTCACCACCTTCGGCTCTGCCGAGTTCGCCATTCGGCATTTTCTGCTCAAGGATTTCGACCGCACCCTGGCGGTGATGCAACAGTGGTCGCAAGATGACAACGAGCACGTCCGCCGACTCGCCAGTGAAGGCTCGCGGCCTCGCCTGCCCTGGTCGTTTCGCCTGGCCCGGGTGCAAACCGATCCGGGCCTGTGTGCGTCGATTCTCGATAACCTCAAGGCAGACAGCAGCCTGTATGTGCGCAAGTCCGTGGCCAATCACCTGAATGACATCACTAAAGACCATCCCGACTGGGTTCTGGATCTGCTTGAGGGCTGGTCGCTGGACAACCCCCACACGGCGTGGATTGTCCGCCATGCCTTACGCAGCCTGATCAAGCAAGGTAATACTCGGGCGCTGACAATCATCGGTGCCGGTGCCAGGGCCGAGGTCAGGATTCACCAATTCCGCGTCGAACCGAGGGTGATTCGCCTGGGTGAACGCATCAACCTGTCATTTACCCTGGAATCCGTCGCCGCCACGCCACAGAAGCTGGTGGTGGATTACGCCATCGATTACGTCAAAAGCGCCGGCCACAGCGCCGCCAAAGTGTTCAAGCTCAAAGCCTTTACCCTGGAGGCAGGTGCACAGCACCCGATACGACGCACTCAACACATTCGCGACATGACCACCCGCAAGCACTATCCCGGCACACACACGGTGCATGTGCTGGTGAACGGCGAACGCATCGGCAGTGCCGACTTCGAGCTGTCAAACTGACCCTTCCCACAACAAAAAAGGCTCTATCTCGGGCCTTTCAGCCCTATTCCTTGTCCGACAATACTGGCCTTCGGTGTTGAGATCGATTATCATCCAGCGCCTTCCGGATACCCGTCGGGGTGTCTGTTTCACTGTTCCAACCGAGGCGCCCATGCACCGTTTTTCGTTTTACCGCCCTTTGATTTGCGCCAGCCTGGGGCTTGTCAGCCACGCCGTGTGCGCCGCACTGCAACCCATGACCGAAGCGCCGCTGGCCAGCGACACCGAGCTGCACTGCCACTTCAATCGCGACGCCAGCACCGATTGCACCACCACGTATCGCTACACCATCCTCAAGCCAAGCGGGCGAGAAATGCTGTCGCGGATCGACTTCAACTACGCCGAAGCCGATACTTTCGAAGTGCTCCACGCCGAGTTCACCCAGCCAGGCGGCAAGCCCCAGCCACTGGGTGAAACGCAGATCGATACGCGCACCGCGCCGAATCCCGATCAGGGTTTCTCCCGTGAAAAACAGACCTCCCTGGCCTTTCCCAACCTGCGGGTCGGCACCCGGATACGCTACACGGTGCGCGAACACTACGCCGCCAAACCGTTAATGACCGAGTTCCACCATGCCCTGCAATTCGGTCCAAGCGCCGCACGCCGTGATCGCTTCAAGGCAGTTTTCAGCGCAGAACGGCCGATCCAGTGGCGCAGCGAATTGATGGACGATTTCAGCGTGACGCTGGCGGCCAATCGCAAGACCCTGGACATCGAGCAAAAAGCCCCGATCTATCTCAACTACATCAACGAATCGAGCAAAGCCTATATCCGCCTGGTTCCGCGTATCGAAGTGGGCAGCACCCTGGACGTGCAGCAGTACTTCGGCGGTTTTGCCCAGCGCTATAACCAGATTCTGGCGGCCAGCCTGCCGCCCGAAAGCGCCGCCGCCGTCACCGCCGTCAAAGGCCTGCCAGCCGCACAGCAGGTCGCGGGGCTGATGCAGCATATCAACGATCACTACCGCTACCTGGGTGACTGGCGCGCTTCGGATCGCGGTTATGTGCCCTTCAACCTGGAAGAGATCGAACAGCACGGTTACGGCGATTGCAAAGACCTGGCGATCCTTTTGACCGCGATGCTCAAGGCCAGCGGGATCAAGGCCGAGACCGCATGGGTCAGTCGCGGGGATGTGGTGGAGACGCTGCTGATTCCGGGCACCAACGCGCCGAACCATGCGATCGTGCGCGCTGAGGTCGCCGGCCAGGTGTGGTGGCTCGACCCGACCAATCCGGTATTCGCGCCCGGCCAGACCCTGCCCGACATCCAGGACCGCTGGGTGCTGGTAAACAATGCCAAGGGTGAGGTGCGCGAAGAGCACATTCCACTGCAGCGCCCTGCAACCAGCATTCGCCTGGACAAACAGGTGCACTACGATAAGCACGGCAACGCCGCGACCCGCGCCACGGTGACGTTCAGTCATCTGCCCCTGATGCAACTGAGCGTCGCCGACCGTGGGCAAGGCGCCACCGCCACTGACCAGGACATCTGCGATAACTTCGGCAGGGAAATCAGCGACTGTCAGGTTTCCCGCCCGACCACCGCTTTTGTGCTGCCCGACGCCTACACCGTCAAAGCCAGCATGACCGACTTGCGCGCCCTGGAAAAACTGACCAACGGTTACGTCTATACCGACCAGTCGTTGAAAGAAAAATGGGATGAGGTGATCAACTACCGCCGCAACGGGCAACTGGCCGATCTGTATCTGGGCAACCCGGAAACCCTCGACTACAGCTTCACCCTGACGGGCGGAAAGATGCACAAGCCTGTCCAGGGTTGTCGAGTCCAGTCGCCCTGGTACGATCTGGAACTCGATGGCGAACCGCTCGACGATGGCTTGCGCTACCACTATCGCCTGACCCAGAAAGTCCGCTGGCTGAGCCACGACGACATTGTCAGCGCGCCATTTGAAAAGATGATCAACGACGCCCGCGCATGTGGAGAGCAGGTGCATCAGGTGGTGCAACTCTGAAGCAGATAACGCTGTTGTGGCGAGCGGGCTTGCCCCGCGTTGGGCTGCGATAGCAGCCCCAAAACCAACCGCTACGGAGTATCTGATGCAGCGCATTCGGCTTACTGGGACTGCTTCGCAGTCCAACGCGGGGCAAGCCCGCTCGCCACAACAGCGCTATCTGCTTGGATTTGTGTGGTGGCCCAACAGCAGTCGCTGTTCCTTCGCACATAATTCCACCAGGTAATCCCACAGCACCCGCAACCGCACCGACTTGTGCAGCTCACGCACACTCCAGTCAGTCCCCTCTCTCTCCGGGCATAGGTATCTACACAACTTTCAGAAACTGACGAATTCCTCTGTGGCGAGCGGGCTTGCCCCGCGTTGGGCTGCGAAGCAGTCCCAAAACCAACCGCGACGGAGTATCTGATACAGCGCATTCGGCTTACTGGGACTGCTTCGCAGTCCAACGCGGGGCAAGCCCGCTCGCCACAACAGCGCTATCTGCTTGGATGTGTGTGGTGGCCCAACAGCAGTCGCTGTTCCTTCGCACACAATTCCATCAGGTAATCCCACAGCACCCGCAACCGCACCGACTTGTGCAGCTCACGCACACTCCAGTCAGTCCCCTCTCTCTCCGGGCATAGGTATCTACACAACTTTCAGAAACTGACGAATCCCTCTGTGGCGAGCGGGCTTGCCCCGCGCTGGGCTGCGAAGCAGTCCCAAAACCAACCGCTACGGAGTATCTGATGCAGCGCATTCGGCTTACTGGGACTGCTTCGCAGTCCAACGCGGGGCAAGCCCGCTCGCCACAACAGCTCTATCTGCTTGGGTTTGTGTGGTGGCCCAACAGCAGTCGCTGTTCCTTCGCACATAATTCCACCAAGTAATCCCACAGCACCCGTAACCGCACCGACTTGTGCAGCTCACGCACACTCCAGTCAGTCCCCTCTCTCTGGGCATAGATATCTACACACTTTCAGAAACTGACGAATTCCTCTGTGGCGAGCGGGCTTGCCCCGCGCTGGGCTGCGATAGCAGCCCCAAAACCAACCGCGACGGAGTATCTGATACAGCGCATTCGGCCTACTGGGACTGCTTCGCAGTCCAACGCGGGGCAAGCCCGCTCGCCACAACAGCGCTATCTGCTTGGATGTGTGTGGTGGCCCAACAGCAGTCGCTGTTCCTTCGCACATAATTCCACCAGGTAATCCCACAGCACCCGTAACCGCACCGACTTGTGCAGCTCACGCACACTCCAGTCAGTCCCCTCTCTCTCCGGGCATAGGTATCTACACAACTTTCAGAAACTGACGAATTCCTCTGTGGCGAGCGGGCTTGCCCCGCGTTGGGCTGCGATAGCAGCCCCAAAACCAACCGCTACGGAGTATCTGATGCAGCGCATTCGGCTTACTGGGACTGCTTCGCAGTCCAACGCGGGGCAAGCCCGCTCGCCACAACAGCTCTATCTGCTTGGATGTGTGTGGTGGCCCAACAGCAGTCGCTGTTCCTTCGCACACAATTCCATCAGGTAATCCCACAGCACCCGCAACCGCACCGACTTGTGCAGCTCACGCACACGCCAGTCAGTCCCCTCTCCCTCCGGGCATAGGTATCTACACAACTTTCAGAAACTGACGAATTCCTCTGTGGCGAGCGGGCTTGCCCCGCGCTGGGCTGCGAAGCAGTCCCAAAACCAGTCGCGACGGAGTATCTGATGCAGCGCATTCGGCTTACTGGGACTGCTTCGCAGTCCAACGCGGGGCAAGCTCGCTCGCCACAACAGCGCTATCTGCTTGGATGTGTGTGGTGGCCCAACAGCAGTCGCTGTTCCTTCGCACATAATTCCACCAGGTAATCCCACAGCACCCGTAACCGCACCGACTTGTGCAGCTCACGCCGGGAACTGATCCAATAGCTGCGCTGGATACTTTCCTCCGGCAACAGGGGCACCAGGTCCGGATCCGCGGCGGCCATGAAGCAGGGCAACACGGCAATCCCCAGCCCCGAACGTGCTGCCTGGTGCTGAGCGATGACACTGGTGCTGTGGAACACCACCCTGGGCTTGCGGCAAAAACTGCTGAGGAATTTCAGCTCCTGGCTGAACAGCAGGTCGTCGACGTAATCGATCCAGGCATGCGCGGCCAGGTCTTCACGTTTCTCGATCGCCGGGGTACGCGCCAGGTAGCTGCGGCTGGCGTAGAGCGCCAGGCGATAGTCAGTGAGTTTGCGCGTGACCAGTTGGTCTACGCACGGACGCTCCAGGTGGATGCTTATTTCCGCCTCGCGATTGAGGATGCTGACAAAACGCGGCACCGCCACCAGCTCCACTTCCAGCCCCGGATAGCGTTCGAACAGACCGCCCATGCGGCCGGCCAGGAACATCACCCCCAACCCTTCGGCGACGCCAAGCCGAATCTTGCCCAAGGGCGCGGCCGAATGCGTCAGCTCTTCTTCAGCCAACAGGGCGACGTTCTCCATGGCTTCGGCGTGCTTGAGCAGCGCTTCGCCCGCCGGTGTCAGTTCATACCCTTGGGCGTGCTGCACGAACAGCGCGGTGCCGAGACTCTTCTCGATGGCCTCGATATGCCGGGCCACTGTTGCATGCGTGGTTTTCAAACGCCGGGCAGCGGTGAGTAGACGCCCGCTGCGCTGTAACTCAAGAAAGAACCGCAGATCATTCCAGTCGAACATGTCGCCCCTCTCAGCCTTGAGCACGGCACTGTTTGAAAACGCACAGCGGCTGGGTAAAAACTAACATTTTTAAGACGAAAGCTAACAACTAGGATGGAACCAATAAGAAAAACAAGCGAGCTCCCCAGATGACTATTGCACCTGCGCAATACGATTACGTGGTAGTAGGCGCCGGCCCTGCGGGTTGCCTGCTGGCAAATCGACTGTCCGCCAATCCCGCCCATCGCGTACTGCTGCTGGAAGCCGGTGGGCGCGACAATTATCCCTGGATTCATATCCCCGTCGGCTACCTGTTTTGCATCGGCAACCCACGCACCGACTGGTGCTTCAAGACCGAAGCCCAGGAAGGCCTGCAGGGCCGTGCGCTGAGCTATCCACGCGGCAAGGTGCTGGGCGGCTGTTCATCGATCAACGGCATGATCTACATGCGCGGCCAGGCCAACGACTATGACGGCTGGGCCGCCGCGGGCAATCCCGGCTGGGCCTGGAACGATGTGCTGCCGCTGTTCAAACACAGCGAAAATCATTTTGCTGGCGCCTCGCCACTCCACGGCGGCCAGGGTGAATGGCGCGTCGAGCAACAGCGCTTGCATTGGCCGATCCTTGATGCCTTCCGCGAGGCCGCCCAGCAAAATGGCATCGCCAGCATCGATGACTTCAACCAGGGTGACAACGAAGGCTGTGGTTACTTCCAGGTCAATCAGAAAGCCGGTGTGCGCTGGAATGCGGCCAAGGCCTTTCTCAAACCTATTCGCCAACGCCCCAACCTCACGGTGCTGACCGAAGTGGAAGTCGATCGGGTGCTGCTGGAAAACGGCCGCGCCAGCGCGGTGCTGGGCCGGCAGCACGGACAGCAGATCCGCTGGCAGGCCCGCCAGGAAATCATCCTGTGTGCGGGGGCCGTGGGCTCGCCCGGCATCCTGCAACGTTCCGGTATCGGTCCTGCGCGGGTGCTCAAGCCTTTGGGTATCGATGTGTTGCATGAACTGCCCGGTGTCGGCGGCAACCTGCAGGACCACCTGCAACTGCGGCTGATCTACAAGCTGGAAAACGCCCGGACCCTGAACCAGATCGCGGGCTCCATGTGGGGCAAGATGGGCATGGGGTTGCAATATCTTTATGACCGCAGCGGCCCGCTGTCCATGGCGCCCAGCCAGCTCGGCGCCTTCGCTCGCTCGGGCCCGGAACAGACCTCGGCCAACCTCGAATACCATGTGCAACCACTCTCGCTCGAACGCTTTGGCGAACCCTTGCACGCATTCCCGGCCTTTACCGCGTCGGTCTGCGACTTGCGCCCGCAAAGTCGCGGGCGCATCGATATTCGTTCGACCGAGCCTTCGGCGGCGCCGCTGATCCAGCCCAATTACCTGAGCCACCCGGAAGACTTGCGAGTGGCCGCCGACGCCATTCGCCTGACCCGGCGCATCGTCAGCGCCCAGGCTCTGCGCCCGTTCAACCCGGTGGAATACCTGCCCGGTGAAGCCTTGCAAAGCGAGGAGCAACTGCAAGAAGCCGCCGCACGGATTGGCACCACGATTTTCCATCCGGTGGGCACCTGCCGCATGGGTAACGACAAGGACGCGGTGGTCGACGCCCAGTTGCGAGTCCACGGCATTCCCGGCCTGCGCATTGCCGATGCGTCGATCATGCCGCGTATCACCTCCGGCAACACCTGTTCGCCCACGCTGATGATCGCGGAAAAAGCCGCGCAATTGATCCTGTCCCCGCCAACAAGGAGCCCCAACTCGGAAAAACAACTGGTTACGGCAATCTGAATACCACAAGTCTCTTGCAGGAGACGTGGTAAAGCGACGCCGTCACGGCGTCGACAGTGGAACAACAATAAATAATCACTGTGAGGGATACCCGATGTCAGAACATGCTCAACCCCTGAACGCCACACCTGGCGCCACGACCACCAGCAAAGAGTCGCAAAAGGTCATCTTCGCCTCGTCCCTGGGGACGGTGTTCGAGTGGTATGACTTTTTCCTCTACGGCGCCCTGGCGGCGGTCATCAGTAAACAGTTTTTTGCCGGGGTCAACGACACCACGGCGTTCATTTTCGCGCTGATGGCGTTTGCCGCCGGCTTTGTGGTCCGCCCTTTCGGCGCATTGGTGTTCGGCCGCCTGGGCGACATGATCGGACGCAAATACACGTTCCTCGTGACGATCATCCTGATGGGCGTGGCAACCTTCTGCGTGGGGCTGCTGCCCACCTATTCAAGCATCGGGATTGCCGCGCCGATCATTCTGGTAGTGCTGCGCATGCTCCAGGGCCTGGCGCTGGGCGGTGAATACGGCGGCGCCGCAACTTATGTCGCCGAGCACGCGCCGGCTGGTAAACGTGGGTTCCACACCAGCTGGATTCAATCCACCGCGACCATCGGCCTGTTGCTGTCGTTGCTTGTAGTGTTGGCATGCCGTTATTTCACCGGCGATCAATTTGAAGTCTGGGGCTGGCGCTTGCCGTTTCTGCTATCGATCGTGCTGCTGGGGATTTCCACCTGGATCCGCATGAGTCTGCACGAGTCGCCCGCGTTCCTGAAAATGAAAGAGCAAGGCAAAACCTGCAAGGCGCCGATCCGCGAGTCGTTCGGCAAGTGGGAAAATCTCAAGGTGGTGCTGATTGCATTGTTCAGCATCAACGCCGGCCAGGCCGTGACCTTCTACGCGGCGCAGTTTTATGTGCTGTTCTTCCTCACGCAGTTCCTGAAGATGGATCCAGCCCTGGCCAACATGCTGTTGATCATCAGTGTCGTGATCGGCGCGCCGTTCTTTATCTTCTTCGGCTGGCTGTCGGACAAAATGGGCCGCAAACCGGTCCTGATGGTCGGCCTGCTGCTCGCCACCGCACTGTACTTCCCGATCTTCAAGGGGCTGGCCCATTACACCAACCCGGCGATGGACCAGGCCAGCCGCCAGGCGCCGATCACCGTGCTGGCAGATCCGGCCACCTGCACCTTCCAGTTCGACCCGGTGGGCAAGGCGCGTTTTGACAGCCCGTGCGACAAGGTCAAGACCTTCCTGGTCAAACAAGGCCTGCCCTACAGCAGCGAAGCCGCGCCCGCCGGCAGCGCCGTACAAGTCAGCATCGGTGATATTCGCATCGACGGCTACGACGAAGACGCCCTGCGCGGCGCCGTGACGCTGGCCGGTTACCCGAAAGCGGCGGACGTAGCCCAGGTCAACAAGAGCATGGTGGTGGTACTGATCGTCGCCCTGATCCTGATCGCCGCGATGTGCTACGGCCCGCTGGCGGCACTGATGGTGGAACTGTTCCCGACGCGCATCCGCTACACCTCCATGTCCCTGCCCTACCACATCGGCAACGGCTGGTTTGGCGGGTTCCTGCCGACGGTGTCGTTTGCCTTGGTGGTGTACACCGGCGATATCTTCTATGGGCTGTGGTACCCGGTGGTGATTACCGGAGTGAGCCTGATCGTCGGTTTGTTGTGCCTGAAGGAAACCCGGCACGTCGATATCGATAACAATTGATATCCCGCAAACACTGTAGATCTCTTGTGCGGGCTTGTGTGGGAGCGGGCTTGCTCGCGAACGCGGAGTGTCAGTCACCGAATGCATCGACTGATTCGTCGCTATCGCGAGCAAGCCCGCTCCCACATTTGTTTCTCGTCCCTACACAAATAGCTGTATATCCATCCAGATAAAGCTTGCTCAACGCCCTTCTCTTGCGCATCCTGCTTACATTCAACCAATGCAATGAATGTGGTGACCATGCGGCTGTTCCTCTGTGAAAAACCCTCCCAGGCCAAGGATATCGCCGCCGTGCTCGGCGCGCGCCGAAGGGGCGACGGGTGCTGGGTGGGGTCGGGGGTGACGGTCACCTGGTGCATTGGCCACCTGCTGGAAACCGCGCCGCCCGACGCGTACGACGCCAAGTACAAGCGCTGGGTACTGGCCGACCTGCCCATCGTCCCGGAAAAATGGAAGATGAAGGTCAAGCCCAAGACTGCCAGCCAGTTCAAGGCGGTCAAGCGCCTGCTGGGCGAAGCCCAGGAACTGGTGATCGCCACCGATGCCGACCGCGAGGGCGAGATGATTGCGCGGGAACTGGTGGAGCATTGTCGTTATCGCGGGCCGATCCAACGGCTGTGGCTGTCGGCACTCGACGATGCCTCGATCCGCAAGGCCCTGGCCGCCCTCAAGCCCGGTGCCGAAACCTTCAGCCTTTACCATTCGGCCCTGGGCCGCTCCCGCGCCGACTGGCTGATCGGGATGAACATGAGCCGACTGTTTACCCTGCTGGGCCGCCAGTCCGGCTATCAGGGCGTATTACCGGTCGGCCGGGTGCAAACCCCGACCCTGCGCCTGGTGGTGGACCGCGACCGCAGCATTGCGCACTTCGTCCCGGTGGCCTACTGGGCCATTGACGTCGACCTGGAGCACGACCACCTCACCTTTACCGCGCAATGGCGTGCCGCCGAAGACCTGTGTGACGACCAGGGCCGCTGCCTGAATCCCCAGCGAGCGCAAGAAGCTGCCACGGCAATCAGCCACGCGGCCAGCGCCCGGCTGGTGAAGCTGCGCACCGAACGCATGCGCGAAGTGGCCCCGCTGCCCTTCGACCTGGGGACCTTGCAGGAAATCTGCTCCAAGAAGCTCGGTCTTGGCGCCCAGGAAACCCTGGATATCGCCCAGTCCCTCTACGAAACCCACAAGGTCATTACCTACCCTCGCAGTGATTGTGGCTACCTGCCCCTCAGCCAGCACGGCGACGCATCGGCTATTCTCGCGGCGCTGGGCCGAGACGACCCGGCGGTCAACGCACTGATGCCACATATCGACCCTCAACGCCGCTCCCGCGCCTGGAACGACGCCAAGGTCAGCGCTCACCACGGCATCATTCCTACCGGGGCCGGCAAAGACCTGTCGCAATTGACCGGTAAACACCGCGCGGTCTTCACCTTGATCCGCGCCCGTTATCTGGCGCAGTTCCTGCCCAATCATGAGTACGACCGCACCCAGGCCGACTTCGACTGTGCGGGCCAAGCGCTGCGGGCGGTGGGCAAGGTGGTGATGGAGCCAGGCTGGAAGCGCGCCTTGCCCGAAGCCCTGGCACCGAGCAAGGCAGCGCCTGCGCAACCGCTGCCGCCGTTGGTGCAAGGCCAGGCTTACACGGTGGCCAAGGTGAACCTGAAAGACCTGTGGACCCAACCGCCAAAACCCTTCACCGAAGGCGATCTGATCAAGGCGATGAAAAACGTCGCCAAATTGGTGGAAGACCCGCTGCTCAAGCAAAAACTCAAGGACACCACGGGCATCGGCACCGAAGCGACGCGGGCCGGCATCATCCAGGGCTTGTTGGACCGCGGCTATCTGCAGAAGAACGGCAAGGCGCTGTCGGCCACCCCGGCGGCGTTCAGTCTGATCGACGCAGTGCCACGGGCGATTGCCGACCCTGGCACCACGGCCATTTGGGAGCAGGCCCTGGACATGGTGCAGAGCGGTGAAATGACCCTGGAAGCGTTCGTCGCCAAGCAGGCCGCGTGGATGAGCAAGCAGGTCACCCGCTGTACCGACCTGCGTTTGAGCATCAGTGGAGCGGCCAGCCCGGCGGGACGCGGCGCCACGCCGTGGAAGAACAAACGCAAGGCGGGGACCCAGCCAACTCGGGCGAAAAAGCCGACAAATGAACGATCAAAGGTGAAAAAAACCGGCGAATGACGTTTTTCGACCAGATATACGCCGCTTTAGACCTTGCCTCGACGCGGACCGTCTAGGATTCTGTAGGGGGTCTGCTGTCTTCCTACAACAACACCAGAGTGGTCACCATGAAAACCGTCGCACAGTTGCTCAAAGCCAAGGACCAGAAAAACCAGGACGTCCACACCATCGAATGGGATCACACCGTGTTTGAAGCGCTGGTGGTAATGTCGGCGAAAAACGTCGGCGCCTTGCCGGTCATAAAGCAGGGGGCGGTGGTTGGCATCATCAGCGAACGTGATTACGCCCGCAAACTCATACTCAAAGGTCTTTCCTCCGTGACCACCCGGGTCGATGACGTGATGAGTTCTCCGGTGATCAGCGTCGACACCCATAAAACCGTCGAGCAGTGCATGAACATCATGACCGACAGCCACCTGCGCCACCTGCCCGTGGTCGAAAATGGCCAACTGCTGGGCCTGCTGTCGATTGGTGACCTGGTCAAGGAAGCCATCGCCGAACAAGCGGACTTGATCAAACAGCTGGAGCAATACATTCGCGGCGAATAGGGAAACGCCTGCTCGAGACGATGGCACATCAAGCGGATCAGCTGGATATACTTGTGGCGAGGGGGCTTGTCCCCCGTTGGGTTGCGCAGCAGCCCCAAAAAGGCCTACCCCGTTTGTCCAGTCAAACCAGGATGTCAGGTTTGAGGGCTGCTGCGCAGCCCAACGGGGGACAAGCCCCCTCGCCACAGGACAAGCCCCCTCGCCACAGGACAAGCCCCTTCGTCACAGGACAAGCCCCTCGCCAGGGCGGTCTCCGAATGTCGACACCCTGCACGATCAGACGGAGAGTCAAGACGCGCTGAAGCTGCAGCGGCTTTGTTCGGCTTGACCTACCGCCCCGAAAGTGACGCCCGAGTCACTTTTTTGCGCATCTTCCTCGCCCCGTTAGAATTTATGTAGTGATAAAAAATAATCACTACATAATCGTTGACGTAATCATTTTGCCCTTGCATGATTCAAACGTCTCCCGGATCGGGAGCGTTGGCAACAAGCGTTTTGAACAAGCTCGTCTGACCGCCGAGCTGTTTTTCCGGATGTGCACTGCCCACAAGGCAGATTGATGAAGCTGATCGGCCCGAAAGGATCGGTACAAGAAGCTCAAATGCTCCTTGTCTTCGTTATGAAAGCATTGCGTAGCAGTTCATCAGCAACACTACATGCATCAGGTTCAAGACCCTGCCCGTATTCGGCAGACCGTTGCTGACGCCCGGTTTTCGGAACCGGAGACAACTAAGTTGTTTTAACGAATCAATTGAAGATCGCCAACTGGTCAAGGGGCTTACACATGAATCTGAACAACCAACCAACTATCGATGAATTGGCTGAGATGTTCGCAGCGCAGAAAGACACACTCGACGACCATATCCTGTGGATTGGCAAATCGGGCGAAGTCCAGATTGACTGCCTGGCGCCCCATACTGAAGAAGCCGAGTTTGACAAAAACAACCGTGAACTGGCGGCGCGCCTGAAGATGTACCGTCGTGGCCAGGGTTATGTCGGCAAGAAAGCGGCTGCCGATCGCAACTTTATCGAGCAGGTCTTCCATACACTTAATACCGAGTGGCAGTCCCTCAAGGACAACTCGCACGTTAAAGTGATCGACAGATACTGCTGATATAATCTACCCCATTGCTTGAGCCTGCTCGTTTAATCGAGCAGGCTTTTTTATTGTTCTAACTTTTATTCAAGGCTCTGCCGGAAATCGGCCTTTGCCTGCCTCATCGCAAAAAATATCAAACAAGGCCTGGGCCGCTGCCGACAACTCATGACCAGGCTTGGTCAGCACACCAATAGGTCGCTCGATCACCGGATCCGTCAAGGTGATGCAACGGCCACCCGCCTCCTCCATCTGCCGCGCGCACAACGCCGGTACAGCACTGACACCCAACCCACTGGCGACCATTTTGCCCACCGTTGCCAGTTGATGGCTTTCCAGGGCTACCGGCAGCTTCATGCCCAAGGCGCCCAGGTGCTCCTCCAGCATCACCCGTACGGTGGAGGGTCGCTGCAAAGTGATGAAGGGCTGCGCCAGCAAGGTCTTCCAGTCGATTTCAGCCATCTGCGCCAAGGGTGAATCACCCGGCACTACGGCGATAAAGCGATCCAGGTATAAGGGGGTGAACTGCAAGGACGAGCCAGGGGCGGGTTCGAACGCGACACCCAGTTCCACATGTCGATCCCGGACCATTTCCAACACGTGTTCGTTGATCAGGTCATGCACAGTCACGTTGACCTGGGGAAAACGCGCACGAAACACCTTCAGGATCGGTGGTAACACATTACCGGCAAACGAGGGCATTGCCGCCACCGTCACGCGTCCGCGTTGCAGGGTGAAGCGCTGGCGCAGTTCATCCTCGGCGTTGTCCCAATCGGCAATCAGGCGTCTGGCCAGGGGCAACAGCGATTCGCCCTCGGGCGTCAGCGCCACGTTGCGGGTATTGCGGCTGAACAAACGTCCACCCAGCCCTTCTTCCAGGCCTTTGATGGTCAGGCTCAGGGCTGACTGTGACAAATGCAGGCGCTCACACGCGGCAGCAAAACTCAGGCTCTGGGCCACGGCAAGGAAGGCGCGTATCTGTTTTACAGTCATCGCACTGCTCCAGAAAATCAAAAATTATGCTGTTTTTTAAATCAATCAACCTTAAAAAACAACTTAACAAATCAATCCGACAGCGCAACACTCTGGAGCAATGGCTGGCCCACAAACAATAAAAGAGGTGCGTATGGCAGGTTTCGATAAACGCGTGGCGTCCTATGCAGAAGCGCTGGCAGGTCTTGAGGACGGCATGACCGTACTCGCCGGGGGTTTCGGTCTGTGTGGCATTCCGGAAAACCTGATCGCCGAGATCAAGCGCAAAGGCACCCGCAACCTGACCGTGGTCTCCAACAACTGCGGGGTCGACGGTTTCGGCCTGGGCGTATTGCTGGAACAAAAGCAGATCAGCAAAGTGATCGCCTCCTATGTCGGTGAAAACGCCCTCTTCGAGAAGCAACTGCTCAGTGGCGAAATCGAAGTGATCCTGACCCCACAAGGCACTCTGGCCGAAAAAATGCGCGCGGGCGGTGCCGGCATCCCGGCCTTCTTCACCGCCACCGGCGTCGGCACCCCGGTGGCCGAAGGCAAGGAAACCCGTGACTTCAACGGTCGTCCATACCTGATGGAAGAGTCCATCACCGGCGACTTTGCCATTGTCAAAGGCTGGAAAGCCGACCATTTCGGCAACGTCATCTACCGCCACACTGCGCAGAACTTCAACCCGCTGGCCGCCACCGCCGGCAAGATCACCGTGGTCGAGGTCGAGGAAATCGTCGAACCGGGCGCGCTGGACCCGGCGCAGATCCATACCCCAGGCATCTACGTCGACCGGATTATCTGCGGCACCTTCGAGAAGCGCATTGAACAGCGCACCGTACGCAAATAATCCTCCAGCCCCGAGAATAAGGAGACAACACATGGCTCTCACCCGCGAACAAATGGCGCAACGCGTGGCCCGTGAAATGCAGGATGGTTTCTACGTCAACCTGGGCATCGGTATCCCGACCCTGGTCGCCAACTATATTCCCGAAGGCATGGAAGTGATGCTGCAGTCGGAAAACGGCCTGCTGGGCATGGGTCCGTTTCCCACCGAAGAAACCATCGATGCCGACATGATCAACGCCGGCAAGCAAACCGTCACCGCGCGTATCGGCGCTTCGATCTTTTCCTCCGCCGAGTCCTTCGCGATGATTCGCGGCGGGCATGTCGACCTCACCGTGCTCGGCGCATTTGAAGTGGATGTCCAGGGCAACATTGCCTCGTGGATGATCCCCGGCAAACTGGTCAAGGGCATGGGCGGCGCCATGGACCTGGTGGCTGGCGCGGAAAACATCATCGTGATCATGACCCACGCCTCCAAGGATGGTGAGTCCAAACTGCTCAGCCAATGCAGCCTGCCGCTGACCGGCGCCAACTGCATCAAGCGCGTGTTGACGGACCTGGCCTATCTGGAAATCGAAAATGGCGCTTTTGTCCTCAAGGAACGCGCACCTGGCGTCAGCGTGGAAGAGATTGTCAGCAAGACCGCCGGTAAACTGATCGTCCCGGACCATGTTCCAGAAATGCAGTTCGCTGCCCAGTGAGGAAAGATTCCATGCAAGACGTCGTCATTGTTGCTGCCACACGCACCGCCGTGGGCAGTTTCCAGGGTTCCCTGGCGAGCATCCCGGCGCCGGAGCTGGGGGCTGCGGTGATCCGCCGCCTGCTGGAGCAGACCGGCCTCGACCCTGCGCAGGTCGATGAAGTGATCCTCGGCCAGGTACTGACCGCAGGCAGCGGCCAGAATCCGGCACGCCAGGCCTCGATCCTCGCCGGCCTGCCTCACGCGGTGCCGAGCCTGACCTTGAACAAGGTTTGCGGTTCCGGTCTCAAGGCCTTGCACCTAGGGGCGCAAGCCATCCGCTGCGGTGACGCCGAGGTGATCATCGCCGGTGGCATGGAGAACATGAGCCTGGCGCCCTATGTGTTGCCCGCCGCCCGTACCGGCCTGCGCATGGGCCACGCGAAGATGATCGACAGCATGATCACCGACGGCTTGTGGGACGCGTTCAACGACTATCACATGGGCATCACCGCCGAGAACCTGGTGGACAAGTACGGCATCAGCCGCGAAGCCCAGGACGCGTTCGCCGCCGCCTCCCAACAGAAAGCCGCCGCGGCCATCGAGGCCGGACGCTTTGCCGACGAAATCACGCCGATCCTGATTCCCCAGCGCAAGGGCGACCCGGTGGCCTTCGCCGTGGACGAACAACCCCGCGCCGGCACCACCGCCGAATCCCTGGGCAAGCTCAAGCCGGCCTTCAAGAAAGACGGCAGTGTCACCGCCGGCAATGCGTCCAGCCTGAATGACGGCGCGGCTGCGGTGTTACTGATGAGTGCCGACAAGGCCAAGGCCCTCGGCCTGCCGGTCCTGGCGCGTATCGCCAGCTATGCCAACGCGGGTGTCGATCCGGCGATCATGGGGATTGGCCCGGTGTCGGCCACCCGCCGTTGCCTGGACAAGGCCGGCTGGACCCTGGGCGAACTGGATCTGATCGAAGCCAACGAAGCCTTCGCCGCGCAAGCACTGGCGGTGGGCAAGGCGTTGGAGTGGGATGCCGACAAGGTCAACGTCAACGGCGGAGCCATTGCCATCGGCCACCCGATTGGCGCGTCAGGCTGCCGGGTGCTGGTCACCCTGCTTCACGAAATGATCAAGCGCGATGCCAAGAAAGGTCTGGCGACCTTGTGCATCGGTGGCGGCCAGGGCGTGGCGCTGGCCCTCGAACGCAACTGACTCAACGAGCAACATGAGAAAGGCCCGACTCCACGAAAAGTCGGGCCTTTTTTTATGGGGCGGAAATGGCTAATGCCGAGCGCTCCCACAGGAGGTTGGCCTCATTGCCCGGTAGAGGGCGTCGGCACTGCGAACACCGCACTGGCCCGCACCACCACCTTCTCTGCAACGTGCAGGCTGACCGTGGCAAACGCCATCTGCCGCCCGCGCTTGTGATGTTCCAGGTGTACCTCGATCCAGTCTCCCACCTGCACCGCGCCCAAGTAGTCCAGGGTCATGCTGGCTGTGATCAAAGGCAGCGGGGGATCACTGGAAAACGCCATCGCGTAACCCATGCCGACATCCGCCAGGGTCGCCAACACACCGCCATGAACCGTGCCACGTCCGTTGGCATGACGGCTGTCGGCACGCAGGCCAAGGCGCAATCGCAAGCCTTCGCCCCGGCAATACACCGGCCCCAGCAGATCCAGGAGCGGGCTGCTGCGCGGCAACAGGATGAAACCTTCAGGCATGGCAGTCATGGCGAACTCGTCCTTTGGGAGGATGAGGTTTAACCCGGCTCCAGCCCCACGACCACCAACATCCACCACACAAATCCCTGCCAATAGCGCCCGTCGATTGCTATCGACAGGCACATCAGCGCTTCATGCAACGCTGATAACGGTCATTCACGCGATTGGCGAACCAGGCCGTGGTCAGCTTGCGGGTGATCTTCGGGCTTTTCAGCACGATGCCCGGCAGGACCGCCCGTGGCAGCGGCTTGCCTTCGGCTTTCTCGGCCAAGGCAAATACCCGCTGGTACAGGGTCGTCTCTTCAAAATCCAGGCTATCGCCCTGTTCCAGCTGGCTGCGGATACTCGGATTACGCATACCCAGCGCCTTGCCCAACGAGCGCACCGCGAGTTCGGTGTTGCCGGGCATGATCGAGCCATGACGGATCAAATCCCCGTCCAGCGCCAGCGTCTTGCCCGACGCGCGACTGACAGCCGCCTGGAACGCCGCGTTGCGGCTGGCGTACCAGCCAGCGTTGAAATCAGCGAAGCGGTACAACGGCTGGTCGTAATTCACCGGGTAGCCCAGCAGATGCGCGATGCCGAAATACATGCCGCCACGTCGAGTGAACACTTCGCGGCGAATACTGCCGTCCACCGCGTAGGGATAACCCCGCGCCTGTTGCTCGGCAAAGGCAATGCTGACCTGCATCGGGCCTGCGGTGTGGACCGGATTGAAACTGCCAAACAGCGTGCGCCCCAAAGGCACGACACTGATGAAGTCATCAAAAATTGCGCTCAAGTCTTTTTCGGTACGGGCGGCCTTCAAGCGCTCGGCGTAGGACTTGCCGGTGGGTGAGCGCAATTGCAGCGCCGTGCGCACCAGCACGCCGGGGACATGGAGCCTGGCCGCGCGCCGGAGGATTTCATCCTGGGCAATCTTGCCCATGTTCGGGACCGGTGGATCGACCTGATAGGTGGACTCTTGCTCGGTCACGGCCAGCACTGCACAGATATTCTCGGTGCCGGGGTAGATTTCCTGGGTGTTGAATGCCGTGTAAATGTCCTGGGCCCAGCCGGCGCGGTCGGGAACCTTGGCCGGTATCAAGCGCACGATCTGCGCCTTGACTTCGGCCTCACTGCGCTCGGGTGGCTGCTGACTGCGTGGGGTCGAGCAGCCGGCCAGCACCAACAAAGTGGTCAGGCAGAAGATCAGGCGGGATGAGTACATGAAGTGTCCTTGAGCGGTGAAGGTCCAGTCTTGGCAGATATCGACCGGCAAGTCCAACGTCGGTTCGCTGCGCTCGCAAACGCCTGCGGAATATGGAACGATCGATCCCCGTGGTTCCAACAAGGAGTTTGAACACTATGCTCAGCCTGAACTTCCTCATTACCTGCCTGATCGTCGTACTGATCCCCGGAACCGGTGTGATTTTCACCGTTTCCACAGGCCTGACGGCCGGCAAACGCGCGAGTATCTTCGCCGCGCTGGGCTGTACCGCGGGCATCGTCCCGCATCTGCTGGCGTCAGCCTTGGGCTTGTCTGCCCTGCTGCACACCAGCGCCCTGGCGTTCGAAGCGCTGAAGTATGCCGGGGCGGCTTACTTGCTGTATCTGGCGTATATCACCTGGCGTGATCGTTCTGCCTTCGCGGTGAGTGACACGCCACCCCCGTCCAGCGCCCGCAGCCTGATGTTACGGGGCTTTTTGCTGAACATCCTCAACCCGAAGCTGACCATTTTTTTCCTGGCCTTTCTGCCTCAGTTCGTGACGCCGGGCGCTGGCGCGCCTGTCCTGCAAATGGCGATACTGAGCAGTGTGTTCATGGCGATGACGTTCACGGTGTTTGTGATCTATGGCCTGTTGGCCAATGTCTTTCGTCGCGCCGTGATCGAGTCGCCACGGGTACAGCACTGGTTGCGCCGCAGTTTTTCCGCAGCCTTTGCAGGCCTGGGACTGAACCTGGCATTTGCCCAACGCTAAAGCCTCGCCACGCTGCAGGAGCGCGGTAGACGCGCTCCTGCAGACAATCACCCCGTTCAGATCCCGGCCAGCGCCAGGTCCATCGCAAAGTAGGTGAAGATCAGGTCCGCGCCCGCCCGCTTGATCGAGCCCAGGCTTTCCCGCACCACCCGGGCTTCATCAATCGCCCCGGCCTGGGCACCGAACTTGATCATCGCGTACTCGCCGCTGACCTGATACGCCGCCACCGGCAGACGCGAGGCTTCGCGGATATCGCGGATGATGTCCAGGTACGCCCCGGCAGGCTTGACCATCAATGAGTCGGCGCCTTCCTGCTCGTCCAACAAGGACTCACGCACGGCTTCGCGGCGGTTCATCGGGTTCATCTGGTAGCTTTTACGATCGCCCTTCAACGCACTGCCGCCGGCCTCGCGGAACGGACCGTAGAGGGCCGAGGCGAATTTGGTGGAATACGCCATGATCGGGATATGCGTGAAGCCCGCCTCATCCAGCGCCCGGCGAATGGCCTGGACCTGTCCGTCCATTGCCGCCGACGGCGCAATCACGTCAGCACCGGCACGCGCGGCGGCCACGGCTTGCTTGCCGAGGTTGACCAGCGTGCGGTCGTTATCGACTTCAGTGCCGTGCATCACGCCGCAATGGCCATGATCGGTGTATTCGCAGAAGCAGGTGTCGGACATGACGATCATTTCCGGCACCGCATCCTTGCAGATGGCGGACATGCGCGATACCAGGCCACGTTCGTTCCAGGTGTCACTGCCGCTGGCGTCCAGGTGGTGCGACACGCCAAAGGTCATCACCGACTTGATCCCGGCGCGGGCGTAGCGCTCGATTTCACCGGCCAGTTTCGACTCGGGGATCCGCATCACACCCGGCATGCTGGTAATGGGCACGAACGCATCGATTTCTTCTTCGACAAAGATCGGCAATACCAGATCATTCAGGGTGAATTCGCTTTCCTGGAACAGGCTGCGCAACTCCGGAGAACGGCGCAGACGGCGAGAACGGGCTTCGGGGAACTGACTGGACATGAATTTTCCTACAATTTCCTACAAGAAAGGCCAGCGCATCTGGCAAGGTCGCTAGTGTAAGGGCGAAAGCTTATGCCCGGATTGATCGAGAGCACAAACCCCGCGTCCATAACGCTGTTTTTCCATTCACGTAACAATGGCGTTTGCGACAATCTCCGTTAAAGCGTCAAGCGCCCTTCGATACACAACGTAACGGCGCCACCGATCCAGATTTCATCGCCCTGCTGCACCACCCGGATTCGCCCGACACGGCCCATGGCCGTGCCCTGGCTGACCACATAACGGCTTGGCGCCAGGTCTTCAGTCAACAGCCATTGAGCGATTCCCGCATTCAGGCTGCCGGTCGCCGGGTCTTCCGGCGCACCATCGCCGGCAATAAAGGCGCGCACTTCGAATTGCGCTTCGTCACCGTCCCGAGACGGGTTCCACGGCGCAATCACACCCACCGCCAAGCCCGACAGCTGCGAATAGTCCGGTTGCAGACCCAGCACTGTGTCCCGATCCGCCAACATCAGCGCCAGCCAGCCCGCGCCGTTGTCGACCCACTGGCTGCGGAGAATGGCGTGCGGTTCAAGATCCAGCGCCAAGCGCACACGCTCCAGCAAATCCGCCTCCAGCGGGCCTGAGCGCAACAGCGGCGGCGCGATAAAAGCCAGTTCGTCACCCTCGCGGCGAATACGCACCAGGCCGATCTCGCACTCCTGAATGATCTCTTCACCCTGGGGCACACCGCCAGCCTGCAGCCAGGCATGGCAACTGCCCAGGGTGGGATGACCGGCGAAAGGCAGCTCGTACAAGGTGGTGAAAATACGCACCCGGTAATCGGCACGCGGATCACGGGGCTTGAGCAAAAACGTGGTTTCGCTGAGGTTTGTCCATTTGGCGAAGTCGGCCATTTGCTGGTCGCTGAGGCTGTCGGCGCCCAGCACCACGGCCAGCGGATTGCCTTTGAGGGCGTGGTGACTGAAGACATCCAGTTGTTTGAAATCAAAAGAAGGCATGAAATCCCTATCAAAAATTCAGTGGTATTCAGCGTCAGCCAGGAAGGTAAAAATCCACGCGCCCCGAGGCAGGCCACCCAACCCGACTCATCTGGCGCGCGACCTGCAGCGTTCTTCAATTCGCAACATCCGCTGGTTAATCTCCTGTACAAGAGAACCAAAAGACGAAGTTGTACTCTTAAAAGCGCTTGAGCGGTTGAATGGAGGCGTACCGCCATATTGTCACGGAATGTCATGCGATGCTGGAAGCAACGCTGTGGCCGGGCTTGTTAGCCTCAATCCGATGCACTGAAGACCTGATCCTAATGAAATTACAGCCTCTGTGCCTGGCCAAACGCCTTAAACGATATTCATACATTATGTTGCCGTTTCTGGTGGTGGGCGGCGCGTTGATGGTGACCCTGGAAGTCCGGGAAAGCCGCGCACAACAGGTTGATGGCGTACAGACACTGGTGTTTCTGCGCCACGGCGAGAAACCTGCCGGCGGTCTGGGCCAGCTCAACTGCCAGGGCCTCAATCGCGCGATGAACCTGGCCACGGTGTTGCCGGAAAAATTCGGCGCCGCCGATTTTGTGTTTGCGGCCAATCCGACCCGGAATGTCGAGGAAGGCGAACTGGACAATTCCTACAGTTATATTCGCCCATTGATGACCATCAGCCCTAGCGCCATCAAACTCGGGCTGCCGGTAAACATCGAGTTTTCGGCCAATGACACCAGTGATCTGGCGGATGAGTTGGTGGATAGCAAATACCGCAACTCGACCATCTACACCGCCTGGTCCCACGGTTATCTGCCGGAACTGATCAACAAGGTGGCAAGCGAAGCGCTGGGTGAGAAACGCACCATTACCGATGACTGGTCCGGGACTGACTTCGACACGCTCTACGTGCTGACCCTGACATGGCACAACGGCAAGGCCAGCCTGCTCAGCCGCAACTACAAGCAGGGCCTGGATAACGGCCTGCACACGTGCCCGGATGCAACACATGCCGGCGCCGATACCTGATCGGACCGTCTGAGGGAGCAGCCGAGCTTCCCAGGCGAATCGTCTTGCCTGCGCGTATGATGTGCCGCTATCGACTTACCTGCGGATCATCCCTATGTCCAACCTCACCTCCGCCAGCCCCGCACGCGGCTGGTCTTTCTGGTGGAAACCGGCGCTGTTTCTCCTGGTGGCCTGTGTCGGCCTCTATTACGTGAAATGGTCACCCTACTACCTCAAGTCCTTCGTGGCGGCGGACAGCCACAGTATCGGCGCCTCCATTCTCGACGACCAGCACACGGCGCCGCTGGCGGCTGCCCTGGCCTATTCCAAGGTGTATTTCCTGGCGATCTGGAAAGCTGCCGTATTGGCGGTGATTCTCGGCTCGCTGCTGCAAGTGCTGATCCCGCGGGACTGGCTGTTGCGTCTGTTCGGACGCGCCGGGCTCGGCTCCACCTTGCGCGGCAGCCTGTTCGCCCTGCCGGGCATGATGTGCAGTTGTTGCGCCGCGCCAGTGGCCGCGGGCATGCGACGCCAGCAAGTGTCGGTGGGAGCGGCGTTGGCGTTCTGGATGGCCAACCCGGTGCTCAACCCGGCCACCCTGGTATTCATGGGCTTTGTCCTGGGGTGGGATTTTGCCGCGCTGCGGCTGGTGGCCGGGCTGGTGTTGGTGGTCGGTGTCGCGTTGATCGCCCAACGCATCGCCCGACCGGAACAGGTGCCGCAGGTAGCACTGGAGGCCGTGGCCGATGTCAGCACCACCGAAACCCAGCCGTTCCTGAGTCGTTGGCTGCACACCTTGTGGCAATTGTTCTGGAGCACCATCCCGGTCTACATCCTGGCGGTGCTGCTACTGGGCGCGGCGCGGGTGTGGTTGTTTCCCCATGTGGACGGGGCGATGGCCGACAGCCTGGTGTGGCTGGTGCCGCTGGCGGTGGTCGGCACGCTGTTTGTGATTCCCACGGCGGCGGAAATTCCTATCGTGCAAACCATGATGACGCTCGGTCTTGGCACCGGGCCGGCCGTGGCGCTGTTGATGACCCTGCCCAGCGTGAGCCTGCCGTCGCTGTTGATGCTGCGCAGGGATTTCGACGCACGGGTGCTGGTGACCGTGGCCGGGCTGACCATGCTGATGGGTGTGGTGTGTGGATTGGTGGCGGTGGTGATTCTCTAGTTATCCGATGCTGTTGAGATGTGCCGCGAGGGTGGGGTTGGAGGCATCGGCGACGATGCCATCAACCTGCGCCCCGCCGCACACCTCGTTCACGCAAGTACTCCAATACCGCGCCCTGTTCCCCGGCGAACTCGATCCGTGCGCCTTTCTTCTCGCGCTGGAAGGCGTACATCGGGTCGTAATATTCGCGCAGCAAGCCTTCTATCCAACTTCGGTGCAGGTCCACTGAACCGGTGCGGGCCTGCTCTTGCAGGGCCTCCTGCAAGAGGATCTGCAAGCGCTGGAAACGCTCGCCGCCCAGGCGTTTATGGATATTGCCCAGGCTTTGGGTCAGGCGCTCGGCAAACAACCCTTGGCCCTCGCCACCAAACACCTCGACGAATTCCGCGCACAGGTCGACCACATAATCGCGCAGGATGCGCTCGACCCGACCGGCGATGCTGTCTTCCAGCCACACCATCGGCATCGTCTGCATAGCTTTGTGCAACGCCAGCGGCAAGGCACAACTGCCGATCATGCGGCTCTCGTCCTCCAGCACAAACTGCTGAATATCGACCGTGCGCTTTTTCAGCACGTCGACTGCCAGGCGATTCTCAAAATCGATATTCGACGGTTGCCCGGTGGCCCGCTTGCCGAAACTGGAACCCCGGTGATTCGCGTGCCCTTCAAGGTCCAGGGCATTGCGCAATTGGCCGAGCACTTCGGTCTTGCCGGTGCCGGTCATGCCGCCCAGCAAGACAAAGTCACATTCGGCCGTGGCCTGCTCAAGGGTGTCGAGCAAAAAACTCCGCATGGCTTTGTAACCACCGCCTACCCGCGGGTAGTCGACGCCTGCCTCGCGCAACCACTGCTGGACGATCTGCGAACGCAGGCCGCCGCGAAAGCAGTACAGGTAACCGTCCGGGTTGGCGCGGGCAAACCGCGCCCATTGCTCGACGCGCTCGGCCTTGACCGCCCCGGACACCAACTCATGCCCCAGCACAATCGCCGCCTGCTGCCCTTGCTGTTTGTAGCACGTGCCGACTCGTTGGCGTTCGTCATCAGTCATCAAGGGCAAGTTGACCACGCCCGGGAACGCGCCCTTGACGAACTCCACTGGCGCGCGGGTATCCATCATTGGCCGGTCGTTGAGAAAGATATCGCGGTAATCGGTGATATCGACAGCCATCAAGACACCTCTACCGCGTTGCTCTGTCGCGCCACCAGTTGGCCGATGGGCGTCAGGTTCAGCCCCAGTTCGGCCGCCACGCCGAGGAATTCGGCTTCACCCTCCGGCGTGACCGCCACCAACAGGCCGCCGCTGGTTTGCGGATCACACAGCACACGTTTGTGCAGTTCGTTGATACGCCCCAGACGATTGGCATAGCTGTCGAAGTTGCGCAGCGTGCCGCCGGGCACGCAGCCTTGATCCAGGTAATACTCGACGCCTGGCAAGCGCGGGACCTTGTCGTATTCGATGTGTGCGGTCAAACCGCTGCCGTCAGCCATCTCCACCAGATGCCCCAGCAAACCGAAGCCGGTCACATCGGTCATTGCGGTGACGCCGGCCAGCTTGCCAAAACGGCTACCCGGTGTGTTGAGGGTACACATCCAGTCCCGCGCTAATCCGATATCGGTGTCACGCAACTTACCCCGTTTTTCCGCGGTGGTCAGGATGCCGATGCCCAAGGGCTTGGTCAGGTATAAACGGCAGCCGGCGCTGGCCGTGTCGTTGCGCTTCATATGACGCTTGTCCACCAGCCCGGTAACGGCCAGGCCAAAGATCGGTTCCGGGGCGTCGATGGAATGGCCACCGGCCAGGGGAATGCCAGCGGCGTCGCACACTGAACGGCCGCCGCGAATCACTTCGCGGGCAACTTCCGGGGCCAGCACATTGACTGGCCAGCCGAGAATGGCGATGGCCATCAACGGGACGCCACCCATGGCGTAGATGTCACTGATGGCATTGGTCGCGGCAATACGGCCGAAGTCGAAAGGGTCATCGACGATCGGCATGAAAAAGTCGGTGGTGGAGACCACGCCACGCTCTTCGTCGATGGCATACACCGCCGCATCATCTCGCGAAGCATTGCCGACCCAGAGCTTGGGGTCCAGGTTCTGGGCACCGCTGCCGGCGAGAATCACCTCCAGCACCTGCGGCGAAATTTTACAGCCACATCCAGCACCGTGGCTGTATTGGGTCAGGCGAATCGGCTCGTTCATGGAGATACCTCAAGACATCAAGGCGATCGATTCTATCAGACAGCAAAAAGCCGGCTGCGCCCTGATGGACGCAGCCGGCTTTTTTTCAGCGCTTAGTGGCTCTGATTAGCTTCAGCCACTCGTCGGTGCCGGGCACGACGTGCGATGTTCAAGCATTCGATCGCTGCCGAGAACGCCATGGCCGCATACACATAGCCTTTTGGCACATGGGCACCGAAACCTTCGGCGATCAGCGTCATGCCGATCATGATCAGGAAGCCCAGGGCCAGCATTACCACCGTCGGGTTATCGTTGATGAACTTGGCCAACGGCTCGGCTGCCACCAGCATCACGATGACCGAGACCACCACGGCAATGATCATGATCGGCAAGTGCTCGGTCATGCCCACGGCGGTGATGATGCTGTCGATGGAGAACACCAGGTCCAACAGCAGGATCTGGCCGATGGCCGAGGCAAAGCCCAGGGACACGCTTGGGGTGTGGCTCTCTACCTTTTCGGTCTCCGGGTCCATGCTGTGGTGGATTTCGGTGGTCGCCTTCCACAACAGGAACAGGCCACCGGCAATCAGGATCATGTCTTTCCAGGAAAACGCATGCCCGAGGATTTCAATGACCGGCGCGGTCAACTGGACGATAAAGGCGATGGTACTCAACAGCCCCAGGCGCAGAACCAGCGCCATGCTGATACCAATGCGGCGCGCCTTGGCTCGGTCCTTCTGCGGCAGTTTGTTGGTGAGAATCGAGATGAAGATCAGGTTGTCGATCCCCAGCACGACTTCCATCACGATCAAAGTTGCCAGAGCCACCCAGGCGGTAGGGCTCGCGGCCAGCTGTACAAGGTAATCCATAGGTCAGTCCTGACTCGGTGTACGGGAAATTAGGTTTCTTGCGAGGTGGATTCAGGTGTGGTGCGCTGCTCCTCCTCATCTTCCTTGGGCGCGATCAAACCCTGGGTGGCTTCGCTCAGCGCCTGCTCGGCGGCCTGGTGCGTCTCGTCGATCGCTTGCTTGGCCGATTCGCTGGCTTTGCCCAGCAACTGCTGTGCGCTTTTTTCGGCCTGGTCACAGCCGCTGATCAACACTAATGAAAGCGCAAGCAACGAGGTTGTGCCCAAAAAATTGAGTTTCATGATGCTTTCCTCTTTAGAACCAGTGGACCCAAGCAGTGAGTCCGCGATAGCGAGGCATTCTAAGGAAGCAGACACTTCAGGAAAATTCGTATTTTTTTCGCTTATACTTCGATTTATACGAAGTAATACTTTCTTCCCGAGGCCTCCGATGCTCAATTACCGCCAGTTGCACTATTTCTGGGTCGTCGCCAAGACCGGCAGTATCGTGCGCGCCTGTGAACAACTGAACCTCACGCCCCAAACCATCAGCGGGCAGATCAGCTTGCTGGAGCAGACCTTCGGCGTGGGGCTGTTTCAACGGGTCGGACGCCAGCTGGAATTGACCGAGGCCGGGCGTCAGGCGTTGCCTTATGCCGAGCAAATGTTCCAATTGGGCAATGAGTTGGAGGGTATGCTGCGGGCTCAGCCCAACGAACAACAGATTCCATTCCGTGTCGGGGTCGCTGATGTGGTGCCCAAGTCCATCGTCTACCGACTGATCGCGCCGACCATGGAGTTGAGCGAGCCGATCCGGATTACCTGTCGCGAGGACAAGCTCGAACGGCTATTGGCTGACCTGGCGATCCAGCGCCTGGACCTGGTGATTTCCGACAGCCCAATGCCCGGCCACCTGGATATCAAGGGCTACAGCCAGAAGCTGGGCGAGTGCGGCATCAGCTTTTTCGCCACTCGGGCGCTGGGCGAGCAGCATGGCGGCGAATTTCCAAAGCGCTTGCACGGCGCGCCATTGCTGATTCCAGGCGCGGAAACCGTGGTCCACAGCCGCCTTCTGCGCTGGTTTGCCGAACAGCAGATCCAGCCGCGGATTGTCGGTGAGTTCGACGACAGTGCATTGATGCAGGCTTTCGGCCAGTCGGGCAGCGGGATTTTTATTGCGCCCAGCGTGATTGCCGATGAGGTAGAGCGTCAGTATGGCGTCACCCTGATCGGCCAGACAGACGCGGTGACTGAATCGTTCTACGCCATCTCGGTGGAGCGCAAGGTCAAGCACCCCGGCATCGTGGCGATTACCGAAGGTGCCCGGCGGGAACTGTTTACCGCCCTGCCCGGCTGAAATTCAAGCGCACGCTTCGCGGGTCTTGGCGCTCATCAGCCACAGCGCCAGGAGAATCGACAGCAGGATGAAACCGGAGGCGGCAAACCCCAGGCTGCCCAGCCCCAGCGTATCGATCACCCGCCCACCGACCATTGCCCCCAGGCCAATGCCCAGGTTGGCGCCGGCGATGTTCAGCGATGCGGCGAATGCCGGTGCATGCGGAGCGGCTTTCATCAGCCGCACATGACTGACCAGGAACAGTGCCGCCTGGGTCACGCCCCAGATCCCCATGGCGGCCGCGAGGCCGAGGGTGGAGTGGATCGCCGGGACCAACGCCAGCATCCCGGTGATCATCAAACCGCAGAACACCATGGAGGCGATCAGCGGGTGACGATCCACCGCACGCCCGCCCAGCGAGTTGCCGATCAGACCGACCGCGCCGAAGCCCATCAGGCACCAGCCCACCAGCGTGCCATCGAAACCGGCCAAGCGCTCCAGGATATCCGCCAGGTAGGTATACGCCGTGAACATGCCGCTGAACACCAGGATCGACAGCAGCACATGCCCCTGCATCACCGGGTTGCGCAGGATCTTGAACTGCGAGCGTAGCGTCACTTCGTCCTTCTTCACCTTTGTCGACGGCAGATAAACCAACAGCAACAACGCCTTGAGCACCGCCACCACGGCCAAAATGCCAAAAGCCGTGCGCCAGCCGAACATGTCGGAGATCAAGGTGCCGACCGGGATGCCGAATACCGTGGCACAGACAATCCCGAAACCGATCTTGGCAATCGCCCGGCCGGCGTATTCCGGCCCGACAATGTCCACCGCCGTTTCACTGGCCAGCGCCCAGAACACCGGCAAGCCCAGGGCCGGGATCAAACGGGCCAGGGACATGACCCAGATGTTCGGCGCCAGGGCCGCCAGGGTATTGGCCACCCCGAACATCAGCAAAATACTGATAAACAGCCGCTTGCGCTCAAAACGCGCGAAGTACGCGGTGAGGAACGGGCCGAACGCGGCTACGGTGAAGGCGAACAAGGTCACCAGCAGACCGGCCTGGGACACGCTGACGTCAAGGTCGCGGGCGATAGAGGGCAATAGGCCGACAATCACGAACTCGGTGGTCAATACGGTAAAACCGGCTGCCGACAGCAGCAGGATGGGCAACAACATGAACAACTCCAGAAACGGCGACGCCAGCGTCAGCCCGAAGGCCCGCTGGCAGAGAAATAGAAGAAAGGATGAGCCATCTTAACAGAAGGCACCTGCGCCGCGCACCGCTCGGGCGACTGAATGACGCAGTCAACATGGATGTCCGCCGCGGCATGTTAGACTCCGCGCCCTGTATTACGCCGCGCACATTAAAAAAACTAGAGACAACTCTTTATGACTGCTGCCCCTTCGCTCCTTCAACGCCTCATGCGCGTCAGCCTGGTGAGCCAAATCATCATCGGCCTGATTGCTGGCATCGTGTTGGCCCTGCTGCTGCCCAGTGCTGCCCAATCGGTAGCGTTCATCGGCAAGTTATTCGTCTCGGCGCTCAAGGCCGTGGCACCGATCCTGGTGTTCGTACTGGTGATGGCCTCGATTGCCAACCACAAGCACGGCCAGGAAACCCATATCCGACCGATCCTGTTTCTGTACTTGCTGGGGACTTTTTCGGCCTCAGTGGTGGCTGTGGTCGCCAGCATGTTGTTCCCCTCCACGCTGGTATTGGCGACCCACGATGTCGCGGTAAGCGCCCCGGGCGGCATCACCGAAGTGCTGAAAAGCCTGTTGTTCAGCGTCGTGGACAACCCGATCAGCGCCCTGATGAACGCCAACTTCATCGGCATCCTGGCCTGGGCCATCGGCATGGGTATCGCTATCCGTCATGCCGGTGAAACCACGCGTACGGTGTTGGGCGACCTGTCCACGGGTGTCACGTTGATTGTGCGCGTGGTGATTCGCTTCGCCCCGCTGGGGATCTTTGGCCTGGTGGCCTCGACCCTGGCCACTTCCGGTTTCGACGCACTGCTGGGCTATGCGCACCTGTTGCTGGTACTGATTGGCTGCATGCTGTTCGTGGCGCTGGTGATCAACCCGGCCATCGTGTTCTGGAAATTGCGCCGCAACCCCTATCCACTGGTACTGATGTGCCTGCGCGAAAGTGGCATCACGGCCTTTTTCACCCGCAGTTCGGCGGCCAACATTCCGGTCAACCTGGCCTTGAGTGAGCGCCTGGGCTTGCATGAAGACACCTATTCGGTGTCAATCCCGCTGGGCGCGACCATCAACATGGCCGGCGCCGCCATCACCATCACCGTGCTGAGCCTGGCCGCGGTGCATACCTTGGGTATCGCCGTCGACCTGCCAACTGCCGTGTTACTCAGCCTGGTAGCCGCGATCTGTGCCTGCGGTGCCTCCGGCGTGGCCGGCGGCTCACTGCTGTTGATTCCGCTGGCGTGCAGCCTGTTCGGTATTCCGAGTGAAATCGCCATGCAAGTGGTCGCCGTGGGCTTCATCATCGGCGTGTTGCAGGACTCCGCGGAAACCGCGCTGAACTCCTCCACCGACGTCTTGTTCACCGCTGCTGCGTGCCTGGGTCAGGAAAACAAAAACCCGGCGTGATGCCCGCGTGAATAAAAAAGCCCGGTCGGTTCCGCGAAGAACCGACCGGGCTTTTTTTGTGTCTGCGGGGTTAGAACGCGCCCATGTAGTCGCGTTTGCCCACTTCCACACCGTTGTGACGCAGCAGCGCATAGGTGGTGGTAACGTGGAAGAAGAACTGCGGCAGGCCGTAAGTCAGCAGATAAGACTGGCCGGTAAAGCGTTTTTCTTTCGGCGTGCCAGGACGGGTGACGATTTCGATGCCTTCCTTGCCGTCGATCTGCGCCGGGGTGATCGTGTCGATAAACGCCAGGACCTTGGCGATCAGCGCTTGCAGGTCGGCAAAGCTGACTTGGTCGTCATCGTATTTCGGCACGTCGATCTCGGCCAGGCGCGCAGACACGCCCTTGGCGAAGTCCACGGCGATCTGGACCTGGCGCACCAGCGGGAACATGTCCGGGAACAGGCGCGCTTGCAACAAGGCGTTGGGCTCGATGTTCTTGGCGGTGGCGTGGGCTTCGGCTTTGTTCAGCACATCGCTCAGGGCGTTGAGCATTTGCTTGAAGACCGGGAGAGAAGCGGCGTACAGGGAAATAGTCATGACAGTCTCGACAGTTGTGGCAGGGTTTGAATCAGGCGCGATTATAGGCATGCCAGCCACCCGTGCTGCTTGTCTTTTATTTTTTCAGGATTAGGCTAGTGGGCTCACTGCATAGGGAAAACGCGATGACCACCGAGCACGACACCACCTCCTCCGAGCCACGCCTTAACAGCACGGAAATTCGCGTTTTGGGGTGCCTGATCGAAAAACAGGCCACCCACCCGGAAACCTACCCGCTGACCCTCAACGCCCTGGTGCTGGCCTGTAACCAGAAAACCAGCCGGGAACCGGTGATGAACCTCAGCCAGGGCCAGGTCGGCCAGAGCTTGCGGGTCCTGGAAGGTCGCGGGTTTACCAGGCTGGTGATGGGCAGCCGGGCTGACCGCTGGGAGCACCGGGTCGACAAGGCCCTGGAACTGGTACCCGCCCAAGTGATTCTCAGCGGGCTGCTGTTTCTGCGCGGTCCACAGACCGTCAACGAACTGCTGACCCGCAGCGGCCGCATGCATGACTTTGAAGACGCCGAGCAGGTCGTGCATCAACTGGAACGCCTTATCGCCCGCGACCTGGCGGTGCTGGTGCCCAAGCAGGCGGGTCAGCGTGAAGACCGCTACACCCATGCCCTGGGCGATCCGGCGGATATCGAAGCGATCCTCGCCGCCCGTGGCAATCCGCCGGAGCGCAGTGCTGGCAGCGCGGTTTCACTGGAGCGCATCGAAGAGCTGGAAGCGCGGATTGCGGCGCTGGAAGAACGCCTTTCGCGTCTCGAATAAGACTCAGCCCGTATTGAGCCGCGCCGGACAAGCGCAAATTTCGTCCCGTAGATACCGTCTTTTATTCTCGTGCAAACGACACGGCTGCCTGGAACTGCTCAGCCGTGGGCCTTACCCCGGTATACAGCACAAATTGCTCCAGGGCCTGGATTGCAATCACTTCAAGACCGGTAATCACACGTTTGCCCGTGGCGCGACCGCGCACGATCAATGGCGTTTCGGCGGGGATCGCCACCACATCAAACAGCGTATCCGCCGCGTCGATCGCTTCAGCCTCAAACGCCAACTCGTCAGCTTCCGCGCCACCGGTCATTCCGATAGGCGTCACATTGATCAGCATCTGTGGCCGTGCAGCGCCCAGCTCGGCTTGCCATTCGTACCCAAGGCTCTGCGCCAAGGCCCTGCCGGTCGCTTCGTTGCGGGCGACAATCAGGCCATTGGCGTAGCCACCGTCGCGCAAGGCACTGGCCACGGCCTTGGCCATGCCGCCGCTGCCACGCAGGGCGAACGTAGAATCCTGGGGCACCGCATGCTTTTTCAGCAGTTGCTCGACGGCAATGTAATCGGTGTTGTACGCCTTGAGATGCCCGTCGGTATTGACGATGGTGTTGATTGAAGCGATGGCGCGGGCCGAATCGTCCAGCTCATCCACCAGTTCAATGCAGGCTTCCTTGAACGGCATCGACACACCACAGCCGCGAATACCCAACGCGCGGATACCGCCCACGGCCCCCGGCAAATCCCGACTGCTGAACGCTTTGTAGTAAAAATTAAGCCCCAATTGCTCATACAGGTGATTGTGAAAACGCAGGCCAAAATTCCCGGGACGCGCCGACAGCGACATGCACAGTTGGGTGTCCCGGTTGGGGTTCATCAGCATGGGTGACTCCTTGAAGTAAGCAACTCGAAACAGACCTTACACAACCTTTACCCCGAGGGCGGGCGATTTTCCGGATATACGTTGTCTTAAAAGCAGCCCCGCGACAATCCTTGAGCCTGTTGCGACCGGCGCGGCAGGTAACCCGGCGCAGCTTTTTTGGCCTCGATAGTCTGAATAAATCTCGCCGAGGTCGTTATGGGAATAACGGCGGCGATTAAATCCGCCACTCTTTGAATCACTGTGTACTTGCCGAATGCGGGGGTGCGCTGTCATGTTTGTGTCACATCACACTCTCACTATCAAAACTGTCCACCCCTAACAGGCCATAACAATAAGGACGCCCCAGCATGCCCACGCAGAATCCACACCGTACCGCCGGCCTTTGCACCTCCAGCAAGGTCTACAGCGCCTTGACCGAACTCAAGCACCTGGAAGGCCATCGCAGCGCCAAGTTCCTCTCATTGCTGGCGGAAAACCTGGTCCGCAAGGGCCTGCTCAATGAACAGGAAGTGCTGGGCATGCTCGATCAGGTGGTTGACTGATCGCGGGCCAGCGTTGTCTCGATAACAATGATGTCGACTATCGAGCAGGTTGATTTTTCCTGATCGCGCGCAAATCGTAAGGTGACCTCCAGAACGCACTGGAGGTAGATATGCCCACTATTCAAATCATGTCCGTCATCGGCAGCGCGGTCCCCGCCTCACTTCGGGAACTGGGTCTGCTCGCCTGCTGGTATCTGGTGGAGGACGGCGAGCCCATCAGCGGCCCCCTCACCTCGCTCCCTGACGCCCAGGCCCTGTCACGCCAGATGGCGCATCGTTTCGACGCCTAGGGCAACGGCAGCCGTGCGCGGGGTTTGGTTTCGACAAACAGCCCCCAACTGGAGATAAATAGCGCGGCAATCAGCGGCCCGATCACAAAACCGTTGAGGCCAAAGATCGACAGGCCGCCCAGTGTCGAGATCAGAATCAGGTAATCGGGCATCTTGGTGTCCTTGCCCACCAGGATCGGACGCAGCACGTTGTCCACCAGGCCGATCACCAATACTCCGAACGAGACCAGCACCACGCCTTGCCAGATCGAGCCGCTGAGCAGGAAATACACCGCCACAGGTCCCCAGACAATCCCCGCACCCACTGCTGGCAGCAACGACAAAAAGGCCATCAGCACCGCCCAGAGCAACGCGCTGGGGATATCCAGAAACCAGAAAATCAAGCCTCCCAGCGCACCCTGGGTCACGGCCACCAGCACGTTGCCCTTGACCGTGGCGCGCACCACCCGATTGAACTTGAGCTGCAGGCGACGCTTCTGCGGCTCGGCCAGCGGTACTGCGGTGCGCACCTTGCGCACCAGCTCGGGGCCGTCGCGCAGAAGGAAGAACAGCAGATACAGCATGATGAAAAAGCTCACCAGAAACTCAAAGGTGCCCTGGCCAAAACTGAACGCCTGAGTGGCGAAGAACTGGCTGCCCTGCATGGCGCCCTTGACGATTTTGTCCCTCAGCCCTTCCAGGTCGCCCATGCCGAAGCGGTCGAGCAGTTGCTGGAAATACGGCGGCAGGATGCTCTTGAACTGATCGATATAGCTCGCAATGTCCAGTTTGCCGCTTTCGATGTTCTTGTACAGCGTCGCCCCTTCCTGAACCAGCAGGGCGCTGGTGATGATCACCGGCAAAATGGCGATCACCAGGCATACCGTCAAGGTACAGAGCGACGTCAGGTTGCGGTTCCAGCCAAACTTGAGCTGCAAGCGCCGTTGCATGGGCGCAAAGATGATTCCCAGGATAACCGCCCAGAACACCGCACCGTAGAACGGCAACATAATCCAGATAAAGGCGATGGTCACCAAGGCCAGAAGCAACAGCAGGGTTTTGAATTGCAGATTCGTTTGGTTCATGTCCGATCCATGCCGTAAAAACGCAGGACGCCCAATCGCGTCCTGTTGCTTAGTCCACCGCAAATCCCGGGAGTGCCGTCTTTTTTCATACAGCGTAGACCCAGATCAATAACGCCCGCGCAGGCCTCTATTACGCTGCCGCCCTTTTGCGATCGAAGCCCCCATGTTGCCTGTCCTCGCCCCTGAACTGCTCGCCCCCGCCGGCACCCTGAAAAACATGCGCTACGCCTTCGCCTACGGCGCCGATGCGGTCTACGCCGGCCAGCCGCGCTACAGCTTGCGCGTGCGCAACAACGCGTTTGACCACGCCAACCTGGCCTTGGGCATCGACGCAGCCCACGCCCAAGGCAAACGCTTCTATGTGGTGGTCAATATCGCGCCGCACAACGCCAAGCTGAAAACCTTCCTCAAAGACCTGGAGCCCGTCATCGCGATGGGCCCCGACGCGCTGATCATGTCCGACCCGGGCTTGATCATGCTGGTGCGCCGGCACTTCCCGCAGATGCCCATTCACCTGTCGGTGCAGGCCAACACGGTGAACTGGGCCAGCGTCGAATTCTGGCAGCAGCAAGGCGTCTGCCGGATCATCCTGTCCCGGGAGCTGTCCCTCGAAGAAATCGCCGAGATCCGTCAACACGTGCCCGCCATGGAACTGGAAGTGTTTGTCCACGGTGCCTTGTGCATGGCCTACTCTGGCCGCTGCCTGCTCTCGGGCTACATGAACAAACGCGATGCCAATCAAGGCAGCTGTACCAATGCCTGCCGCTGGAAGTACCAGGCCACGCCTGCCGTGGAAAACGCCGCAGGCGATATCGTCCAGCGCTACCCGGCCGAACCGACGCTGGGCCTGGGCGCTCCCACCGAGCAGGTGTTTCTGCTGCGCGAGGCCAACCGCCCGGACGAACACATGCCTGCCTTCGAGGACGAACACGGCACCTACATCATGAACGCCAAGGACCTGCGAGCGGTGCAGCATGTCGAGCGCCTGACTCGCATGGGCGTGCATTCGCTGAAGATTGAAGGCCGCACCAAATCGCACTTCTATGTCGCACGGACCATTCAGGTGTACCGCCGGGCGATTGATGATGCCGTCGCGGGTCGCGCATTCGACCGCAGCCTGATGACTGATCTGGAATCCCTGGCCCAGCGTGGCTACACCGAAGGTTTCCTGCGCCGTCATGTACACGACGAGTACCAGAATTATCAGCACGGCAGCTCAGTCTCGGAGCGTCAGCAGTTTGTCGGTGAGTTGACCGGCGAACGGCGCGGCGAATTGGCCGAGGTCAAGGTGAAGAACCGCTTTGCCGTGGGCAATCACCTGGAGTTGATGACGCCGGCGGGAAATTTTCATTTTGATCTGGGAAGGATGTGCAACGCCAAGGGCGCAGCCATCGACGTGGCACCCGGGGACGGGCACACGGTCTATGTGCCGGTGCCACTGGAGAGGGAGCTGCAGTTCGGGTTGTTGATGCGCGATGTTTAGCGGGTTATCGGCGACGTCGGGGGTTGGATCGGGTTCATATCCGCCGTGACCGCAGCAACGGATAAGGGCCCCAACCCAGCCTCCTGTCTTTAAACGATCAGATCTTGAACTGCCCCACCAACTGCCCCAACCGCTGCCCCAGATCCGCCAGGCTGCGAGACGTCTGCGCACCCTGCTGGGTCTCGTCCGCCACGCTGTCCACCGCGACGGCAATCTGGTGCACGCTGCGGTTGATCTCTTCGGCCACCGCAGTTTGTTCCTCGGCGGCGCTGGCAATCTGCGCGTTCATCGAGTTGATGGTGCCGATCAACTGCGCCATGGTGTCGAGGGACGCCCCGGCTTCGTTGGCTTTGGCTGAGGTGCCGTCACCGGCATCGCTGGAACGGCGCATGGACTCCACCGCCGCCTCGGTGCCTTTTTGCAGGCGGTCGATCATGCCCTGGATTTCCTGGGTGCTTTGCTGGGTACGACTGGCCAGCGCGCGCACTTCATCGGCCACCACCGCAAAACCACGACCGGCCTCACCCGCACGCGCCGCTTCAATGGCTGCGTTGAGGGCCAGCAGATTGGTTTGCTCGGCAATCGAGCGAATCACCCCAAGTACGCTGACAATCGAGGAAACGTCCTGCTGCAGGCTGTCCAGCGACACACCGCTGCTGCGAATGTCGTTCACCAGCGCGTGAATCTGCGCAATGCTGCCATCCACCACGCGCTTGGCGGCCTGGCCCTCGGCATCGGTCTGCTGCGCCGCCACCGCCGCGCCCTGGGCACTGCGGGCGACTTCATGGGCCGCGGAAGACATTTCGTTGATGGCCGTCGCCACTTGATCGGTCTCGTGACGCTGGCGCTCCATGGCTTGTTCCGAGCGCTGGGCCTGTTCGGAAACCTGGCCCACCAGCCCCGTGAGTTGCGAGGTCATTTCGGTAATCTGCCGCACCAGGCCGTGAATCTTGTCGACAAAACGGTTGAACGAGCCCGCCAGCTCGCCCAGCTCGTCCTGGCTGGTGATCGCCAGGCGGCGGGTCAAGTCGCCTTCGCCGGCGGCGATGTCGTCGAGATTGGTTTTCATCAAGTGCAGCGGCCGCAAAATGGCATTGGCCAGCACCATGCCGACAGCGGCGATCACCACCAACAGCACCAGCGCGATGCCGACGATGCTCAGCAGCACCCCTTCCATGCGGTCATTGACTTTGGCTTGCACCTCGGCGACCAGCGCTTCGATGCCGTCCAGGTTGACCGACGTACCGATCACCATGTCCCACTTGGGCAGGTATTCGGTATAGCCGAGCTTGGGCACCAGTTCCGTTTGCCCTGGCTGCGTCGAACTGTATTGCAAGTAGTGAGTACCGTCCTTGGCAACTTTCACCAGGCCCACGTTGACGTAGACGCCGTTGGGATCACGGTTGTCCTTGAAGCTTTTGCCTACGCCGTCCGGGCTGTTGCCCTTGAACAGGCGAATGGCCTCGGAGTCGTAGCCGAAGAAATAACCGTCCTTGCCGTAGGAAGTGTTCGACAGCAACTTGACCACCTGTGCGCGTGCGGCCGTATCACCTGGCGCGGCGGCGTCGTAAAGCGGCTTGATCGTAGTCATGGCCACTTCTACATAGCTTTGCAGGGTGGCCTTGGCATCGTTGAGCAGGCGCTCACGGGTTTCCTCGACCTCGGTCCTGGCCTGCTCCTTGAGCATCCACACCGTGGTCAGGCTGATGACCACGGCAAACAACAGCACAGGCAGCACGGCGAGGGACAGTACTTTGGCCTTCAGACTAAGACGCATGGATTCTCTCTCTTATAAGACGGCGTTAAGAGGTTAACGGCCAGGGGAGAGAAAACTGTAGGCGCCCGGGGGTTGCCGGCGGTCGTCGCTGACGATGACGCGCCAGGCCTGTCCCGCCTTTGCACGGGACAGCGAGCAGATTACAGAACCATCGCGGCAAACCAGCCGAACACCAGCAACGGCAGGTTGTAATGCAGGAACGTCGGGACCACGGTGTCCCAGATATGGTGATGTTGACCGTCGATATTCAAACCCGAGGTCGGGCCCAGCGTGGAGTCCGACGCTGGAGAACCGGCATCCCCCAAGGCGCCCGCGGTGCCGACGATACACACGATGGCCAGCGGGCTGAAACCGAGCTGCAGGCACAAGGGTACGAAAATCGCGGCAAGGATCGGCACCGTGGAGAACGACGAACCAATGCCCATGGTTACCAACAGGCCCACCAGCAGCATCAGCAGCGCACCCACGCCACGGCTATGGCCGATCAGGGCGGCAGAGGCTTGCACCAGCGTCTGTACCTGGCCGGTAGCCTTGAGCACTTCGGCAAACCCCGCGGCGGCAATCATGATGAAACCGATCATCGCCATCATCTTCATGCCTTCGGTGAACAGATCGTCAGTCTCACGCCAGCGCACGATGCCCGACACCGAGAAGATCAGGAAGCCAACCAGGGCGCCGATGATCATCGAGTCCAACCACAACTGGATGATGAACGCCGCAGCAATCGCCACCCCGGCGACCAGCAGCGTCAGCGGGTTGTAGCGCACCGCAACCTGTTCGACCCGTGCGATTTTCTTCAGGTCATAGACGCGCTTTTTGCGGTAGCTGAAAAACACCGCCACCAACAAGCCAAAGACCATGCCCAATGCCGGAATGCCCATGGCGTGGGTCACGTTGACCTGGCTGATGTCTACGCCACCTTTGGCGACGTTGGCCAGCAGGATCTGATTGAGGAAGATATTGCCGAACCCGACCGGCAGGAACATGTAGGGCGTGATCAGGCCGAACGTCATCACGCAGGCAATCAGGCGGCGGTCCAGCTGCAACTTGGTGAGTACATATAACAGTGGCGGCACCAGCAGCGGGATAAAGGCGATATGGATCGGCAGGATGTTCTGCGAGGCAATCGCCACCGTTCCCAGCAGGCCGATCAATAGCCATTTGATATGGCTGCCGCCCGCCGACTCCTGGCGATCCACCAGCAGCAAGGCCTTGTCGGCCAACGCATGCGCCAACCCGGACTTGGCGATCGCCACAGCGAAAGCTCCCAGCAATGCGTAAGACAGCGCCACTGTGGCCCCACCCCCCAAGCCGCTGTTAAACGCCTTGAGCGTCGCGTCAATGCCAAGGCCACCGGTCAAGCCCCCCACCAGGGCGCCGACGATGATCGCGATGACCACATGCACGCGGGACAGGCTGAGCACCAGCATGGTACCGACCGCGGCGATTACTGCATTAATCATGGTTACCTCAGGCAAAAACGTGAAAACGACAAAAAACGCGCATGCCGGCGCCATGCCCGTCGAGGGAACGACGGCTGGACGCCAGCCAAAAAGGAGCTTTCTTAGAGGGCGCGCACTTTGCAGCAGGTCGCGCGTGATGTCAAAAAACGACGTCGCGCAACGTATTCAATTGAACGTATGAATAAAGAAAAAATCTGTCCGGCCGATGCAGTAGGACACTTCTGCCGTATCGAAAGGTTAAGGATCTGCATGTCGCTCAGACAGTTGTCCATTCAATGGAAAATCACCCTCCTGGCAGGACTTTGCCTGCTGGGGATCGTGACCCTGCTGGTGGGTCTTTCGCTGTATCGCATGGACCAGAGCTCGCAACGGGTCCAGGCATCCAGCATGCAGATGCTCGACGTCGCGGCCCAAGCCCGCATCGAAGCCCAGGGTGAAGTCCAGGCTTTGGCCATCCGCCAGCAATTCATGGACGCCTATCAGTACGGTCACGGTTTCTCTCGCCAAGTCCTGTTCCTGCGCGAACAAGCCGAGAAACGCTTCCTCGACGCCTTCGACTTGCGCGAAGACCTGACCCGCCAGGTCAAGGCCGCTCTGCAAGCCAACCCGGACCTGCTGGGCCTGTCCCTGGTGTTCGAGAGCAATGCGCTGGATGGCAAGGACGAACTGTTCGCCGGCCAGAACGAGCTGGGCAGTAACGAAACGGGGCGCTTCGCCCTCTACTGGTCGCAGCCGACCGCCGGCACGTTGACCTCGATGGCGCTGCCCGAAAGTGACATGTCCGACACCAGCATCGGCCCCAGCGGCGAGCAAGCCAACACCTGGTTCACCTGCCCGCGCACCACACTCAAGCCCTGTGTGATCGAGCCGTATTTCTATGTGATCGACGGGAAAAATGTGCTGTTGACCAGCATCGTCTTTCCGTTGACGGTCGACGGCAAAGTCATCGCGTCGCTGTCGGTAGACATTAACCTCAACAGCCTGCAGGCCGTCAGCCAGACTGTCAGCCAGAAGCTGTATGACGGGCAGACCAGTGTCAGCATCATCAGTCCGGTGGGTTTGCTGGCGGGCTATAGCCCGGATGCCAGCAAGCTCAGCCAGCGTCTGGACAGCGTCGACACCCGCAGCGGCGCGCAGTTGATCAGCGCCTTGGCCGACGGCACGCAGACCCGCAGCTTGCGCATTGACCAGCAACTCAAAGTGTTGGCGCCGTTCCAGCCGATTCCCGACGGCAAGCCATGGGGCGTGTTGCTCGATGTACCGGAAAAAGTCCTGATCGGCCCGGCCGAGGCCCTCAAGGCCGAACTGGACGCCGACAATACCAAAGGCACCCTGCTGGAACTGGGCCTGGGTTTGCTCGCGGCCATTGTTGGCTTGCTGCTGGTGTGGCTGATGGCTCGCAGTGTGACCCGGCCTATCCTCGGCGTGGCGCGCATGCTTGAAGACATTGCCAGCGGCGAAGGCGACCTGACCCGTCGCCTGGCCTACGACAAGCGCGACGAACTCGGCGAATTGGCCAGTTGGTTCAACCGCTTCCTCGACAAATTGCAGCCGACCATCGCCCAGGTCAAACGCTCGGTCCAGGACGCGCGCAGCACTGCCGATCAATCGGCGGCCATCGCCAGCGAAACCAGCGCCGGCATGGAGCAGCAATACCGCCAGGTGGATCAAGTGGCCACCGCTTCCCACGAGATGAGCGCCACCGCCCAGGATGTGGCCCGCAGTGCAGCCCAAGCGGCCCAGGCGGCCCGCGATGCCGATCAGGCGACCCGCGAGGGACTCACGGTGATCGACCGCACCACCTCCAGCATCGGTCACTTGGCGTCTGACATGAGCACGGCAATGGCTCAGGTCGAAGGCCTGGCGGCCAACAGCGAGAAGATCGGCTCAGTCCTGGAAGTGATTCGCGCGATTGCCGAACAGACCAACTTACTCGCCCTCAATGCCGCGATTGAAGCGGCCCGCGCCGGTGAGGCCGGTCGTGGTTTTGCGGTGGTGGCTGACGAAGTGCGCAACCTGGCACGTCGCACCCAGGAGTCGGTGGAAGAAACCCGTCAGGTCATCGAACAGTTGCAAGTCGGCACCCAGGAAGTCGTGGGTGCCATGAGCAACAGCCATCGCCAGGCACAGGGCAGTGTCGAGCAGGTGGGCCAGGCCGTGACCGCGCTACGCCAGATCGGTGCAGCGGTGACGGTGATCAGCGACATGAACCTGCAGATCGCCAGCGCTGCCGAGGAACAAAGCGCCGTGGCTGAAGAAATCAACAATAATGTGGCGACCATCCGTGACGTCACCGAGTCGCTGTCTGGCCAAGCCAATGAGTCGGCGCGGGTCAGCCAGTCACTCAATAGCCTGGCCAACCAGCAGCAAGGGTTGATGGATCAGTTCAGGGTTTGAGGCGCTGGCTAAGCGCGGGTCACGCTCGGTAAGCGTGACCCATGCATTTCAGGCTTGGCGTCGTGGCAACTCGATCAGCACCTTGAGCCCGCCCAGCGCGCTTTCGCGCAATTGCAACGTCCCGCCCCACACGTCGACAATATCTCGCACGATCCCCAGCCCCAGGCCATGGCCGTCGGTCTGTTCATCCAGCCGGGTGCCGCGACTGAATACCTGATCGCGCTGGGCCTCGGGGATTCCCGGCCCGTCGTCCTCCACGACCAGTTGAAAGTGCTGCGGCGTTGGCTGAATGCTCACGCTCACTTCGGCATCCGCCCATTTGCAGGCGTTGTCCAGCAGATTGCCGAGCAGTTCCAGCAGATCCTCGCGGTCCCAGGGCAATTGCAGGCCCGGGCTCACGTGGTAACTCAAATCCAGATGCTCGCCGTGAATCATGTTCAGGGTCGCCAGCAAACTTGGCAATTCAGCATCACAGTCGAACAAGGCGCCCGGCAAGGTCTCGCCGGCCAGGCGGGCGCGATTGAGTTCACGGTTGAGGCGCTGCTGCACCTGCGCCAACTGCTCACGCAACAACCTGACCAATTGTGGATGTTCCTTGAGCTGCTCGCTGGACGCCACGCTCAACAGCACCGCCAGCGGCGTTTTCAAGGCGTGGCCAAGATTGCCCAGCGCGTTGCGCGAGCGCTTGAGGCTGTCTTCGGTATGGGCCAGCAAGTGGTTGATTTGCGCCACCAGCGGTTCCAGTTCCACCGGCACCTGGTTATCCAGTTGCGAGCGCTGGCCTTGTTGCAGTTGCGCGATCTGTTCGCGGGCGGTTTCCAGTGGGCGCAGGGCCCGGCGCACGGTGATTCGTTGCAGGATCAGGATCAGCAGCAAGGCGGACAGGCCAAGGACCAGGCCGATTTGTCGCATCAAGCGAAAGCTCTCCCTGACGGGTGTGTAGTCCTGGGCCACGCTGATGGAAATCGACTGGCCAAAACGCTTGTAGTCCGAACGTAATACCAGCAGTTGCTGGCCTTCAGGCCCCAATTGCAGGTTCCCCTTCAGGCCCGCGTGGGGCAGGCGTGGCAGTTCCTGATCCCACAACGAACGGGAGCGCCAGTGCGTGTCGCTGAAGTCGATCCGAAAATAATGCCCGGAGAACGGCCGCTGATAGGCCGAGGACAAGCGCTGTTCGTCCAACTGCAAACCGTTGGGGCCACGCACCAGCGCGACCAGCAGGTTCTCGCTGTCGTTGCGCAAGCCGGACTCCAGATAGCGTTGCAGGCCCATTTCGAACAACCAGAGACTGGTCTGCGCCAGCACCAGGCCAACGATCAGCATGACGCTGATCAAGCCCAGGCTCAGCCGCCGCTGGATGGACCTCACGTCGGATTGGCGCCGAAGCGGTAACCCTGGCCACGCCGGGTTTCAATCACGTTGCGCCCGAGCTTGCGCCGCAGATGGTTGACGTGGACCTCCAATACGTTGGAATCGCGCTCGGTCTCGCCATCGTACAAATGTTCGGCCAGGTGGCTTTTCGAAAGGATCTGTTCGGGGTGCAGCATGAAATAGCGCAGCAGTCGAAACTCGGCAGCCGTCAGTTGAACCTCTTCCCCCTCGCGCATGACGCACTGCCGGCCTTCATCCAGATGCAAACCGGCGGCCTGCAAGGTCGGCTGGTTGGCCTGACCATGGGCGCGGCGCAACAAGGCCTGGATACGCAGGTGTAATTCTTCAGGGTGAAACGGTTTGCTCAGGTAATCATCTGCCCCGGCCTTGAGCCCTTCAATGCGCTCGGCCCAGGAGTCGCGGGCCGTCAGGATCAGGACCGGGGTGGCCAGCGCGGCGGCACGCCACTGGCTCAACACTTCAAGCCCCGGCAAACCGGGCAGCCCCAGGTCGAGGATGATCAGGTCATACGGTTCGCTGCGGCCCTGATAGACCGCATCACGTCCATCCGCCAGCCAGTCGACGGCGTACCCTTGACGATTCAGCCCGGCCATCAATTCATCGGCCAGTGGGACGTGGTCTTCCACCAGAAGCAGGCGCATCAGTCATCTTCCTCATCTTTAAGCAGCGCCCCGGTGGTCGCATCCAGTTTGATTTCCCGCACGACACCCTCGGTGGTCACCAACTCCACTTCATACACGTAACGCCCGTGTTTGGTTTCCAGTTCCGCCTCCAGCAACCTGGACCCGGGGTGACGCGACATGGCCTGCTGCAACAGTTGCTCCAGGGCCAGGATCACGCCTTGTTGACGCAGCGCCAAGGCTTCATCCTGATTCAGGTCCCGGGCGGCCACCATCGAGCAAAATGCCAGGAGCACCAGCGCCAATCGACTGCTGGTGCGTAGATTTACCTTCATTACGTATCCTGATGGTCCTTGAGGACTTGACCGCTGACAGCGTCCAATTCCAGATCCCACTCAATGCCTTGGGCATCGCGCATTTCAACCTGGTAAAGGTACTTGCCGTATTCCTCTTCAAGTTCGGTTTCCGTCACCGTGGCGCTGGGGTGCTTGGCCAGGGCGGTGGCATTGAGCTTCTCGAATGACTGAATAGTACCAGCGTCACGCAGTTTCAGCGCTTCGTCCGGCCCCAGGTCGCGGGCTTGGGCTACACCGCTGGAGAGGGCGATAATACTGGTGGTGATGAATGCTGTGAGGATTTTCATGAGGTGTCTCCAATTCAGGATGTTTTTCCTACGGTCTCCACAGTACCGGCTGCAACTTAACTGAAACTGAATTGCCACCATGGCAATTATCAGCCACACCTTGCCATCAACCGGGGTGGTTTTCCTATACTGCCCCGCTCGCTCCCACAGAGACCGGTATGACTGCCATCCACATCAAGTTCCCAGCGCTGACACTCAAGGCTGGCCAACGCGCTTTTTCACGTATTCGCGAACAGGCTTTGCAACCCGCGGATGTGGGCATTCTGCCGGGGGCCGCCGGCGGCCCGAAAGCCTTGGGTATCCAGGGCCTGGACCTGGCGCTGTTCGGCGACTGGCTGCTGCGCGAGCCCCGCGAACGCGCGCTGATCGGTGCGTCCATTGGCTCCTGGCGGTTTGCCAGCGCCTGCCTGCCCGATCCGGTGCAAGGCCTGCTTGACCTGGGCCGGCTGTACAACGAACAGCGTTTTGCCAAAGGCGTGAGCATGGCCGAGGTCAGCCAGAGCTGCCAGCGCATGCTGGATGACCTGCTGGCCGGACGCGATGCCGTGCTGCTGGATAATCCTCACTATCGATTGCACATCATGGTTGTCAAAAGCCACGGTCTGCTGGCCGACGATCACCGTGGACGCCTGGGCCTGGGCTTGTCATCGGTGATTGCCGACAATCTGCGCGGCCGTGCGCGGCTGTCCCGGCATTTTGAACGACTGATCATCCACGATCCGCGGCAGGCACCTCCCCTGCACCCGCTGCAGGATTTTCCATCGCGCTTCCTCGACCTGCAGGTGGGCAATCTGCGCCAAGCGTTGTTGGCGTCTGGCTCGATCCCGATGGTCATGCAAGGTGTCCGCGACTTGCCGGGCGCCGGGGTCGGCACGTTCCGCGACGGTGGCCTGCTGGATTATCACCTCGACCTGCCCTACCACGGCGAAGACATCGTGCTGTACCCGCACTTCACTGACCGGGTGATCCCCGGCTGGTTCGACAAGAGCCTGCCGTGGCGACGTGGCAGCCAGCAAGGCTTGCAGAATGTCTTGCTGCTGGCACCCTCGCGGGATTACCTCGCTCGCCTGCCTTACGGCAAACTGCCGGACCGCAGTGACTTCAAGCGCTTCATCGGCGATGACGCGCGCCGCAATACGTACTGGCGAACGGCAATGAGCGAAAGCCAGCGCCTGGGCGATGAGTTCCTCGAACTGGCCGATAGCGGCCGTCTCGGCGAGCGCCTGGTTCCCCTCTGATCAGCCACTCTGCGCAGCGGCGAATCAAGCTGTTAAACTCGCCGCCTGCCAGACACTGACCGAGCTGAAAAACACCGTGGAAATTTTCAAAGAGTTCACTTTCGAGTCCGCCCACCGCCTGCCACACGTGCCCGAAGGCCACAAATGCGGGCGCCTGCATGGTCACTCATTCAAGGTGGCTATTCACCTGAGTGGCGACCTCGACCCGCATACCGGCTGGATCCGTGACTTCTCGGAGATCAAGGCGATCTTCAAACCGCTGTATGAACGCCTGGACCACAATTACCTCAACGACATCCCCGGCCTGGAAAATCCCACCAGCGAAGTGCTGGCCAAATGGATCTGGAATGAGTTGAAACCATTGTTGCCGGAACTCAGTGCGATCCGCATTCATGAAACCTGCACCAGCGGCTGTATCTATCGCGGTGAATGAGCCGGTGCCGGACTCAATCAAACCACCCTTGCGGTGGTTTTTTTGTCTGCGCGCAAGCCCTCCCATGTACCCACTTGCATCAGCGACGCACCGTTCTGTGGCGATAGGCTTGTCCTGTGGCGAGGGGGCTTGTCCCCCGTTGGGCTGCGCAGCAGCCCTCAAACCTGACATCCCGGTTTGATTGGACGAACGGGAAAGCCTTTTTGGGGCTGCTGCGCAGCCCAACGGAGGCGATACGGTGTTCCGGCAAGCCCCCTCGCCACAGAACGGTATTCGGCACGCGACTTTCTAACTGAACGGCATTAGGCCTTGCCACCTGTTCAGCGATAAACGCAGTTGGCACGCACGCTGCAAAGACCTGCGTCACTCATTCCAGGGGCAGGCACATGACGCAGAACGAACCGGGCAACGACTACCCTCTCAGCGAAGTGCCCATGCACGCGCGCAAGAGCCTTGGCTCCACCGCCATGGTGCTGCTGGGCTTCACTTTTTTTACCGCGACCATGTTCGCCGGAGGCAAGTTGGGAGTGGCCTTCAGCTTTACCCAGATGCTCGGTGTCGTGGCCCTGGGTAACCTGCTGTTGGGTATCTACGCCGCAGCCTTGGGTTACATCGCCTTCAAGAGCGGTTTGAACTCGGTGTTGATGGGGCGCTTCTGCTTTGGCGAAATCGGCAGCAAGTTGAGCGACCTGATCCTCGGCTTCACCCAGATCGGCTGGTACGCCTGGGGCACGGCCACCGCCGCCGTGGTGCTGGGCAAATATTTTGCGTTGAGCCAAGGCAGCGTGCTGGCATTGATGGTGCTGTTCGGCCTGGCGTTTTGCGCCACCGCCTACGTCGGCTACCGCGGTTTGGAAATCCTTTCATACATCGCAGTGCCGGCCATGGGCCTGTTGCTGTTGCTGTCGATGTGGGTTGCCACGGTGAAAATCGGCGGGCTGGATGGGTTGCTGGCGATCGTGCCAACGGCCCAGTTGGATCTGTCCACGGCGATTACCCTGGTGTTTGGCACCTTTGTCAGCGGCGCGACCCAGGCCACCAACTGGACGCGATTCTCCCGCTCGGCCAAGGTGGCGATACTGGCCAGCCTGATCGGCTTTTTTATCGGTAACGGCTTGATGGTGCTGATCGGTGCCTATGGCGCCATCGTCTATCAGCAGCCGGATGTGGTGGAAGTGTTGCTGCTGCAAGGGTTTGCCATGGCCGCAATGGCCATGTTGTTGCTCAACATCTGGAGCACCCAGGACAACACCATCTATAACTTCGCCGTCGCCGGCTGCAACCTGCTGCGCACCAAACGCCGCAAAACCGTGACCCTGGTCGGCGCCGTGATCGGCACCCTGCTGGCGTTGCTGGGCATGTACGACATGCTGGTGCCCTACCTGATCCTGCTCGGCACAGTGATTCCGCCGATTGGCGGGGTGATCATGGCCGACTTCTTTTACCGCTATCGCGGTCACTATCCACGGCTGGCCGATGTACGCTTGCCAGCGTTCAACTGGCCGGGGCTGATCGCGTATGCCGTCGGTACGGTACTGGCCTTCAGTTCGCCGTGGGTCGCACCGCTGGTGGGAATCGCCGCGGCGTCGCTCAGCTACATCGTGCTGAGCGCGGTCCTGCGCGTGCGCACGCCGCTGGCCGACGTCCAGGCATGAGCCTGACGGCCACGCAAGTACTGATCCCATGTGCCTGCGGGCTGGCGGCGCTGGCCCGGTTTCCGGACAATGATAACCTGCTGGCTACAGCCCAATGACCGTCTGGACATCGGCATCGCATCGATGATCTGGCGGCTGTCTGCCTGATTGCTATTTGCCAAAGAGGAACTTGCCCATGCACATCATCAACGCCCGCCTGCGCAACCGTGAAGGCCTGCATGATCTGCACCTGGAACATGGCCGGATCGCCAGCATTGCTCGACAAACCAGCGCTCCAACACTGGGGCCAGAGGATCTGGACGCTGCCGGCAACCTGGTAGTACCGCCCTTTGTCGAGCCGCACATTCACCTCGACGCCACCCTCACCGCCGGCGAACCGCGCTGGAACATGAGTGGAACCTTGTTCGAAGGCATCGAGTGCTGGGGCGAACGCAAGGCCACCATCACCCACGAAGACACCAAAAACCGCGCCAAAAAGACCATCCAGGCCCTGGCCGCCCACGGTATCCAGCACGTGCGCACCCACGTCGACGTGACTGATCCGGACCTGACCGCGCTCAAGGCCATGCTCGAAGTGCGCCAGGAAAGCCGCCACCTGATCGACCTGCAAATCGTCGCTTTCCCTCAGGAAGGCATCGAGTCTTATCGCAACGGCCGGGAACTGATGGAGGAAGCCATCCGCCTCGGCGCGGATGTGATCGGTGGCATACCTCACTTCGAGTACACCCGCGACCAAGGTGTCAGTTCGGTAAAGTTCTTGATGGACCTGGCCGAACGCAGCGGTTGCCTGGTGGATGTGCATTGCGATGAAACCGATGACCCGCACTCGCGCTTTCTTGAAGTACTGGCCGAAGAAGCGCGCAGCCGCGACATGGGCAGTCGGGTCACCGCCAGCCACACCACGGCCATGGGTTCTTACGACAATGCCTACTGCGCCAAGTTGTTTCGCCTGCTGGGGCACTCGGGCATCAGCTTTGTCTCCTGCCCCACCGAAAGCATTCACTTGCAGGGTCGCTTCGACAATTTCCCGAAACGCCGTGGCGTGACCCGTGTCAACGAACTGCTGGAAGCTGGCATGAATGTCTGTTTCGGCCAGGATTCCATCGTCGATCCCTGGTACCCGCTGGGTAACGGCAACATCCTGCGGGTGCTGGAAGCCGGGCTGCATATCTGCCACATGCTCGGCTACCGCACGCTGCAGAATGCCCTGGACCTGGTCACCGACAACAGCGCCAAGGCGATGGCGTTGGGCGATCGCTACGGACTCGAGCCGGGGCGTCCGGCCAACCTGCTGATCCTGTCAGCCGAGAGTGACTATGAAGTGATTCGTAGCCAAGGCTTGCCGCTGTATTCAATTCGCGAGGGCAAGGTATTGATGACCCGGCGCCCGGCCCAGGTGAGATTCTCGGAGTAATCGAGCAGTTTCAGGAAATACCCGCTGCGCAGGAACGACTGATCGCTCCTGCCAGCGCCCGATACCTATTCCGTCATTTGGCGTTGCGCCGCGCCAAACAGGCTGACACCCCTCAACTCGCCATTCTGCTCCTCGAGTAACACAGGCACGCTCCCGCCGGGCATGATCACCGTCACCGGTCCCGCCGCCACCCACCCGACACGCCAGGCCGCACAGGCCACCGCGCTGGCACTGGTACCAGAAGACGCCGTGGGCCCTTCGCCGCGTTCAAACACGCGGGCGATCAAGCAGTTGGCGGACGCGCGGGCCGCCCATTGCAGGTTGACGCCCTCGGGACAAGGTTGCCCAACGCCTGCGGGCGGCGCGAAGGCGATATGTTTCAACGGTTCAAACAGCGCCGGTTGTTGCATCCGCGGGTTGTCCGGCAACGCTGAAACCTCAGTCACCAGCGTCACACAATGGGGATTGCCCACTCGCACAAACTGGCTGTGGTTCCAGCGCTCATCAAGCGACACAAGCCCGCTGACCAGGCTCAACTCCCGATCATGGAGCGACGCCGTATCCACCTGCCTTGCGCCCACCGCCAAAGGGCCGAACGTGGGCCGCCCCAACGTCAGCCAGAAGCCCCGGACCTGTTCGAATATTGCGGGGTCGGTAACGGTAATCACCGGCGATGGCGCGTCCGGCTTGTCATGATGCACACGCAACTCACACCGTCCGGTCATCAACCCCTGCTCACTCAAGGCCTGAGCAAATATGCTCAGGCCGTTTCCGCTGCGCTCGGCCAGGCTGCCGTCGGTGTTGACGATCAGCAGGTCAAAGGGCGCCTCGGCCTGAAACGGCCCGATCAACAGACCGTCACAGCGATGAGGCTTGGCGTTGGCCGGGCGCGGTAACGCTCCCCAACCGCACTCGGCGGCGACTGCAGACGCGCTCCAGCACGCTCGGCGGCTCGCCGCCAACGCAGCGCTCGCTGGCAGGTCGATACCCTGCTCACGCAGCACAGCCGGGCTGACCACGCCATAGATATTGCCACGGGCGTCATAAAACCGGGTCGTGGTCACAGGTGCGCAGTACGCTTCGCTGTTGTCGGAACAACTGGACATGGCATGTCTCTCGAATCACCGGGAACCCGCAGTGTAGCCACATACTCACAAGACGTGGGTAACCCGCCGCGCGCCGAGTAAAAAACACTCCGGGAACCTCGGCTCGCGCGTGATGGCCTGATATGCAAGGATATCGCGCCGCACCTCATCAACGCCTGCAAACCAAGGATTTTCATGACCGCCATCAGCAGCCCGGCTCCCGTCATTCCGGGGCGTCTGGAACAAATGTCGACCCGCATCGCGTTTTTTATCGCAGGTTTCGGGATTGCCGCCTGGGCGCCATTGGTGCCTTACGCCAAGGCACGCGCGCAGTTGGACGAAGGCACGCTCGGCCTGCTGCTGTTATGCCTGGGGGTGGGCTCGATCATTGCGATGCCGGCCGCCGGGGCGCTGGCCTCACGTTTTGGCTGCCGGAAGGTCTTGAGCGGCGGCACCCTGCTGATCTGCCTGGCGTTGCCGCTGCTCGCCACCGTCAGCTCGGTTCCAGCGCTGGCGGCCTCGTTGTTCCTGTTTGGCGCCGGTCTCGGTACGGTGGACTCCACGGTCAACCTGCAAGCGGTGATCGTCGAGCGGGCCAGCGGCAAGACCATGATGTCAGGCTTCCACGGGCTGTTCAGCCTGGGTGGCATTGTTGGCGCCGCGGGTGTCAGCGGCCTGTTGGCACTCGGGCTGTCACCCTTGCAGGCAACCCTGGTGGTGATCGTGATTACATTGGCAGCGCTGTTCAAGGCCGCGCCGCACTTATTGCCCTACGGCAGCAAAAGCTCAGGCCCCGCTTTCGCCATCCCCCACGGCGTGGTGCTGTTTATCGGTTGCCTGTGTTTTATCGTGTTTCTCGCCGAGGGCGCGGTGCTGGATTGGAGCGCGGTGTTCCTCAGTGCCGAACGCGGCCTGGATGAAGCGTACGCGGGGCTCGGCTACGCCGCCTTCGCCCTGACCATGACCGCCGGACGCCTGACCGGGGACATGATCGTGCATCGCCTGGGCGCCACCAAGGTCATCATCCTTGGCGGCGCACTGGCCACGGCGGGCATGTTGCTTGCGACGCTCTCTCCGGCCTGGGAAGCGGCGCTGCTGGGTTATGCGCTGGTGGGCGCCGGATGTTCCAATATCGTGCCGGTGCTATACACCGCGGTGGGCAAGCAAACAGTCATGCCTGAACACATTGCCGTACCGGCGATCACCACCCTGGGGTACGCAGGCATTCTTGCAGGCCCTGCAGTGATCGGGTTTGTGGCCCACGCCAGCAGTCTGAGCGCCGCGTTCCTGTTGATTGCCGTGTTGCTGGTCGGCGTGGCGATCAGTGGAAAGGTGCTGCGAGTGTAAACCCCGTGTCGAGAACACGTCGATCCTGACAGAAGCGACGTGTACAGGATCGAAACAACTCAAGTCGGCATGGCCTGTTGGCTATCACGCGTTAATGCCACGACGGCCCATCTGGTTTCTTGTCGGGTGTTTACGCTGCTGGCTTCCCTGCCTAGGTTCTATCTCCATAGTAAGGATTGCTATTGCCCTGGGCGACTCCAGCGGCGATCTGCAGATTTTTCCGGTCAATCAAGCCGTCATACTGTCCAGTAGATGCATGTTTGTCCGACAGGCCGAGAAGCGCGGGACGCATCAAGTATTCTCGCGCCAGCAACGTATCTCGATCCTTTGAAAAGTCTCCGGACGGATACGCACGATCCGCCACGGCCTTGAGGGACTTCTCGGAAATGTAACCGGGCTTGCGAGGGTCCTCGAACGTGCCAAAACTGTTCTGCAGCGCCTGCGCCAGCGACGCGTCGGATTGCCCCGAGAATTCATTGCGCGGCGGCCGACCATGCCCGGGCGCAGGATGATGATGACCTGGCGGAAAACTACCTGCCTGACCGTGGCCTGGGTGCCACGGATGCGTCGGCTGAGGATGGGTATGCCCAGGGCATGGCTGGGTTACCTGACCCTGCTCCGGACCGGCGCCGAACAGTTGGCTTTTGAGCATGCTCAACAGGCTGATCAGCGAATTGAACATCTGCATTATTGGGTTGGAAGGCGATGTCGCCTGCGCCTGGGACTGCATGCCGTTCAGGAAGTCGTGGGTACTCGGTGCCTGAAATGCCCCCGGCCCGGTGAAATTGCGCATTTGCGGCACTTGCGGCAGTTGATAGTCAAATCCGCCTGATGCGCTGTGCGCGCCCGAAAAGTGAGAGCCTTGCGGCCTGGCGTCGGTTGCCTGCAAATACCGCCCCGCGCCACGGGCGTCCTGCTGCCCGTGCTGGTAGCCCTCACCGTATGCTTTATCGGCAACGTTTTCTAATGACGACGAACTGAAGGAATCGGGATATCGGTTGCGCGAATCAATCGAAGTTGAATGCATGGTTAAGCCCTGGTTCGGTGTATGAGAGACCTCACCAGTTCCATCGAACGAACTGGTATGCCCTGTGTGGCAAACCAGAGGAAAGAGTTCCTGAACTGTCTAGACTTGGCATTTTTATCGGTAAGAGAAGAGCACCTTGGGTTGCTTCTCCTTGGAGCGAGGGCGTCGGCCCGATGCGCTTAACGCTCACCCCACGGGATCAGTCTGACTCCTACCCGGAAATGCCCCGATAGGAGTCGCCTGATGTATCGGTCAGAAACCTACGCTTGCCTGTACAAAGAACGTACGCGGCTCTCCCAGGTAAATCCCCGAATTGTTATCGCTGGAACGCGTGTAGTGCTGCTGGTCGAAAACGTTCTTCACGCCGGCCCCCAGCTTGAGGTTGGACAGTTGCTCACCGAAGTCATAGCCGCTGCGCAGATTCACCGAAACGTAGCCCGGAATATCACCGTACTGACCGTCTGCGGTCGGTTGAGTGATATAGGTGTCGGTAGTGCCTGGAGCTCGCTGGCCGGACTGGGCGTAGACATCCAGATTATGCGTCCACTGGTTGACCGCATAGCGCAGGCCCAGGGTCGCCACTTGACGGGAATACAGCGGCAGGTCGCGGCCCTTGAAGGCGACGTCACCTACCGAGGTAGCCTTGGTGTAGGTGAAGCCGGCGTTGGCGGTCAGGCCGTCCAGGCGCGGGTCGAGGTTTGCCAGGTCGTAATGGGCCGAGGCCTCGATACCGCTGTGCTGGGTGGCGCCCAGGTTGGTCCAGCCCACATCATTGCTGAGGTACTGCAGTTCATCGGAGAAGTCGATGTAGAACAGCGTGACCTCACCGCCCCAGACACTGTCGTTATAACGAGTCCCGACCTCATAGGTCTTGGCTTTTTCCGGCTGCAGGCCGTTCGCCGTCTGGTCGCCGCTGCCGCCCTGGCCGAGCTGGAAATACTGCAGGCTGCCGAACGAGGTCTCGTAGTTGGCGAACAGCTTCCAGGCATCCGAAACGTGGTACATCACGCTCAAGGCGGGCAACGGCTCATGACTCTTGATCTGGCGAAGTTTCTCCTGGACCCGCGTGCCATTCAACGCCACCACCGGGTGGTCGTGCCATTCGGTCCGAATGCTCTCGAAACGGATCCCGGGAGTGAGGGTCCACTTGCCCACATCGATCTTGTCGTCGATATAAAACGCATTGGCCTCGGTGCCGCCAGTGCGGTCCTGATACACATGACCGTCGTTCTGGCCGGACGGCGTGGGCTGGTTGTCGACCAGCGCCAGGCTGGTCGCCTGCTCGTGCATGCTTTCTTTCAGGTAACGGTAGCCAATGCTGGCTTCCTGGGTGGTCGGCCCCAGGTCGAATACGTGGGACACCCGTGGCTCGATGCCGAAAGTAGTGTAGGTACGCGGGTAGGAATTGATCGCCCGCAAATTCCGGTTGGCGATATTGCTGCCGCGAAAACTGTCGGAGTAATAAGTCAGCACCTCGGCCTGGGTGCGGTCATTGATCTGACGGATGTATTTGAACGACACATCCTTGCGCCGGCCGCTGAAACTGTCCCAGTCACGCACCGATTGATAGGGATTGGCGTCGAACTGTGCCTGGGTCAAGCCGCCCGGCATGTCGGCACTGGCGTCGTAATAGTGGAAATTCAGCGAGAAATCGTCTTGATCGGTCGGCGCCCAGTGAGTCTTGAAAATCACGTCGTCGATGTCATTGGAATTGTTACTGTTGCGGTATCCATTGCCATTGACCCCGGAATACAACAACGCGGCGCCAATACCGTTGTCGGCGGTCCCGCCGATAAACGCATTGTCGATATGTTTCCAGCCGCCGTGGGCGGACGTTTGCAGGGTGGTGCCGACTTCACCGGAGAACGTCTCGGGAATCGCGCGGGTCACGAAGTTGATCACGCCACCAACGTTCTGCGGTCCGTAACGCACGGAACCGGCACCGCGTACCACATCAATGCTCTCCAGGTTGCCGGCGGAAATCGGCGCCATCGACAGTTGCGGCTGGCCGTAGGGTGCGAAAGCAGCCGGTACACCGTCAATCAACACCGTGGAACGTGGCGATAGCCGCGACGTCAGGCCACGCACTCCTACATTGAGGGAAATATCGCTGCCGCCGGTGCCGTTGGCTTCTTGCACTTGCACACCGGGTACACGTCGCAGTACGTCACCGACGTTCATTGCGCCCTGCTCCACCATGGCTTCACGACGGATCACCGTCCGCGCGCCGGGATGGTTCTGCACCACTTCGGCATTGGCATCACCCAGCCAGTCGCCAACCACCTTGATATCCGTGGCCCCCAACTCCAGCGGTGAACCGGCTTCACCCGTGCCGCTGGACAGCGGACGCAGGATCACCGAGCCCGCATCGATCTGATAATCCAGGCCGCTGCCTTGCAACAGCTGACGCAGGGCTTGCTCCGGCGACAGATTGCCGTCGACGGCCGGGGCTTGCTTGCCGGCCACCATGTCGGGGCTGAAAAACACTTGCAGCGACGTTTGCTGGCCCAATTGGCTCAACGCCGAGCCCAAAGGTTGTGCCTGAATATGAATGGCCTCCTCGGCGGAGGCCACAGGCATCGCGGCACTGACGGCCAAGGCGAGGGCCAGTGGGGCCCAGCGGGATGATTTAGGGTTTTTCACGGCGAGTTTTTTCACGTCGAGCCTAGTCCTGTGATCGCAAGAAAGTACGGCTGTTAATGCAAACCAGTTGCAGTTGGACAAGAAGACGAAGAACTCGGAAAAAACCTGAACCTAGCGTGAAATTATTTCCTGGCCGCCGTCGGGCAGTTCCCGCACGGACACCGGAAGAATGTGCGGCAGGGCCTTGAGCAAGGCATCGGTATCGTTGGCATTGAACACGCTGGTCAGGCGCAGCTTGCTGGCCGCCGTGCTGACCCGCAGCGGTTGTTCGCGATAGCGCGAAACCTCCCGCGCCACCTCGCCAAGAGGGGCGTCATTGAACACCAGTTTACCGTTGCGCCAGGCGGTGAGTGCTTGCGGGTTGACTGGATACGCCGGCGCTACCGAGCCTTGGCGATCGATCGAGGTACCACGACCCGCCGTCAGCGTGACCACCTGCCCAGCGGCCCGACCTTGCACCTTGACCGTTCCCGCCTCGACCACCACCCGGGTCTGCTCGTCATCACGCCGCACATCGAACCGGGTCCCGGTGACCGTCACCTGCCCGGCCCCGGCCTTGACCACGAACGGTCGGCTGGGGTCATGCTCGACACTGAACATCGCCTCGCCCTGCTTGAGTTCAACGCCACGCCGGGCTTTCTCATACCGCACCGCGACCACGCTGCGATCGTTAAGCTCGATCAGCGAACCATCCGGCAGGTCGACCTGACGACGCTCGCCTAACGCAGTGCTGAATTCGGCGGTGTAGGTCACCGGTCGCTTCAAGCCACTGAACAGCCCCAGTCCCAGCGCAACCGCCACCACACCGGCCGCCAGCGCATAGCGCACCAGCGACCGCCGCCGGGGCGCCACCACGGGCGCCTCGCACAACGCTTGCAAGCGTTCCCTGGGCAACAGATCGGTGGCGCGCCATAGCCCTTGCAATACATCGAACTCATATCGATGTTCGGGATGCTCTGCACACCAGGCTTCAAAACGGCGGCGTTCTTCGACGCTCAATGGGCTGTCCTGCAAACGCACAAACCACCGCGCGGCCTCGTCTCGCACCGTTGCGCGTGTGCAGGCACACTCACGGGTATCCATCATGGAAGGTCCTGTTCAAAGCGGGCATCGGTCATGGGGCCATCGCGTCCAGGCGCTCGCGCAGATGCCGCAGGGTGCGGATCATATACTTTTCCACCATGTTTTTAGAAAGCCCCAGGCGCTCGGCGATTTCCTGCTGGGTCAAGCCTTCGATCTTTTGCCAGATGAAAATCCTGCGGCAATTGAGCGGCAATTCGGCCAAGGCCCGTTCGATGGAGTCCGCCAGCTGGATCGCGTGCATGAAATGCTCCGGGTCGCCGCTGGGGGGCGAGCCCTGATCAAAAGCCTCCAGCGTCATCGCGTCACGGCGGTCCTCGCGGCGATAAGCATCCACCGCAATATTACGCGCGGTCTGATGCAAATAGGCGCGGGGCTGTTCGACTTGCGCCGACTTGCACTCAAGCACCCGCACAAACGTGTCATGGGCCAGGTCCTCGGCCTGGTGCCGATTTCGCAAACGGCGCGTCCAGGTCCCGATCAATTCTTCGTAATGCTCGAAAAAGCCTGGTTTGCGAGGCGGCGGAAGCATCATTGAAAAGCACTGGATAGGCGGGGCGTGAATAGTAATGCGTCCTATTAAGCAGGGCAATTGCTGCCCGTCGCCGCTTACTCGGCAGTTGTGCTGCCTTGACTCAAGAAAGTGGCCTGGCAAACACGCTGCTGCGTGGAACGGCGATACCCGTGGCCCCACCGGAGCCGACGGTATCGCCGTAAACCGGCACTTAATGCAGCCTTTCCCGCAACCGATACCACAACATCCCCAATGCCAGCAGCGGCGAACGCAAGGCCTTGCCGCCGGGAAACCTCATATGCGGCACCTGGCTGAAGATATCCAGGCCCTGGCTGTGCCCGGCATGAATGCCTTCGGCCAACAACCGCGCGCACCAATGGGTGACGTTCAGGCCATGCCCGGAATAACCCTGGGCATAGAACACGTTGCGGTACTGGTTGAGTCGCCCGACCTGGGGAAAGCGATTGGCGGTGATGCCAATCTTGCCGCCCCACTGGAACTCGATGGCGGTATTGGCCAGTTGCGGGAAGACCTTGAGCATCTTCGGGCGCATATAGGCCGCAATGTCCCGCGGGTCACGCCCCGAGTAGTGGCAGGCGCCGCCGAACAATAAACGCCGGTCCGCCGAAAGCCGGTAGTAATCCAGCCCGACTTTTTGATCACACAACGCCAGGTTCTGCGGGATCAACTGGTGGGCCACCTGGGCCGACAGCGGTTCGGTCGCGATGATGTAACTGCCGGCCGGCAGCACCTTGCCGCTCAAGCGCGGCTCGAGTTCCTCAAGGTGCGCGTTGCAGGCCAATACCAGGCTGGCGGCACGCACGCTGCCGGACGCGCAGCGCACCTGGACGCTGTCGCCATGGGTCAGCTCCAGCACCGGGCTGTGCTCGAAGATCCGCACGCCGAGGGATTCGGCGAGACGCGCCTCGCCCAAGACCAGATTCAGCGGATGCAGATGCCCGGAGCCCATGTCCATCAAGCCACCAGCATACGCGTCGCTGCCCACCACTTGCGTCATGTCCTGCGGCGCAACCAAGCGGGTTTGCGCGGCATAGCCCAACGCCGCCAAGCCTTCCAGCTCGCCCTTGAACGCCGCGAATTGCGCCGGGGTATTGGCCAGCTCGCAAAAACCCCAGCGCAGATCGCAGTCGATGCCATGCTCACGAACACGCTCGCCCACCACGGCTACCGACTCGATCCCGGCGCGCTGCAAGTAGCGCACGCCCTCCTCGCCCACATAGCGCGCAAAGCCCGATACATCGTGACCGATCCCCCGGATCAGTTGTCCGCCATTGCGCCCGCTGGCACCCCAGCCAATGCGTCGGGCTTCCAGCAGGATCACCGAAAGACCACGCTGGGCCAGCTCGATGGCCGTGTTGACCCCGGTGAAACCACCGCCGACCACACACACATCGGCGCTCAGTTCGGCCTGCAAGGCCGGCCGTTGTGGCATGGCGTTGGCCGAAGCCAGGTAATAGGAGCGAGCATGGTCTGCCGACTGATTCATTGATTGGACTTCACTTTGCTCCAGGCCCGAGTCATCACCCGCATGATGGCCGGACTTGGCGTGGTGGATATATAGAGTTTGTCGAGCACTTCCTGCGACGGGTAAACCTCGGGATTGTTCACCAGTTCCGGCTCCATGAAGGCCTTTGACGCCGGGTTCGGATTGGCGTAGCCCACGTAGGCACTGATCTTGGCGATCACCTCGGGCTCCAGCAGGTAATTGATGAACGCGTGGGCGTGTTGCGGGTTGGACGCGTCCGCCGGGATCGCCAGCAGATCGAACCACAGATTGCTGCCTTCCTTGGGAATCGAGTAAGCGAGCTTGATCCCGTTACCGGCTTCCCGGGCGCGGCTGGCGGCCTGGAACACATCACCGGAATAACCGAAGGCCACGCAGATATTGCCGTTGGCCAGGTCCGAAATGTACTTGGAGGAATGGAAGTAGGTGATGTATGGACGCAGCGTCAACAGCTTGGCTTCAGCCTTTTTGTAATCGGCCGCCGTCTCGCTGCGCGGGTCCATGCCCATGTAGTTGAGGATCGCCGGAAAAGCTTCGTCCGCCGAATCGAGAAATGCGACGCCACACGCGTGAAGCTTCTTCAGGTTCTGCGGTTCAAACAGCATTGCCCACGAATCGATATGGTCCACGCCCAGCACTTGCTTGACCTTGTCGACGTTGTAGCCGATGCCGTTGGTGCCCCAGAGGTAGGGCACCGAATACAGGTTGCCGGGGTCGTTTTGCTCCAGCAGCTTGAGCAGTTTCGGATCGAGGTTGGCGTAATTGGGTAACTGCGCGCGGTCCAGCTTCATAAATGCGCCAGCCTGCACCTGGCGCCCGAGGAAATGGTTGGACGGCACCACCACGTCATACCCGGTGCGGCCCGCCAGTAATTTGCCTTCCAGGGTTTCGTTGGAGTCGAACACGTCGTACACCACTTTGATCCCGGTCTTGGCCTGGAAATCGGCCAGCGTGGACTCACCGATGTAGTCGGTCCAGTTATACACGCTGACCGTCGGCGCGGCCTGGCCGGCGCCGGTGAACATCGCGGCCAGGGCCAGCGGGAGAAGTTGTTTGGCTAGACGCATATCGACACCTCTTGTGTTTTTTTAGTGTGAACGCTCAGACACTCAGCAACAGGAACTCCCGTTCCCAGGAGCTGATCACCCGCTTGAAGTTTTCGTGTTCGGCCCGCTTGACCGCGACGTAGCCGCGTACAAATTTGTCCCCCAGGTAATGCTTGATCGTCACACACGCCTCCATCCGCGCCAGCGCGTCCTCGATGGTGATCGGCAGACGCAGGTTGCGGCGCTCGTAGGCCCGGCCTTCCACCGGGGCGCTCGGCTCGATGCGTTCGATCATCCCCAGATAGCCGCACAACAGACTCGCGGCGATGGCCAGGTACGGGTTGGCGTCGGCGCCCGGCAGGCGGTTTTCCACGCGCATGGCGTCGGGGCTGGAGGTCGGCACGCGCAGGCCGACGGTGCGGTTCTCTTCACCCCATTCGACGTTGACCGGGGCCGAGGTGTCCGGCAAGAAACGGCGGAACGAATTGACGTTAGCCGCGAACATCGGCAGCAGCGTGGGGATGTACTTTTGCAAGCCGCCGATGTGATGCAAAAACAACTCGCTCATCTTGCCGTCATCATCGACAAACACCGGTTTGCCGGTGGCCATATCCACTACGCTCTGATGCAAATGCATGGCGCTGCCGGGTTCGTCGGCCACCGGCTTGGCCATGAAGGTCGCCGCCACATTGTGCTTGAGCGCCGCCTCACGCAGGGTGCGCTTGAACACCGTGATCTGGTCCGCCAGATCGAGCGCGTCGCCGTGACGGAAGTTGATTTCCATCTGGGCCGGGCCGTCTTCGTGGATCAGCGTATCGAGGTCCAGGCCCTGGGCTTCGCACCAGTCGTAGACGTCCTCGAAGAGTGGATCGAATTCGTTGGCGGCGTCGATGGAGAACGATTGGCGACCACTTTCAGCGCGACCCGAACGCCCCAGCGGGGTCTTCAGCGGCAGGTCCGGGTCTTCGCAGCGCTGGGTCAGGTAGAACTCCATTTCCGGTGCGACAATCGGCTGCCAGCCCTGATCACGGTAAAGCTGCAGAACCTTCTTCAGCACATTGCGCGGCGACAGCTCGACGGGATTGCCCTGCTTGTCGAAAGTGTCGTGAATCACAATCGCAGTGGGCTCGATGGCCCATGGCACGACATAAGTGGCATTGGCCGCGGGGCGACAGAGCATGTCGATGTCAGCCGGATCCAGCAGGTCGTAGTAGATATCGTCGTCGACAAAATCCCCGGTTACCGTTTGCAGCAAGACACTTTCCGGCAGGCGCATGCCTCGCTCATGCAGGAACTTGTTGGTGGGCGCAATCTTGCCGCGTGCGATGCCCGTCAGGTCACTGATCACGCATTCGACTTCGGTAATCTTGTGTTCTTTCAGCCAGGCGGACAGCTGATCGAAAGGGGCGTTCATAAGGACCTCGTCATGGCTTGAGTGATGCCGGCAGACTTCCCTAGCGGCACATTGAGGTCTATCTTGGCCGAGCCGTCCGCCGGCATCTATCCACTTTGCACGGAGCATAACGCACCAATAGAGTGCGCCCGGGTTACCCATGACATAGTCAGCCACCTTGCATGTTCAGGCCTTTACCACCGGTGATGTGAGCGCCCAATGCAGCGCTACACCCGGCTGGGTACAGCACTACCAGCAAATGTCTCCAGGGCATTTTGCCGGGCTGGTCCGCTACCTTGATCTGCAGGGTGTGGAGGTTTACGAAGAGCGCATGAACACGCGTATCGAACAGCATTTCAATGCTCCCGAGGGCTCCCTGGCGTTCTGCTTCGATGGCAGCGACAACGCGCTGTACCTGCTCAATGGCGAAAGCCGCAACACCTGGATCACCCCGGAAAACTACCGTGAAGTGGCGGTGGTGTTCGGCCCGGAGTTTGTCCAGCGCCAGGGTTTGGAACTGGCCCGGCTGGAAGGCTTGTTCATGGCGCCGCTCAGCTCGTTGCAAAACTCATTGTTCAGTCGCTGGCTCAGCGGCACCTTGACCCGACTGTCCGAAGAAACCGATCCACCCGGTCGCGAAGCCCTGGCCCAGCAACTGCTGGACGACTGTTTGTTCATTCTGGACAACGCCTGCGTAGGCCTGGATCAGGGTTCGCTACGCCGGCGCACCGAAGAACGCAGCCTGATGGCACGGATGGGTGAGTGGGCGGCAGATGTGCCAGACGAAACCGTCAACCTGCTGGAGCTGGCGCGGATTGCCGGGGTGTCGCTGCGCCAGCTGCAACAAGGATTCAGGACCTACACCGGAATGAGCCCGGCACAGTGGTTGCGCCTGCGGCGGTTGAATGGTGCACGACGGGAGTTGCTGAGTTCACCTGAGACCACGGTGGCGCAGGTCGCGATGAACTGGTCGTTCTGGCATTTGGGGCGGTTTTCCAACAGCTATCGGGCGCTGTTCCAGGAGCTGCCCAGCGAAACCCTGAAACACGCGCAAAAAATAAGTTGAACGGCAAACGCCTGTAGGCGCGAGGCACGCCAGTCGAAGGCTTTGACGATTGAGGCCGGTGGTCTCAGCGCAGGAGCGCAAACGGATGTGCTTTCGGGAACTTGTAAAAAAAACCCATTCTGCCTAGTTTAGGCGCCCTTCGCTCTGTGCTCTCAGGCCTTCCCCCATGGTTTTAAGTCCCCGCCCTGTGGTTACCACGCGTTTTACCCTCGACCTGCTCACCTTAGGCTTGCTGTTGGGCGCAGGCATGAACAGCAGTCTGGCCGCCGACCTGGAGTTGCCAACCCTGAAAATCCAGGGACAGGACATTGCCGGCTACCAGAACGACAGCGCCTCGGTGGGAGGATTCAATGAAGCGCCGTTGCTGGATACACCGGCCTCGATCACAGTGATCAACGAGGCGCTGATCAAGGATCAACAGGCCCGCCTGCTCAGCGAAGTGCTGCGCAACGACGCCTCGGTGGGCGAAAGCTATGCGCCGATCGGGTATTACGAAAACTTCGTGGTGCGCGGGTTCTCCCTGAATGCCGCGAGCAGTTACAAGATCAACGGGCGTACCCTCACCGGCGAGCAGAACGTTGCCCTGGAAAACAAACAGCGGGTGGAGTTGCTCAAGGGCCTGGCAGGCCTGCAGAGTGGCATTTCCGAACCCAGCGGCGTGATCAATTACGTGACCAAGCGCCCGGAAGACGTGCGTTCGGTGACGGTGTCCAGCGATGACCGCGGCAGCGCCTATATCGCCACCGATGTCGGCGGCTGGTTCGGCAGCGAACAGCAATTCGGCCTGCGCGCCAACGTCGCCCATGAAGACCTCAATGCGTATGTCGAGCACGCCAATGGCCAGCGCGATTTCCTGTCCCTGGCCTTCGACTGGAACATCAGCCCCGACGCGGTGCTGCGACTGGATGCCGAGTATCAGAACAAGGCACAGCGTTCGGTGCCGGGGTACCAGTTACTCGGCGGCACCGAGGTGCCCCACGACGCATCCCCGAAAAAGCTGCTCGGTCACCAGACGGGATCGAAACAAGTGGATATCGACTCGCTGAACCTCAACGGTACGTTTGACTACCGTTTCAGTGATCAATGGAAAGGCAGCGTCAGCGCAGCCCGCAGCCAGGTGGTGATTGATGACTACAGTTCATTTGCCTGGGGTTGCTACGGTTCCTCCGGTTGCACATCGAAAGTGCCGAACTACTTCAGCCCGGAAGGCGACTACGACATCTACGACTACCGCAGCCCCGATGACACCCGGCGCACCGATGAAATCCAGGCCGCGATGACCGGGTTGTTCAGCACGGCCGGCCTGCGCCACGAACTGACGTTTGGCGGCAGCGCGTTTCGCCGGGTGGTCGACAAGCGCGACCCCGTCAACGAGTGGATCGGCAGCGGCAATATCGATCAGGACCCGGCCAGTTTCCCGCCAACCGACAAACCGTTGAACGAGCGTCACCGTCGTCTCGACAGCCGCCAATACGGACTCTTCGTCACCGACCGCATCAGCTTCAACGAGCAGTGGCAAACCGTGGTCGGCGGCCGCGAAGTGCGCCTTGATGAACACGCTTTCGACGGGACTGGCAGCCAGTCACGCCACACCCAGCGGTACATGTTCTTGCCCAATGCCGCGTTGATCTACAAGCCGCTGGCAAACCTCTCGCTGTACACCCGCTATAGCAAAGGCCTGTCCCTGGGTGGCGAAGCACCATGGTTTGCGCGCAATGCCCAGGAAATTCTCGCCCCCACGGTCTCCCGCCAGATCGAAGCCGGGGTGAAATACGAGTGGCGCCGTATCAGCTTTGCCGCGGCAGTATTCCAGACGCGCCAGGCTTACCAGTACGCCAAGCCGGACAGCGCCGGTGACTTCACCTACGTGCAGCAGGGTGAGCAGAAAAACACCGGCCTGGAGTTGTCCGCCAACGGCTGGGCCACTTCCCGCTTGCAGGTAGCGGCCAGCGTCGCGGCGATTCGTGCGCGGGTCAGCGGCAGCGGCACCGCCGAATACGAAGGCCACCAGACAATCAACGTGCCCAAACTGCGGGCCAGCCTTTACGCCGATTACGCCCTGCCCTGGGTCGAGGGCCTCGCGTTGCTGGGCGGCGTGCAATACAGCGCCAGCAAAAACGCCAATCGCAGCGGACACGTCGAGGTGGCGGATTACGCCGTGGTCAACGTCGGCAGCCGCTACAGCACGCGGATTGACGGCTATGAAACAGTCTTTCGCCTGAGCGTCGACAACCTGTTCGACAAGCGCTACTGGCGCGATGTCGGCGAGTACATGGGCGATGACTACCTGTTCCAGGGTGCGCCGTTGACAGCGCGCTTGAGTGCTTCAGTCAACTTCTGAGAGGCGCCGCGGGGCGAACGTAACCGAGCCAAAGCGCCGCCAGCGCGCAGACCAACAGGGTCCATTCCAGGGACTGGACCCAGGCGACCAGCATCAACCCGGCGCCGATCGCCAGGTAGTACATCAGCCCGAACAGCGCTCCCGCCGTGCCCAGTCGGTCGCGATAGGCCAGCAGCGCCGAGCCCAGCACATTGGGAATCGCCATGCCGAAGGCCGACACCACCAGCAACATCGGCAGCACAAACCATCCGCTGTCGCGCAGCAGCATCACCAGGCAGCCGCCCAGCAGCGCCACCGCCGCCGCCGTCAGCACCAATGTCTCACTGCCGATACCGCGCTTGAGCAAGCATTTGTTGAACCAGGCGCCCAACCCTGAACCCAATGCCAGTCCTGCGCCGCTGTAGCCGAACTGTTCGGCGGACAGCCCCAGGCGCTGGAAAATAAACGGCCCCAGGCTGTAGTAACTGAACAGCGCGATATTGAACGCCGCCACCAGGCCGACCGCGCGCCACAGCGCCAGATCCTTGAGCATCAAGCCCAGCGTGCCAAACAGCGGCGCAGCGCACGCCGCCGCCGGACGCGTTTCCGGCAAGGCCCGCCAGCACCAGGCCCAAAGCGTCAACGACAGCAGCAGCAGGCAACCGAGCATGCCTCGATAACCGAAGTGCTGCACCAGGCTCGCGCCGGTAAACAGAGCCATCGCGGGACTGGCGGCCAGGGCAATGCCTATCACGGAAAACACCTGCGCCAGCTGCGCGCCGCTGAAACAATCGCGCACTACGGTTTGCGTCACCACCGACCCCACCGCCGCGCCAAACGCGGCCAAAGCCTGGGCGATAAGCAGTCCGTTGAAGGTCTGAACGCTCAGGGCCAGGCAGGTGGCGACGGCGTAAAGCATGAGCCCGGTCAGCATCACCGGACGCCGTCCCCAGCGGTCACTCACCCGGCCCCAGACAACCACCCCCAGGGCAAAGGCCAGAAAGTACACCGACAGGGTTTGTGCCGCCGCTTGCGGCCTCACGGCAAAAGCCTCGCTGATATCCGAGAGCGCCGGGCTGTAGAGGGTTTGCGCGATTTGCGCAAACATCAGTAGCGCCACCGCCAGGACTAAGAGGTTCTTCCGGTTCATCAAAAAGCCCTTCCCAATAAGACCGGATAGGTATCTCCACACCTTTCACAAACTGACGAATTTCCCTGTGGCGAGCGGGCTTGCCCCGCGTTGGGCTGCGAAGCAGCCCCAAAACCAGCAGCTACGGAGTAGCTGATACACCGCATTCGGCTTACTGGGGCTGCTTCGCAGCCCAACGCGGGGCAAGCCCGCTCGCCACAAGGAAATTCGTCAGTTTGTGAACGTTGTGTAGATACCGATGCAATAAGACAGGGAGGGGATTTTAAACAGCAGCCACTGGCGTATTATCCAGACTTCGACATTTTATCCATGAAATCGGACAACCCTTATGGCCTGGCTTGCGGCTGATGCGCGTTTTGACCCGGATATTTTCGACGCACCGGTCATTGGCATCGCTGCCTTGCTTGGCGCCCATGACTCCGGGTTGCACCAGCACCGACGCGGCCAATTGCTGTTTACCCAACAGGGGTGCACGCGTATCACCCTGGCCCATCAAGTGTGCCTGTTGCCACCCACGCGCGCGGCGTGGATCCCTGGCGGCATCCGCCATCGGGCAGTCATGCAGCACGCCGTGGAGTATCGTTCGGTGTATGTCAGCCCGGCATTGGCCGAGCATTGGCCGAGCCAGGTGCGGGTGATCGAGGTCAGTGCGTTGTTACGCGCGGTACTCGAGCCGATGGCGCTGGCCGCCTTCGAGACCGATTGGGAACAAGGCCACTACGCGCATTTGCTGGCGTTGTGCCTGAACGAAGTTCGCCAGGCCGTCGAACAGCCGCTGCTGCTGCCGTTGCCACACGACAAGCGCCTGGCGCCGTTGCTGCAAAACCTTGAGCATTTGCCTCCGCCGTTGCAGGAGCTGCAACAGCAGGTGGGTGCCAGCAGCAAAACCATCGGACGCATTTTCCTGCGTGAAACCGGCATGGGTTATCAACAATGGCGCCAGCAGTGGCGCCTGATGCGTGCCATCGAGTTGCTCGCCACCGGGCGCAACATCGGCTACTGCGCTTTCGAGTTGGGCTTTGCCAGCGACAGCGCACTGATCGCCTTCTTCAAAAGCATGACCGGCACCACGCCACGGGGTTATTTCAAATAGGCCAAGTGCGCCCTACTCGGGCATCTTGCGAAAGCCCACCGCCAGACGGTTCCAGCTGTTGATGGTGGCAATCGCCAGACTCAGGTCGACCTGTTCGGACGGGCTGAATTGCTCACTGAGCAAGGCGTAATCTTCATCGCACGCGTGAGTCTGGCTGATCAACGTCAGGCTTTCCGCCCAGGCCAGCGCGGCGCGTTCACGCGGGGTGAAAAACGGCGTCTCACGCCACGCCGAGAGGGTGTACAGACGACGCTCGGTTTCACCGCCTTTGAGCGCGTCGGCGCTGTGCATATCCAGGCAGAACGCACAGCCATTGATCTGCGATACCCGCAGGCGCACCAGCTCCAGCAGCGGTAGCTCGATGGAGAGTTTGCCGACGGCCGCTTCCAGGCCAAGCATGGCTTTCATCGCGTTGGGGGAAGCGTTGTAGAAATCAATACGGGCTTGCATGGTGTTGCTCCAGGACAGGGGGATTGGTGACCAGCTTAGTCACCCCGCTGCCCTGGACAAATAGCCAATTACGGCGAAGAACAGGTAGCCAATGCAACGCGCTTCATCTGCGCCTGCGCAGCCACTGCATAAAGCTCTTCCTCACCGGTACTGCCGGTGCGTCCTGGATCAGGTTTTGCGCGGCGTGCAGGCGGAAATCCAGGAGATTCTTCATCGCTTCGGCAATGTCGTGCCGCGCATCCAGGCACGGCTTGAGGTATTCCCGCTCGATGCGATAAAGGGTGCAGTAGGTCTTGGCGACAAAGTCTGCCGGCACGCCCTGTTCCTGAAGGATCCCGGCTTCGCCGATCACCTCCCCAGGTCCCATGCGCCCGGCTTCGACGGTGTGCCCGGGCGTGGTCAGCAGTACCGAAACAACCCCGGATTCGATGATGAACAGGTGATCGCTGACTTCGCCGGCGCGCAGGATCATGTCGCCGCCACGGAAAGTGTGCAGGGTCATGTTCTGGCTGAAGGTGTCCTTCTCTTCCTGGCGCAAGGTAGAAAATAGCGTCGAACTGTCCAACAGCGCGCGTGCCGGCGACGTGGTCGTCGACACAGCACTTTCGGCACTCGACAGCAGGTTCACGCCCGCGGCTTGCAAGTGCCGGTAAGCCAGGTCATAAAGCTGATTGCGCGCCTCGCGCTTGAGGCTCATCGCCGGCACGAAACCACTGATTTCATATTCCACGCCGGCGCTGGCGGACGTCTTGAAGGCGACACTCGGCGCCGGCTTGGCCAGCAGTGATCGACAGCCCTGCATCGCGCGTTCCAGGGCTTCCACCACCGTTTGCGGCCGTGCATGGGGGCTGACTTGCAAGCTCACGGCCAAGCCGAACATGTCGGCCGGGCGCGAGAAGTTGATGATCTTGGCCTTGGCCGCCAGCGAGTTGGGAATCACCGCCATGCTGCCTTGGGAGGTTTGCAGGCGCGTGGCCCGCCAGTCGATATCCGTAACCCGGCCCTCGATACCGTCGATGGCGATCCAGTCATCCAGTTGATAAGGCTTGGTGGTGTTGAGCACAATCCCGGAAAACACGTCGCTCAAGGTGCTTTGCAAGGCCAGGCCGACAATGATCGCCATCGCACCGGACGTCGCCAACACGCCCTTGACCGGCAGCTCCAGGACGTAAGCCATGGCAGCGATGATGGCGATCAGGAAGATCACCGCGCCCAACAGGTCTTGCAGCAGCCGCCCGGTATGGCCGACCCGCTGCATCATCAGCGCGCCCAGCAGCACCGTGAGGGTGCGCGCGGCAAACAACCACCAGCCGATCTGCAGCGCCGTCGCCGCCAGGTGCAACGGCACGTCCTCGGGCCAGGGCGCGGCCTGCATCGGGCTCATGCCGTCACTGAACAGAGCAACGCTGAATAACGCGAAAATCAACAGCCGCGCCGCCAATTTCCAGTTGCTGTATTCAGCGGATATCAGGCGCCAGACGGCAATATCCAGCAGGATCAACGCCAACGCGCAGACCATCGGGTGATCGGAGATAAATGAGGGCATCCAGGCGACTCCAGGGCGATGCGTGCGAAGATCGCACGAAACGCCGCTGGAAGGTATAGCGTCTCACGCTTGCGGTTGCATCTGCCCGAACCGGCCAGATTGGAAGTCGGCGAACGCCTGGTGAATTTCCTGCTCGGTATTCATCACGAACGGGCCGTGGCCGACGATCGGTTCGTCGATCGGCTCGCCGCTGAGCAGCAACAATGTAGCGTCGCCATTCGACTCCAGGCTGATCTGCTCGCCAGCGCGGTCAAACACCACCAACTGCCCTTCACGCGCCAGCTCGATGCCATTGACCTGCACGGTGCCTTTCAATACCACCAGCACAGTGTTACGACCGGCCTGCAGATCCAGGGTCACCGCCTTGTCGCCATTGAGCCGTAGATCCCACACATCAATCGGCGTAAACGTGCGCGCCGGGCCCGTGTGGCCAGCGAACTCACCGGCAATCAGGCGCAGGCTGCCGGCCCCCTCAGCCAACGGCAATGACGGAATGTCGCCGTCCAGGACGGTCTGGTAACCCGGTTCAGCCATTTTGTCCTTGGCCGGCAGGTTGACCCACAACTGAACCATTTCCATGGGGCCGCCGCTACGCGCGAAGGCTTCGGAATGAAACTCCTCATGCAGGATGCCCTTGGCGGCAGTCATCCACTGCACGTCGCCGGGGCCAATCTTGCCGCCTGCGCCGGTTGAGTCCCGGTGCTCGACTTCACCCGCGTAGACAATGGTCACGGTTTCAAAACCGCGATGCGGGTGTTGCCCCACGCCGCGTCGTTGCTCGGTGGGCGTGAAAGCGTAGGGCCCGGCATGGTCGAGCAACAGGAACGGGCTGATGTACTCGCCCAAAGTGTCGTAGGAAAACAGCGTACGAACCGGAAAGCCGTCGCCGACCCAATGGCCGCGTGGGCTGGTGTAGATGCCGATGATGTTTTTCATGATGTACCTCCAAAGTGGATACACCTTAAATCCAATACCAATACGGCGCTAGATAGCGATAGCAACCCTAATCGTTCCATGAGTAGGACAATCCCTGCGACACTCCCGACTCCCTCCAGCGCGCCGTGCGCCATCAGCAGGATCTTCGCCCGGCCGGTCGCCCCTTACTGGTGGGAAAAACCACGCGCCAGCAAGATTGCCACCGCCAACAACAATAGCGCCGTGACCCTTTGCAGCAACACACGCTTGCGCGGCGATTCGAGTACAGGCTTGATCCGCTGGCCGAAGTAGCCATACAGACAGCCACTGGCGAACTGCACTATCAGGAAGGTCAGGCCGAGGATGGCGTTGTCGGCTGCGGCGCTGTCCTGGTCCACGCCGGCAAATTGCGGGAACACCGCGCTGAACAGGATGATGGCCTTGGGGTTGGACAACCCGGTCAGCAGGCCTTTACCGAACAGGCTGCGGGAACTTTCCCGCCCTTGGACAGTGGCGCTGAGGTTGACCGCGCTGCCGGTCCATTGTTTGTAGGCGAGGTAAAGGATGTAGGCCACGCCGACCAGTTGGATGGCCTGGGTAATCAGCGGGTAGCCCTTGATCAGTTCGGAAAAGCCCACGGCAAAAATCATGATCGAGATCAGGTACGACACACTGGCGCCGAACTGCGCCGGCAGGGAATGACGCAGGCCATCTTTCAAGCCGAGGCTGAGCAGCAGCAACGTCATGGGGCCGGGGCTGAACGCCAGGGTGGTGCACAGCAACAGGAAATACAGGAAGGATGAAAACGTCAGGGCGCTGGCCATGCTAGGAAGATTCGCTGCAGGAAGGAATGCAGTGAAGTCTAGGGCGCAGAACCTGCGACAGGCAGGTAAACTCTGCGCTTATTCACGCAGACTTTACCGGTAAAGATACCGGTAAACTTCAGGACATCACGATGCTCATTCCTCGGATCCACTTTCATGACCACGGGCCCAAGGTCCAGCAGATTGTCGATGCATTCACCCGCGCCATCGAGCATGGCGAACTGGCCGCGGGCAGCAAACTGCCGTCGGTACGTGAGCTGGGGGCACAATTGGGGGTCGGCAAATTCACCATCAACGAAGCCCTCGATCGCCTGCGCGGCCAGCATCTGCTGACGTCCCATCAGGGCCGCGGCCATTTCGTCGCCCATCGCCAAGCGCAACCGTCATCCAGTACCTGGGTGGATCTACTGCCCCAGGATTTGCTCAGTGTGCTGCGGCGGCCGCTGGTCAGCGGCCAGGGCGACCTGCGTCCCGGCGGCGGCCATCTGCCGGAAGACTGGCTCGACTCCGACGCCCTGCGCCAGGCCATGCGCAGCGTGGTGCGCGCGCCATCCCTGCGGATTGCCGGCATGGGCACGCCGGCAGGCTTGCTGTCGTTGCGCCAGGCGTTGCAACACAAACTCCAGGGCGACGGCCTGACGGCGCCGGTGGAACAAATCATCACCACTCCCAACACCCTGCAAGGCCTGGACATGTTGATGCGCCTGCTGGCCCGTCCCGGTGACACGGTCCTGCTGGATGCGCCGTGCTACTTCAACTTCCACGCCAACCTGGCGCTGCACGGGGTCAAAGTGGTGACCCTGCAACGCCGGCCGGATGGCTTCGACTTCAGCGCGCTGGAACACCTGCTGGCGGAACAACGGCCCTGTCTGTACCTGACCACCAGCGTGTTGCATAACCCCACCGGCCACTCCTTCAGCGCGGCCCAGGCCTTCCGTTTGTTACAACTGACCCGTCAGTATCACTGCCATATTATCGAGGACGATCTCTACGGCGACTTGCACCCCAACCCACCGCCGCGCCTGGCAGCACTCGCGGGGCTGGAACAGGTGACCTATTTGTCGGGGTTCTCAAAAACCCTCAGCGCCAATGCCCGCGTCAGTTATGTGGTGGCCGCGCCCCAACTGGCCGCCAACCTGACCAATATGAAGCTGATGAGCGGCGGCGTGACCTCAGAACTGTTTGAGCAGATTGTCTATCGGCTGCTCAGCGAAGGGAGCTATGCCCGGCACCGTAAGCGCATGGTCCAACGGCTGCTGGAAGCCGGCGGACGGGTTGAACAGTGGTTGCGTCGGTGCGGGTGTGAGCTGCCCATGGGTCATGAGGGCGGGATGTTTATCTGGGCGCGCTTGCCGGCTGGCGTCAATGGCGAGCGGCTGGCCCAGATCGGCCTCAAGCGCGGCCTGTTGCTCGCACCGGGGGCGTTGTTTGGGTACGACGCCGGCATGCGGGATTTCATGCGGTTCAACGTGGCACACAGCGACGACCCGCAGGTGTGGGAGGCGGTTGAGGGGATGCTGGAGCACGCCCGTTAGCAGTAAGAAAAATCTGAGAGTAAATATCCGCCTTCCCACACTCTGCGTGGTGCTATCCCTGCATTGGCGCCGGGCCGCCCTTGGTAAAAAGCCTGTCCCTAACGAGCGACTACCCGGACATGCAGATGACATCTTTAAGAGCAATCACCCTAGGTGGCCTCAGTTGGTTAGCCCTGCTGCCAAGTCCGCCCGGGCATGCCACCGAGCCCGGTATCGAATGGCTGGTGGACTGCCCGAAGCTGCCCGGTCGCGGCCTGGACCAGGAAGTGATTGCCCGCACCCAATGCGGCATCGTCACGGTGCCGCTGGACCATCAAGGCAGCGCACCCGGTCGGGTGCGCCTGAGCATCACCCGAGTCGGCGCGCGTCTGCCGCTAGCGCGCAAGGGTGTAGTGTTTACTCAATCCGGGACACCGCACACGAACGCCCATGGGATATTTGCCGTGCACTTGGCGACGGTCTGGAAGTACGCCAACACCGAAGCATATCGTTCGCTGACGAACCTGTATGACGTGATTGAACTGAGCCCCCGCAAGCAGCCTGCAACCGCACAGTCAGCCTGGGATATGGAATTCGTGCGCCTGCAATTGGGCGAGGAAAAGATCAATTATCTGGGCACCGCCCAGGGCACCGGGCCCGGTCTCGGTTACGGCGCGCTGTTTTCCCATCGCGTGGGACGCATGGTGCTGATCGAACCGGCGCTCGACGAATTGTCCGACGACCTCGTACACATGGCCTTTGCGCAACTGCCCGCGGAGCGCCGCCTTGTCCTCAAGGGCCCGTATTTGCGGGGGGCGTCGTCCAAAACGGCCGGCCAGTGCACGAACCGCTGGGCCGGCGACTATCTGGCCAACGGCACGCAACCACCGCGCGCCTCCGAGTGCCTCGTCAAAGACCAATAACCCCCATCGTCAGTCATCCGCTCTACAATGTCGGCCCTATTCACCCTCGGGGCCGACATGGACATCGAACTGGCACGCACTTTCCTGGAAATCACCCGCTGCGGCAGCCTGGCCGCTGCGGCCGAAAAGCTCCACGTCACTCAGACCGCCATCACCGCGCGGGTGCAAAAGCTCGAAAGCCAGCTCGACAGCACGCTGTTCGTGCGCAACCGTGCCGGGGCGCGATTGACCGCCGATGGCGAGGCGTTCGTGGTGTACGCCAATCAACTGGTGCAAACCTGGGAAGCCGCACGCCGTGACCTGCCCTTGCCCGAAGGGTATCGCAACGTGTTGTATATCGGCGGCGAAGTCAGCCTGTGCAACCCACTGATGCTCGGTTGGGCCAAGGCGCTGCGTGAACACATCCCCAGCCATGCCCTGCGTACCGAAGTGGGCGAAGGTGAATACCTGTTGCGCCAGTTGGAACTGGGGGTGCTGGACGCTGCGCTGGTGTTCCAGCCGCAGTACTGGCCGGGGTTGCAGGTGGAGCAAGTGCTGGAAGAAAAACTGATCCAGGTACGGTTGGCGACCCGGCCCGATCCTTATGTGTATATCGACTGGGGCCCGGGCTTTCGCCAGCAACACGACGCCGCCCTGCCGGATAAGGCACGGGCAGCGGTGAGCTTCAATCTCGGGCCGTTGGCGCTGCAGTACATCCTGGAGAACGGCGGCGCCGGGTATTTCCGCACGCGGGTGGTGCAGAGCTACCTCGACAGCGGGGTGATGGAGCGAGTGCCCAAGGCGCCGGAGTTCAGCTTTCCGACTTATCTGGTGTATTCCCGTGAGCGCGATTCGACGGTGTTGCAACAGGCGTTGGAGCTACTGCGCGGCGTGGTCAAGGCCGAAAGCGACTGGTCGCAGCGCTGGGATCCGGTGCTTTGAACCGGTGTGCATGGTAGCCTCCTCGTGTTTTCTCCTGGTCCCCTTTGCCGATGAACAAGAAAAAATCCGTCACCATCAGCGACATCGCCAAACGGGTCGGCATGACCACCATCACGGTCTCGCGGGCGCTGAGCAAACCTGACCTGGTCAAGCCCGCCACACTGGCGCGGATCCTTGAAGTGGCGCGGGAGCTGGACTATGTGCCGAATGCCTTTGCCCGTGGGCTCAAGCGCAGTGAAAGCCTGATCATCGGGGTGATTACCGCCTCGGTGGACAACCCGTTCTACAGCGAGATGATCAAGGCGATTTCCCGGGAAGCGAAAAAGCACGGCTACACCATCATGCTGGTGGACACCGACGAGCTGGAGGAGCTGGAAAGCAAGGCCGTCGACACGCTGCTGGGTTATCGGGTAGCGGGGATTATCCTGTCGCCGGTCTCCGACGAACCCGACTACCAGCCCGACTACCTGGAGCGCCTGGGCAACGGCAAGACCCCGGTGGTGCTGCTCGACCGCACGCTCCACGACAGCCCGTTCAGCCGCGTGGTGCTGGACAACTATCACAGCGGCATCCAGGCGGCGCACTACCTCTTGCGCCAGAACCCCGCGCTCAAGCGCTTGCTGGTGCTGACCGGACCGGCGCATTCACGCATCACCGTGGAACGTCTCAAAGGCCTGCGTGAAGTGCTGGCCGAGCATCCCCAGGTGCAGGTTCAAGTGTGTGCCGGCGACTACACCCTGGCACCGTCCTATCTGCACACCCTCGACTACCTGGCCGAACACAGCGCGCCGGACGCGATCATGGGGTTTAACCAGTTGATCACCCTTGGTGCCTTGCGCGCCTTGCGCATGCACAACATTCCCCACGACAGCCTGACCATTTGCGGGATCGACCGCCTGCCCTTCGCCGACATCTTCGGCGTGCCCATCGCGTGCGTCGCCCACGATGCCTCGCTGGCTGGCAGCAGCGCTGTCGGCCTGCTGCTGGACCACCTGGAAAACCCGTATAAGCCGAGGGACAAGGTGGTAATCCCGGGCAAGCTGGAGAACGGCTAGCGGCTGGTGTAGCCACCGTCGACGGGAAGGCTGACGCCACTGATCATGCTTGCCGCCTGGCTCAGCAGAAACAACACCGGCAATGCCACTTCGCTGGTCTGCGCGAAACGCCCCAGCGGAATCGCCGCCAACGCCGGGTCGCGCTTGGCTGGATCGGACCAGGCCTGTTGCGCCATGGGCGTCAGGGTCACGGTGGGATTGACGCTGTTGACGCGAATCCCGAAGCGTCCCCATTCAGCACATTGCACACGGGTGATCGCATCCAGGGCGGCTTTGGACGCGCAATATCCCAAGTGATCGTCGAGCGCCACGAGCGACGCCTGGCTGGAAACATTGACGATGCTGCCGGCAATCTTCGCCTCGATCATCTTCGCCGCTACGCGGCTGGCGACCTGGGCGGCGGCGCGGGCATTGAGGTTCATCACCTGGTCGAAGGCTTCGCTGCTGATCGCGGCGGCCGGTTCCAGGCGCGAAATACCCGCGCAATTGACCAGGCCATGCATCGGTGGCAGCGCCTTGAGGGCGAGGTCCAGCGCAACACTGTCAGCGATGTCCAGGCACAGGGTTTTGCAGCCCAGTTCAGACAGCGCGTTGGCGTCACGGCCGACAGCGAATACTTCGGCGCCGCTGGCGATCAGTTGTTGGGCAATCTCGCGACCAATACCGCTGGTGGCGCCGGTGACGAGGATGCGCTGGTGGGTGAAGTCGAAGGTTGGGCTGTTCATGTTTTTCCGGGTCCTGGGGCATCAGTCGTGGATGTATCGGGTTGAAGGGTCGGCCCTCACGCCTGCAAGCCATGCATCAGCGGTTTCAACGCCGGATACAGCTGCAAATAGCTGGCAAAGGCGCGGTCATACGCCTGCACATTTTCCGCCTTGGGCTCAGCCCGCAACGCCAACCGCACCCAGCCTTTCTCCATCTGCGCGTGATCCACCAACCCCACCGTATGCGCCGCCAACAAGGCCGCTCCGAGCGCCGCTTCCACCTCCTGGACAAGGGTGTACACCGGGTAATGGGTGACATCGGCAATGATCTGCATCCACAGATCCGAATGGCTCGCCCCGCCCACCACAATCAGCCGTGGGTCAAGGGAATGCGCGCCCTGCGTGCCTGCCTCGATGTTGTGCCGCAGGGCAAAACTCACACCTTCCAACACCGCTCGATACAAGTGGATGCGGCTGTGATACAGGTTCAGGCCAACAAAACTGCCACTGGCGCGGTCATCCCACACCGGGCTCCGCTCGCCCATCAAATACGGCAGGAACAACAGCCCTTCACTGCCCGCCGGGATCTTCGCCGCGCTCTGCTCCAGCAGCCACAGGCTGTCCTCGCCGGTCTGCCGGGCTTGTTGCTCCTCGGCCTGGCAGAACTGTTCGCGAAACCAACTGACCGAGGCGCCGGCGGTAATCGCGCCGCCGAAGATGTACAGGTCCTGATGACCGTTGTAGACATGGGGCATGCTCACCAGACCATGCCGCGCATCCACCTGCTGGTTGAGATAGCCCCAGCACATGCTGGTGCCGATCATCGCCACATGGTTGCCCGGCTGCGTGACCCCGGCCGCCAGGGTCGCCATGGCCGCATCGACGCCACCGGCGAGGACCGGCATTCCAGCCGCCAAGCCCAGGCGCTGCGCCCATTCCGGCAGCAGACCGCCGACCACTTCGCCCGAATACAGCAGACGCTCGGGCATCATCGTCAACGGGATCTGCAGCGCTTCCAGCATCTCGCTCGACCAACCACGCGCAGCCACGTCATAGACCCCGCCGATATTGCCGGCGCTGCTGTGATCCACTGCAAGCTCGCCGGTCAGGCAATAATTGAGGTAGCTGTTGGGCGGTAGCAGATAGCGCGTGTTGGCCCAGATGTCGGGCCGGTGCTGCTTGAGCCAGAGCATTTTGGTGAACCCGTAATAACTGTCCACCGAGTTGCCGGTGACCTGAAACAGACGCTCCAGGTCCAGCTGTTCACGCACCCACTCGACCTGCTCGCCCGCGCGCCGGTCCATCCAGATCAGGCATGGGTGCAGCGGTGTGATCGCGGCGTCGACGGCAATCCCCGAACCGCCATACAGACTGCTGATGCACAGCGCCTTCACCGTGTCCCTGGCGACACCGGCCTTGGCCATGCAATGGACGACGCAGCTTTCGACCGCCTCCAGCCACACCTGCGGCCATTGCTCGGCCCAGCGCACTTTCGGCGTATCCACGCGATAGCCTTGGCTGTGCTGGGCGATGATCCGCCCTGCGCCATCCACCAGCAGCGCCTTGGTGCTTTGCGTGCCGATGTCCACGCCCATGACGTATTCCATACGGCTACTCCTGGGCGGGTTGCAGCGGTTTCAACAGCACCTTGATCGACTTCGTCGAATTGGCCAGTTCGAATGCTTCGGCCCAGTTATCCAGCGGGAAGTCATGGGTGACAATGCCTTTGGACGTGACCAGGCCGCGCTCGAACAGGTCGATGGCCACCGGGTAGCAATACGGCCCCAGGTGAGCACCGCGCACGTCGAGTTCCTTGCGGTCGCCGATGATCGACCAGTCGGCGCTGGTCTCGGCGCCAAACACACTGAACTCGACAAAGCGCCCCAGTTTGCGGATCAGCTCCAGGCCTTGCGTCACGCCGACGGGCACGCCGGTGGTCTCGATGTAGACGTCGCAGCCGTAGTTATCGGTGAGGCCATTGATGATCTCGCGGGCATTGTCGCGGGAAGGGTTGATCACCACGTCGGCGCCAAATTTTTTCGCCAGCTCCAGGCGCTCGTCGACCATGTCGATGACCACCAGTTTCTTCGGGGTTTTCAGCGCCGCGACCTGAACCATGCACAGACCCAACGTACCGGCGCCGGCAATCACCAGCACGTCGTCGAGCTGGATATCGCCCCGGTTGACGGTGTGGATCGCGCAGGACATTGGCTCGATCAGCGCCGAGTCCTCGAGGGACACCGACTCTGGAATCTTGTGCACGATGGCGGTCCTGGGGATGCGCATGTACTGGGCCATCCCGCCTTCGGCCACTTCGCGCTGAAAGCCGAAGATGTTGTGGACTTCGCACATCCAATACTTGCCGGACTTGCAGAAACGGCACTTGCCACAGGGCACGATCTGTTCGGCGATCACCTTGTCGCCGACCTTGACCTCGAAGTGCTCCTCGGCGCCCTCGCCCGCTTCCACCACATAACCGAAGAATTCATGCCCCGGCACCACCGGCGCCTTGACCCACGGGTTGTCGCCGCCCCAGAACATCGCCGCGCCCGAATGACATTTGCAGTCACTGGCGCAGATCCCGCACGCGGCAATGCGGATCACCAGTTCATTGGGCCGGGCCTGGGGTTTGCCGATGCGCTCCAGGCGATAGTCTTTCGGACCGTGGCAGACGACGGCTTGCATGTGTGTAGGCTTTTGCATGGTGTGCTGACCTTTTTTGAGCATGAGAGAACCCGGCACGACCCGTATGGTCGCGTGGAAATAACCGATTTACTTGTGGCGCTGACGGCTGATAAAGATCGCCAGCAAAATAATCCCGCCCTTGATCACACTCTGGACGTAGGGCGAGACCCCGAGCATGTTCAAACCGTTGTTCAACACTCCCAGCAGCATCGCGCCGAGCAAGGTGCCGACAATTACCCCGCGCCCACCGGCAATCGAGGCTCCACCCAGGACCACGGCGGCAATTGCATCCAGCTCGAAACCGATCCCGGCGTTGGGCTGACCGCTCATCAGTCGCGAGGTCAGCACCAGGCCGGCAATCGCCGCGGTCAAGCCACTGATGCCATACACCAGCAACTTGAAGCGCGCCGCCCGCACGCCGGACAAACGCACCGCTTCTTCGTTACCGCCAATGGCATAGATGTAGCGGCCGATACGGGTGTGCTGCAGCAGCACATAGGCCACGAGGTAGGTCACCAGCATGATCAGGATCGGCACCTGGAGGCCGAACAGGCTTTCGCGACCAAAGAAGCCGAACCACTCGGGCAACCCGGAGATCGGATAACCGTCGGTGTACATCAGGCCGAAGCCACGGGCGATGCCCATGGTCGCCAGGGTGACGATAATCGGCGGCATATGCAGGTAGGCAACGAAAAAACCATTGCCAATACCAAAAGCCACGCCAATCAGCATCCCCGCGCCAATGGCCAGGCCCGGCGGCAGCCCGGCGACCATCAAGCCGGCGGTCAAGGTGCCGGACAGCGCCATCACCGGGCCGACGGACAGATCGATGCCGCCTGTCAGGATCACGCAGGTCATGCCCACCGCAATGATCGCGTTGATCGAGACTTGGCGGGCAATGTTCGACAGGTTGCTGGCGGTGAGGAAATTGTCACTGGCAAAGATCATCACCAGGGTGACGACCAGCAAGCCGACAAATGGATAGAACGCCGGCGAGCGAACCAGTCGCGCCAGGCTCAGGCGCAGTCGATGGGTGTCGACGGCATTAATGGACGGATTCACTGGAGCCCCCTGTTGCATGGCGCATGACCTCTTGTGGGTTGACGTCGGACGCTTCCAGTACCTTGACAATGGCGCCCTTGTGGAACACCGCGACGCGGTCGCACATGCCGATGATTTCCGGCAGTTCCGAAGAAATCATGATGATCGCGTAGCCTTGCTCAGTGAGCTTGCGCATCAGCCCATAGATCTGTGCCTTGGCGCCGACGTCGATGCCTCGAGTGGGCTCGTCGAACACCAGCACATCGCAGTGGTGGTTGATCCAGCGCGCGATCACCACTTTTTGCTGATTGCCGCCGCTGAGGTTGAACACCCGGCTTTCGCCGCTGGGCGCCTTGATCGACAGCTGGCGCATCAGCGCTTCGACACTGGCGCACTCCTTGCCCTTGTCGATCAGCCCGCTGGCGCCCTGGTACTTGTGCAGGTTATTCAGCGAGATGTTTTCGCGAATGCTGAAATCGGTGATCAAGCCTTCGCTCTTGCGACTTTCCGGCAACAAACCGATGCCATGGGCCAAGGCCTGTGCCGGATCATCGAGGCTGACTTTTTCACCCCGCAGCCACACGTCCTTGGTCACCGACGGCAGCGCGCCCATCATGCCCAGCGCCAGCTCGGTGCGCCCGGAACCCACCAGCCCGGCAAAACCGAGGATCTCGCCCCTGTGCAGTTGGAACTGGTTATGCGGGCCGTTGCGTTGCAGCTGGATGTCCTTGACCTCCAGCAGCAGCGGTCCGCGCTCCTGGCTTGGCTTGGGCGGGAAGCTGCATTCCAGGCGCCGGCCCACCATCATTTCCACCAAACGCTCGATATCGCTGTCGGCCACATCGGTGACGCCCACGTTGCTGCCATCACGCAGCACGCTGATGCGATCGCAGACCTGGAAAATTTCCTCCAGGTGGTGCGAGATAAAAATCACCGCCACGCCCTGACGCTTGAGTTCGCGCATGATCTCGAACAGCAACTCGGCCTCGTTGGGTGTCAGGGTCGCGGTCGGCTCGTCGAGCACCAGCAAGCGCGCATCCAGGGCCAGGGCCTTGGCGATCTCGACAAACTGCTGCTCGGCCACACTCAGGTGCTTGATCGGACATTGCAGGTCGAGGGTGACGCCGAGACGCTGGAACAACGCGGCCGATGCCTCATGCATGTCGCGTTTGCGCAACAGGCCAAAGCGGTTGTGCAGTTCATGGCCGAGGAAGATATTTTCCACCGCCGTGAGGTAGGGAATCAGGCTGAATTCCTGGAACACAATGCCGATGCCCGCGGCAATCGCATCCCGATACGTCGCGAACTGTTGCGCCTGGCCATCGATAAGGATCCGCCCTTCGTCCTGATGCTCGACACCGCCGAGAATCTTCATCAGGGTCGATTTACCCGCGCCATTTTCCCCGAGCAACGCATGAATTTCGCCGCGCTCCACTTGCAGGTTGATGGACTTGAGGGCTTGTACCCCGGGGTAGCGCTTACAGATATTTTCCAGTTGCAGAAGACTGCTCATACCGCCGACCTCTCGTTCATAAGCGTGCCTTGTGCCCCGCGAATCACGCGGGGCGTGGACGGTTTACCAACTGAAGTCCTTGGCCTTGGCCTGATCGATCAGGGCAATATCCACTGGAATACTGGCCGGCACCTGCGCGCCCCATTTCTTGGCCAGGGCAATGCCCAGCGCCAGGCGGATCTGATCGCGAGGGTACTGCGCCGAGGTGGCGATGAATTTGCTGCCGGGCTTGAGGATTGCCTTGATCGCTTCCGGCGCACCGTCGACGCTCACCAGCTTGACGTCCATGCCGCTGGCCTCGATGGCCGACAGCGCGCCGAGGGAGCCGTTGTCGTTGACGCTGAAAATGCCTTTGAGGGTCGGTTGGGCCTGGAGCATGTTTTCGGTAACAGTCAGCGCCTGGTCACGCTCCTGCTTGCCGTTCTGGATACTGACGATCTTGATGTCGGGGTGCTTGGCCACGGCCTCTTTACAACCGCGCACGCGTTCCAGGATCGGCACCACGGCGATGCCATCGAGGATCGCGATATTGCCTTGGTTACCGATGTTCTTGGCCAGGTACTCACAGGCCTGGAAGCCTGCGTCAAAGTTCTTCGAACCCACGAAGGAATCCAGTGGGCCGTCGGCCTGGGCATCCACCGCGACCACCACGACACCGGCGTCATGGGCTGACTTGACGGCGGATTGCACGCCGACCGAATCGGTGGGGTTGATCAACAGGATATCGATGCCTTTTTGCAGCATGTCCTCGACGTCGCTGACCTGTTTGGACACATCGTGGCGGGCGTCGGTGATGATCAGTTTCGCACCGATGGTCGCGCCGGCGTCTTCCAGGGCGTTTTTCATGGTGACGAAATAAGGGTTGTTGATTTCCTGGAACGAGGCGCCGATACGGATGGGCGCGGTTTTGCTGTCGGCGCGGGCAATGCTGGCAGTGCCGATAGTGATGCTTAGAGCCAATAAACCCAGGGTTTTCGGAAGCATTTTCATGGCGGTGGTCTCTGTCTTGTTTTTGTTTTTAGAGCAAATGTTATCGTTAACATTTTATGTGAAGCTAGCAAAGAAATGTGGGGGTCGCAAGGGGGTTTGTGCTTTTTTGAGGGGTGAGTCCCTGTCCGTGGCCGCCGTGACCGCTGCCATGAATAGACGCCCCAACCCCGCGTCCACCACCTGATCGTCCCTGGCGCAATCGCCACAACCCACTAAGCTCATCCCATTCCAAAAAACCACAACGAGCCCGCCATGCCCCAGCCCACCGACACCTTTCGCGAACGCTATCGCGCCGGTATCCACCCGCGCTACAACCCCTGGCTGCATGCTGGTTTCGTGCTCGGCTACGGCCTGCTGTGCATCACGCTGTCCTGGCGCAGCACCGATCAGATCCAACCCTGGGAATGGCTGACCATTCCCGTGACACTGGTGTTCTTCAACCTGTGCATCTACCTCGTTCACCGTCACCTGGGCCATCACAAACACGGCTTCGCCAGGCTGTTCTACGCCCGCCACACGGGCGACCACCACAGCTTTTTCAGCCCCGGCCATATGACGTTCGACAGCCCCAGAGACTGGCGCGTGATCCTCTTTCCTGCGTGGTTGATCGTCCTGCACAGCCTGGCCATCACCCTCCCCGCATGGTGGTTGCTCAAGCAACTGAACCCCAACGTCGCCGGGCTCTTCGCAGGCTGCATGATCCTCGGCTACCTGCTCTATGAAATTTTTCATGCCTGCGAACATCTGCATGAAAATCATCCCCTGGCGCGCCTGCCCTGGATCAGGCAGATGCGTCACCTGCATGCACTGCATCACCGTCGCGAGCTGATGCAAGGGCGCAACTTCAATATCGTGCTGCCGCTGATGGACTACCTGTTCGGCACCCTGTATTGGGAACCCACCCAGCGCGCCAAAGACCCACAGGAATGGCCATGAGCAAGAGTATCCGACGCCTACTGCTGCTGGTCCTGATTGTGCTCGCGGCCTTTTTGCTGCTGATGCCGACCAAGGTCCAGCCGGTCAATTGGAGACCTCCCGAGGCACCGTCGATGAAAGACGGGCCCTATGCCGAAAACCAGCGTCTCAAGGACGTCCAACGCATCGGCGCGCAGCACATCGATGGGCCCGAGGCGTTGCTGGTGGATTCCCAGGGGTTCTTGATCACGGGCCTGCATGACGGCCGTGTCATCCGTACCTCGCCCGACAGCCAAACCCTGGAAGTGCTGATCAATACCGGCGGCCGTCCCTTGGGTCTGGCTCACCATCCAGACGGTCGCCTGATCATTGCCGACGCCGTCAAGGGGCTACTGGCGCTGGACACACAGCATGCACTCAGCACCTTGAGCACCAGCGCCAACGGCTTGGCCTTTGGCTTTACCGATGACGTGACGGTAGATACCGCCGGGCGCTATGCGTATTTCAGCGATGCGTCGAGCCGCTGGGGCTACGGCGAAGACGGTGAGGCGGTGATCGAACATGGGGGTGATGGCAGGTTATTGCGCTATGACTTCAGCAACGGTCAGACCGAGGTGTTGCTGGACCACCTGCAATTCGCCAATGGCGTGGCGCTGGGCCCCGATGAAGCGTATGTACTGGTCAACGAAACCGGCGCCTATCGCATCAGCCGCTATTGGCTCAAAGGCGCCAAGGCGGGTACGCATGACCTGTTTATCGACAATCTGCCTGGACTGCCAGACAACCTCAGCTTCAATGGTCGGGACCGATTCTGGATAGCACTGTATTCGCCACGCAACCCGCTGCTCGATGGTCTCGCGGGATATCCGCTGCTGCGCCAGATGGTCGTACGGGCGCTGCTGGTGGTGCCCAAGCCTATCGAACGTAAAGCCTTTGTGCTGGGACTGGATGTGCATGCTCAGGTGATCGCCAACCTGCAGGATGGCAGCGCGGATAACTACTCGCCCATCACCACGGCGCTCGAATACGGCGACTGGCTGTATCTGGGATCGCTGACAAACGACAGCATGGCGCGCTTGCCGCTGAAACAGGCGCTGGCGCGTTGACAAAAAAAGGGCAGTCCGGATGGACTGCCCCGCCTCACTCAGATGAATCGATCAAGGCACGATGCGCTGACTGCAGATGTGACCCAGACTGACGTACTGCGTGATGTTGCCACCGACGCCGACACCCGGGAACTCCTTGAGCTCGATACGCCAGCCGCCCATGTTGAACCAGGTATCCCAGTTATACGTCTGGCCAGACGAACTGTCTGGATAAACCACATGCAGGTCACCGGAGCAGGTGCCCAGGTTGACACTGCCGGACGCCGCGCCAGTCACGCCGGTCTTGGCTTCGTAATCGACCCATCGGTAGCCGGCGTCAACGAACTGCTTGTCGACCTTGAGCACTGGCGTGACGCCGCGCAGCGGTTCGCCGGTGCTGTCCGACCATTGGGTGCTCCAGCTCAGGCTACGCGCCGCCTGGGTGGCCAGTTGCATGATCGAACTGGGAATGCGCACCACGTTGTCGCCGTTCACGTTGCTCTGGTTCAGCCGTGGCGCCGAGCCCAGCGTCAGCTTGTATTGCGCCTGAGGATTGAGCGTCACCGCCGGATTCGCCCGTACCCGCACCTTGACGGTATAACCTGGGGTCAGGTTCGGGTAGGTGGACGTATTATCGGGCTGGATGACGACCCAGTTGTTGCCGTCGAACCGCTCGAAGATCCATTGGTTGCGGTTACCCTCCTCGTCCTCGTCGAGAAACATGCCAACGCCCTGCCCACGCAGCGAGGTGAACTCGAAATAATCGACATCGTTGACGCTGTCGAGGTTGCCAGTCACCTGATTCAGGGCGTCCGGCAAAGCGAACGCGGCTTGTGCCGTGTCGTTGGGTTCAAAGGCATCGATATTGCTGTCCACCGCCACGCCGAAACTGAACTGCGAGTTGCTGGCGGTATTGGCCACCATGTACCAATAGTAATCACCGGCCGGCAGCACGCCATCCAGGTATTCATCGGCATTGCCCGCTGCGTCGGCGGTGCCCAGGGGCGTCAGATTGCCTTGGCCGTCGTCGTGAAACAGGGTCAATGACATATCGGTGCCGACGCTCTGGTTCAGCAGTTGCACCTGGATACGCGAGTTTTTCGGCAGATTGAAGTGGTAGGCGATTTCCGCGCCGGTTTCGACCCCCGTGATGGTGTATAGCGTGTTGATATCCAGGGTCGGGAACAGCGGCGCAAACGCAGCAATCGCCGCACTTTGCAGTTGCTCCTGGCTTGGTTTTTTCAGCTCGCCGATCACCTTGTCCTGCGCTGCACCGTTGGCAGCGGCGGCTTTGCCAGTCAGCACCTTGGGCTTGGCGGTCTTGGCTGCTTTGAGTTTTTGCTTGAGTTCGGCCGACATAGCCGCAGCCTCGACCTTGCCGCCGGCCTTGAGGGCGCTATCGACGGCTTGCCTGACCGCCTCGGCAGACAGTTTTCCCGGTGCTTGCGAAGGGTATTGCTCGGCCAGGGCAAAGGTCGAAACGAAGCAGGTGGCCGCCATGGCCGCACCCAGCATAAAGGCTTTTTTCGATTTCATTTTTTATCCATCCATAGTTAAAAAATTGACTTCAGGCGCCCGGTGAAATCCGTTCACCTGGGATGGACTGTAGGACAATACTGTATGTATGTACAGTATATTTTCGAAGTATATGAAAGAAAACTCTTAATACAACCAAGCCCTGACACTGCGGTCATGCTGTTCAGCGTAAGCGCGGGAAGCCCCTGATACCGCCTTGGTGGCAAGACCAATTCTTCTTGCGTCACCTCATTGCGCTTCATAGGCCTTTTGCGGTGCATGAAAACCTCTGCCCGGGCATGCCCCACCCCTGACCAAGCGCAATTTTTTCACATCGATTTCACTGGCCGACCACGCACCCGACTCTAGAGTGCCCGCCAACGCATATGGCAAGGCCGGGCTCCCCAGGGTGAATAGTGTGATTGACGCGATCCAGACCTATCCCGGCTCATATCGGCGCCAGGCGGAAATGCTGAAACGGTTATCGCTGCGCTTCGTGGCAGTCTTCGCCCTGTGTCTTCTGGTGACGAGCGCAATGCTCTGGCCCAGTTCGCCGCAGAACCTGGCCGTGGAGCATCGCCTGCTCACATCCGGAGCGCTGGCCGCCTGGCGTAGTGGCCGCCTTATCGTGCTGGTGCGTCACGAAGAGCGTTGCGACCGCTCCGACAACCCCTGCCTCGGCCCTATCGATGGCCTGACCCGCCCTGGCGGCGCTTCGGCGGCGGCGGTCGGCCGTGCGTTCCATGCCCTGGGCATGTCCCACAGCGACGTGTTCAGCAGTCCCGCTACCCGTACCCTGCAAACCTCGCGATTGATGTTCGCCAAGGTACACGTGTTACCCGACCGACAGACCCTGTGTGGCAGAGCCATTGTGCACGATGTGTATACGCACAAACTCGTGGGGCGCAATCTGCTGCTGGTCACCCACAGCGGCTGCATCAGCGATCTCGAGCGGGCGCTGGGTTATCCCCACGCAGACAATGCGGAATACGGCAGTTCGCTGTTTGTCGAATTGACGGCACACGGCAAGCTCAAAGTGTTGGGTAGTGTGGCCAGTCAGGATTGGCGCCTTGCCTTTGAACAACTGCACGCTTACGCCGGTACCGGGATCACCCGCAACGGCCTGACCGATTTATAGGAAAAGCTCGAATAGATTTCCTTCACGCAGGGCAATGTCTGCAATACCTCACGGGCAAATTCGCCGAAGGATTCCAGGTCTCTTGCTACCACCTCCAGCAAAAAATCATAGCGCCCCGACACGTTGTGGCAGGCAACGATTTCGGGAATCTCCAGCAGACGCTGTTCAAACGCGCGGGCGATTTCCTTGGAGTGAGTGTCCATCATGATGCTGACAAACGCCGTCACCCCGTAACCCAGGGCCTTGGGCGAAAGGATCGCCTGGTAACCGCTGATCAGGCCGCTGTCCTCGAGGTTTTTCACACGGCGCCAGCAAGGTGACGTGGTGAGGGAGACACGTTCGGCCAGCTCGGCCACGGTCAGGCGCGCATTGCCTTGCAAGGCCTCCAGCAGCGCTTTGTCGGTACGATCCAGGCTCACAGGCATGTCTTGCCCCATATTGTTGTTTTCTTGGATTCTTATGCCAGCGTTGCGTTTTTTATCGGCAAAACAGGCAACGTTCGACCTCGGTTATGAGCATAGCATTGTAGGAAACAAGGAGAGTTCCGCATGAAAACCAAACACAGCAGCTTGGGCTTTTCCACCCGTGCCATCCACCACGGCTATGATCCACAAGACCACCATGGCGCCTTGGTACCGCCGATTTACCTGTCGGCGACGTTTGCGTTCCCCACCGCTGAATATGGTGCAGGTTGCTTTGCCGGCGAAGAAAGCGGGCACTTCTATACACGCATTTCCAACCCCACGCTGGCGCTGCTGGAATCGCGCATGGCGACCCTGGAAGGAGGTGAGGCGGCCGTGGCATTCAGTTCCGGCATGGGCGCGATTGCCGCGACGTTCTGGACCCTGCTGCGCCCTGGCGATGAGATCATCGTCAGCCAGACCCTGTACGGTTGCACCTTTGCCCTGCTGCACCATGGCATTGGCGAGTTCGGGGTCAAGGTGCGGCATGTCGACCTTTCGGACCTGGATGCCCTAAGCGAAGCGCTCTCCCCCGCCACCCGCATGATCTACTGCGAAACCCCGGCCAACCCCAACCTGCAACTGGTGGACATCGCCGCCGTGGCCGCGCTCGCCCATCAACGACCAGGCATCACCCTGGTGGTCGACAACACTTACTGCACCCCTTACCTGCAACGCCCGCTGGAACTGGGCGCCGATGTGGTGGTGCATTCCGCCACCAAATACCTCAGCGGCCACGGCGATATCACCGCCGGGATCGCCGTATGCCGCCACGACCTGGCGCGACGGATTCGCCTGCAAGGCTTGAAAGACCTGACCGGCGCCGTGTTGTCGCCGCAGGATGCCTTCCTGCTGATGCGCGGCCTCAAGACCCTGGCCTTGCGCATGGACCGTCATTGCAGCAACGCCCAGGCCGTGGCCGAAGCGTTGCAGGCCCACCCGGCCGTTGAGTCGGTGACCTATCCAGGACTGCGCTGTTTCCCACAATACGCCTTGGCTGAACGCCAAATGAAGCTGCCCGGCGGCATGCTCGCCTTTGAACTCAAGGGCGGCATCGCCACCGGCAAGCGGTTCATGAATGCGCTCAAGCTGTTCAGCCGCGCAGTCAGTCTGGGCGACGCCGAATCGCTGGCCCAACATCCGGCAAGCATGACTCATTCCACCTATACCCCCGAAGAACGCGTCCAACATGGCATTTCCGAGGGGCTGGTGCGTCTGTCGGTGGGCCTGGAAGATGTCGCGGACCTGCTGGCGGATGTGCATCAAGCCCTGAATAAATGCATCAGGACCGGCACTCCGCGCCCGACGGCGGCGTCGGCACCGGCGCATTGATTGCGGCTATTTGACCAGCCGGGTTTCCCTCGACGGTCGATAACCAAAATAGGCGCTGTAGCATTTACTGAAGTGGCTGGGGGAGACAAACCCGCACGCCACCAGCACCTCGACCTGGGACAGCTCGGTGTGCTGCAACAGGCGTCGGGCCTCGGTGATGCGCAGTTCCATGTAGTAACGCTGCGGCGTGGTTCCCAATTGTTCGCGAAACAGGCGCTCCAGCTGGCGCCGTGAGCGTCCGGCGTATGCCGCCAGTTGTTCCAGCTCCAGGGGCTCTTCAAGGTTGGCATCCATCAGCCGCACCACCTCACGCAACGGTGCGCTGACGCAGATGTTCTCCGCGGGTTTTATCCGCCGATAACGCGACTCTTCAAACGCCAGGATATCCTCGATGCCCTCCACCAGCGCCTTGTCGTGCAACACCTTGATCCAGTCCAGCGCCATGTGGAAAGCGCCGGAAGGACTCGACGCGGTAAGCCGGTCCCGATCGATCACATAAGGTTCGCTGCTGACCTCGGTGGCCTTGGCGATTTCCGTCAGCGCCGGACGGTGTTCCGGGTGAATCGCACAGCGATAGCCATCCAGCACCCCGGCCTTGCCCAGGAACCAGGCGCCATTCCATAACCCTGCGAGGACCACGCCTTGCTGCGCCGCTGCCTTGAGCAGCTGGATAAATTCTTCATCGGCCTTGAGCTGCGTGCGGTAGCCGCCACAAATCACCAGCAGGTCCAGCGTTTGAAGGGCCGACACGTCGATGCGTGCGTCCGGCCGGATCACCAACCCCAGGTCACTGATGACTTCGCCAGCGCCCAGGCCGAAGGTACGTGAGGCAAACAAGCCGGGACGCAGCAGATTGGCGGTGACAATAGTGTCCAGCGCCTGGGTAAAAGCCGGCAGCGAAAAGTGCTCGAGCAGCACAAAACCGGCGCGCATCAATCGCGGTGCCTGACCAGGCACTTCACTCAGATAGCGCAGGTTCTTGCCTTTCATGCCGCCGCTGAATTGCCGTCTTTCCATGGTTATTCGACCTGCTCGGAAACGTTGATGCAATTATCGATTGCCCGACGGGCAGAACGCCATGCTAACTCAAGCCAGGGATGACTCGTTATCGAATGCGCCTTTGATCAGTCGGGGATCAGATCCCGCTCGGCCATTCGGGCAACGAGCAGCCACTGACGACGATAGAAGCGCTTGCAATCCCTCACTCCCCTGCCTATATTCGCGCCAAGGCGCCATCCACGCCACCTTCCGCGGAAAGGGCTGCGCCCTGGATCTTGACTGAATATCACATCACTACGACTCCCGACCTTAAAGCGGACAAGGTTTATGCAAGGAGATCGTATGTCGCAACGTCCAGCAGCATCCTCCCATGACGGCCGTATCAACCTTGAGCAACAGCGCAAGCGTGCCAAGGCGCTTTTGCAGCGCATGAAAAATGCCCCGGCTGAGCCTGAGCAGGCCTTGATTCATAGACCGACGCCGAGCCTTGCGGATGCCCAATGGCTGATCGCCAAACAGTTGGGATTCAGCAGTTGGCCCAAGCTCAAGGCGCATGTCGACGCGATTGATTTCGCGGCCCGCCACCCCGGTTTCGAGGCCAGCGACGAAGCCCGCACCACCCATTGGCGCTGTGGTAATGACATCGCTCACACGCTGAACGTGGCGGGCTTCAAAGGGCATTTCCGGATGCTGACGGACCCGCTGTGCATGGGCCCCGTCCAGCCACTGTCTGCCGAAGATTATCGAGTGATCCGCGCTGATTTTATCAGCCAGTCCTTCGCCCTGGAGGCGTCCGAAGTGGCGCGGCGGCTCGATGACGAATATGAGCATCTTGAAGCACTGGGCAGCGCCGAGCACAGCGTGCTGTGGTGTGAAGCGGACGCGTATGACCAGTTATTTTTGATTCGTGCGCTGGCGGGCCTTGAACAGGTGCCAAGCAGACTTGAGCTGATTGAGGTGGACCGCATACCCGGCGTGCAACGTTTTATCGGCATCGGCCAACTGGCCCCGGAAGTGTTGGCTTGGTTATGGCCGCAGCGACGTCGGGTCGATGCGTCGATGCTGCTCTGCGCTCGACGGGCGTGGGCGGCCTATTGCGCGCCCTCGCCGGTCAAGCTCGCCGAACTGGCCCGTGAACCCGACGCTGGCCTGCCGTTACTGGCGCGCGCATTACGCCGGCAGTTGCAAGAGCTGCCGGGCACCGTCGATGGCTTGTCGCTGAGCGAGCGGCTGTCACTGCGCTACATCGCCGATGCCGGCCCGGTGGCGTTCGCCAAGGTGTTCGCCGAGCTGATGGGCAGGCTTGAGCCCCTGCCCTATCTGGGAGACATGATGTTCCACGGGTTGATTCGGCCGCTGATCGACGCTCCCAAGCCATTGCTGAGCGAGACTGACATTCACCTGCCATGGCCGCGCCGAATCCTGGCGTTGACCTCGCTGGGCCTTGAAGTCCTCGCGGGCACAGCCTATTGGCCAGACCATGCAAGCCAGGAGCGTTGGGTCGGTGGCGTGCGTATCGTGCCGGGCCAACCCCACTGGATGATCGACCAGGCTGGCTTGCCTGTCTGGCGAGCATGACCCGGGCCCGCCTGCCGGTGCCGATCAGTTTTTGCTCCGCGCCTGCGGGTCGACACTCAGCAGCGCCTGGAAGCGCTTGAGCCGCAATGCATTACCCAGCACGAAGATACTCGAGAGCGCCATCGCGGCCGCGGCGAAGATCGGCGACAGCAACGTGCCGGTCACCGGGTACAGCACACCCGCTGCGACCGGAATCAACACGGCGTTGTAGGCGAAGGCCCAGAACAGGTTCTGCTGGATGTTGCGGATCGTCGCTTGGCTAAGGGCGATAGCATTTGGCACGCCGCGCAAATCGCCAGACATCAGCACCACATCAGCGGCTTCGATTGCCACATCAGTTCCGGTGCCGATGGCGAGTCCAACGTCCGCTTCGGCGAGCGCCGGTGCGTCGTTGATACCGTCCCCCACGAAAGCGACGCGAGCACCGTGACTGCGCAACTGCTTCAACGCCGCGACCTTACCGTCGGGCAGCACCTCGGCGGCCACTTCATCGATGCCCAACTGCTTGGCGATGGCCGCAGCCGTGGCGGCATTGTCGCCGGTAATCATCACAACCTTGAGTCCCAGTGCGTGCAGAGCCTTGATCGCTTCGGGGGTGGTCGGCTTGATCGGGTCGGCAACCGCGATCACCGCCGCCAAGCGCCCATCAATCGCGGCATAGAGCGGGCTTTTGCCTTGCTCGCCGAGATGCTGGGCGGTTGACTGGAAGCGCATCACATCCAGTCCAAGCTGGGTCATGAAACGGTCCGCGCCCACCGCGACGGTGCGACCGCCGACCGTGGCCGACACGCCAAAGCCCGGGGTGGCCGCAAAGGCCTCGACAGGCGCAAACGTGAGGCCCTCGTTGCGTGCCGCGAGAACAATCGCTTCGGCGATCGGATGTTCAGAGCGAGTTTCCACCGCCGCCACCAGCCCCAGCACTTCGTCGTATTCAAAGCCTTCGGCGGGAACCAGGTCGGTCAACTCGGGACGACCTTTGGTCAGCGTGCCAGTCTTGTCGAGCGCGATAACCGTCACATCGCGCAGCGCCTGCAGTGCTTCGCCCTTGCGAAAGAGCACACCGAGTTCGGCGGCGCGCCCCGTGCCGACCATGATCGAGGTCGGCGTGGCCAGCCCCATGGCACACGGGCAGGCAATAATGAGCACCGCCACCGCATTGACCAGCGCAAAGGTCAAGGCCGGGGCCGGACCGACTATCAGCCAGACCAGGAAGGTCGCCAGCGCCGCCGCCATCACCGCCGGGACGAACCACAGTGTGATTTTGTCGACCAGCGTCTGGATCGGCAACTTGGAACCCTGCGCCTGCTCCACCAGCCGGATAATCTGCGCGAGGACGGTGTTGGCGCCCACTTGGGTGACGCGAAAACTGAAGGCGCCAGTCTTGTTCAGCGTGCCACCCACTACTTCGGCGCCCACCCCTTTCGACACGGGCACCGGCTCGCCGCTGATCATGCTTTCATCAACATAAGAAGCGCCTTCGATAAGCTCGCCGTCGAGCGGAACCTTCTCGCCCGGACGGACCAACACCACGTCACCGGTCGTCACCTGATCCAGCGCAATCTCCAGCGTTGCACCGTTGCGTTCGACGCGCGCGGTCTTGGCCTGAAGGCCGACCAGCCGCTTGATCGCCTGCGAGGTTCGCCCCTTGGCACGTGCCTCCAACGTGCGGCCGAGCAGGATCAAGGTGACGATCACCGCCGCGGCTTCGAAATAGACGTGGGCGGTGCCCTGGGGCAGCATGTCGGGAACGAAGGTCGCGACCAGCGAATAACCGTAAGCCGCCGCCGTGCCGACCGAGACCAGCGAGTTCATGTCGGGCGCCCCCCGCAGCAACGCCGGCACGCCCTTGCGGAAGAACCGCAGTCCCGGGCCGAACAGCACCAGGCTGGCCAGGGCGAACTGTACATACCAGTTCATCTGCTGCCCGATGATATCCATCACCCAATGATGCAGGGCGGGGATCAGGTGCGACCCCATCTCAAGGACGAAGACCGGCAAGGTGAGAATCGCTGCGATCAACATGGAGCGCTGCAGGGCCCGCGCTTCATGGTCACGGCGTGCAGCATCCTGATCGCCCACATTCGGCGCTTCGGCGGACAGGTGACGGGCGGTGTAACCGGCCTTTTTCACCGCGCCCTCCAGATCGGCCACGCAGACGACACCGGCCAGGTGGCGCACCCGCGCGCGCTCGGTGGCCAAGTTGACATTGGCCTCAAGCACGCCAGGAATCTTTGCCAGCGCCTTCTCGACACGCCCCACACACGATGCGCACGTCATGCCCTCTATCGCGAGATGGCGAGTCTCTTCACGCACGCTGTAGCCAGCGCGCGCTATTGCCTGCACCACCGCTTGCGGATCGGTCGCGCCGGTGAAGGTAACGTCAGCCCGCTCAGTGGCGAGGTTGACTGCGGCCTTGTACACGCCAGGAACCGCTTTCAACGCCCGTTCGACACGACCGACGCAAGATGCGCACGTCATGCCCTCGACCGGCAGGCTCAGACGCGTGCCCGACGCGCTGGAGGGATTGGAACGTTGCGGGTGGGAAACCGTAGCCATTGAATGCCCCTTGAATGTTGCTGATCAAGCAAGCCTGAAGCTTACCGGTGTGGGAAGGTCAAGGCCTTCGGGATATTGCTATCGAAGGGCGGGGGATCAGCCTGAAGACGGCGAACGGCCCTCAAGTACCCACGCTTTCAGTCGATATACTCAACCAAGCATGGACGAATTCCCCTCAAGAACTTTCATTGCTCACCGCTACCGTTTTTCTGCCGTTCCAACACTTATAAAATATCTGCGGGAGAAGTCATGAACATCAAACAGAAGCTGACATGGGCGTTCGCGACCATTGCCTGCCTCCCGGTCATCCTGGTGGCAGTGCTGGTTGTACTGAACCTGCGAGACGCGGCGCAGGCCAACTTCCTGGATAGCAGCGGCCGGGAAATCCGCCAGATCGATAACGGCATGAAACAGTTCTTCGATGGCATCAGCCAGAACGTCGAATTCTTCGCCAAGGACCCGCGGATCGTCACGGCCAAGGACCTGAAGAACTATTCCGGGGCCGACGCCGCGCAGATCCCGCTCCCCGAGAACAACAAGCAACTGCTGGAGATCTTCGACCGGTTCGCCAAGACGCACCCGACCACCGCGTATCTGTCCCTGGGGCTGGCCGACGGTGGTTATGCCAGCTGGCCTGACGATCCCAAGATCACTAACTACGACCCACGCGTGCGCCCGTGGTACAAGGCCGCCGTCGCCGCGCCGGGCACCACCGTGCGCACGGACGCCTATTACTGGGCGCCGGACGATGTTTCACTGATCGGCATCGTCCATACGGTTTCCGACGCCGCCGGGAAACTGGTAGGCGTGGTCGGCCTGGACGTTTCGCTCAAGCAACTGACCGAGCTGGTCAAGGAGATCAAGCTGGGTGACAGCGGTTACCTGATGCTGGTCGAAGCCAGCGGCAACGTGCTGGTCGACCCCAGCGACGCCAAGCACAACTTCAAACCATTGGCCGACATCGGCCCCAACTACGCCGAACTGGCCAAGCGCGGCGACGGCGTGACCGAGATTGAAATCGACGGCGTGCCCTACATGGCTAACCTGGTCACATCCAAAGGCCTGGGCTGGCGCTTCATCGGCTTGATCAAGCGCGACGAAGTCATGGCCGAGGCCTCCAGCCTGACCTGGTTGATCGCCGTCATCGCCGCCGCCCTGGCCGTGGTCTTCGCCATCGTCGGTGCAAGCTTCGCCAGCGTGATCGTGCGGCCGATCCGTGGCGTTGCCAATGGCCTGCAGGAAATTGCCGAAGGTGAAGGTGACCTGACCCGCAAGCTCACGGTGCAAGGTAAAGACGAAACCGCCACCCTGGCGAGCTGGTTCAACCAGTTCCTGGGCATGATCGCGCAACTGGTGCAGCGCATCGGCAGTGCGTCCACCGACCTGCAAAGCGCGGCGGCCGACACCAGCGAAGTGGCCCAGAACATGAACGAAGCCGCCGGACGCCAGCGCCAGGCGGTCGAGTTGGTGAGCACCGCGTTCAACGAGATGGTCGCCACCGCCAACGAAGTGGCCCGCTCCTGCAGCGAGGCCGCCACCAGCGCGGACGCGGGTTACCGCGATGTGCACGACGGACAGCACCACATCGGCGAAGCCACCGGCAGCGTGCTGAAACTGAGCGAGGACCTGCAAAAGTCGACGGTGACCATGCAGGCGCTCGAACAGGACAGCAAGAACATCAACACCATCCTCGACACCATTCGCTCGATTGCCGAACAAACCAACTTGCTGGCCCTCAACGCTGCCATCGAAGCGGCACGGGCCGGCGACCAGGGTCGCGGCTTTGCGGTGGTGGCCGACGAAGTACGCGCCCTCGCCCGCCGCACCGCCGACTCCACCGGCGAGATCGACAGCCTACTGGGCAACCTCGCACGCCGCACCCAGGAAGTGACCCAACAGATGCAAAGCAGCCTGCTGGTGTCGCAGACCAGCGTCGACCGCATCCAGCAGGCCCGGGACAGTTTCGACAAGATCCGCACCTCGGTGGATTCGATTCGCGACCAGAACACCCAGATCGCCACGGCGGCCGAAGAACAGCACCAAGTGGCGGAAGACATCAACCGGCACATCGCGCAGATTCATTCCGATGCACAACTGGTCGAGGAATTCGCCCACTCGGCGCAGACCGGCTCGGGACGCCTGACGGATATTTCCGGGCAGTTGAAGGGATTGGTGGGGCGATTCAAGTTCTAGGTTGCATTGCCTGGTAGCCAGGGACGGCTACAAGATCAAATTGCGTGGAGCTGGCGACCAACTTGTGTATCGCGTTGAGGATGAGCGAATTGGCATCTCGGCGTACGAACAGCCGATATGCTCAGTTAAGGCTTTTTGTAGGAGCGAGCTTACTCGCGAAGAACTCATAGGCGCCGCGTTTATCCAGGATAACACGCGTTACCGTTGACGCTTTTCGCGCGCAAGGGCTAGACGCGCCTCTCGCTCCTACGCTGGACGCTACTGGCTTGATTGAACAGCATTACGTCTGGCGGCGGGCTTGTTGCTCATGACACCTCCCACTACAAAACCCAAGGCGACTCATTCATCGTCAATTATCAGCCTGACCGCTCTAGTTCAGGCTTTTCACATTAAGAATTGTGAAAAAATAGTTAGTGATTGTTCATGAAAGAAGCTGCCCCAGCTCCTATCCTCGTGGTTCAAACATCGTGACATACAGGAGTCCCCCACCATGTTTTCACACGAAAGTATCCCGCTAATCGCGCTCTTCGTGGTGATGCTGCTATGCGTGCTTGCAGTTTTCACTCACCCTGTGCACGCCTTCTGGAGCTGGATCCAAAGGCGCAGAAGCAGAACCATTCTCAAGGGCAAGGAACAAGTGAGGTAGCTTTTAACGAGGAGACCCTGATTGCTAGTCAGGACCGCGCCCCGGACGTTGCCCCGCCACCATTGAACACCGGCAACAGCCCCATCAACTCGAGTTTGCGGGTGAACTCACCCAGCCTTTGCAGTTTGTAGGCGTCCAGATCAACGTCCTGGTAAGCATAGAAGCCCTGACCTTCGCGCAACCCGTTCCGCCCTTGCGCCATGTTCTCGGCAATGACCTTGGGCGGCAGGAAACGCGGATCGAGGGCTTCAGCCAGGTAATGCGAGGCATAGAACAGAATGTCGCCGCCACCCCAATCGATAAACTCAAGCATCCCCAGCACGGAGAAACGCAGACCGAAACCGACGCGAATCGCGGTGTCGATGTCTTCGACGCTGGCCACTCCCTCCTCGACCATTCGCGCCGCTTCATTCATCGCCAGTGCCTGGATCCTCGGCACGATGTAACCGGCTGCCGGGGAGCATTGCACGGGCACTTTGCCGATGCGCTTGAGCAACGCCATCAGGCGTTGCACCACCTGTGGGCAGGTGTCTTCGCTGCGGCTGACTTCGACCAGTGGCATCAGGAACGCCGGGTTCAGCCAATGGGCATTGACGAAGCGTTGCGGGTGCGTGACCAGCGCCGCCAACTGCGTCACCAGAAAGGTCGACGTCGTTGATGCAATCACTGTTTCATCGCCACACGCGGCACTCAGCCAAGCGAACGTCAGGGCCTTGAGTTCAAGCACTTCAGGCACTGCTTCGAACACGACAGCAGCATGGTGCAAATCGGCGCCACTGCCCTCGCGATCGCGCAAGCGTAAATGACTCATCGCTTGTTCGACTTGCGCCGGGTCAAGTGATCCCAGGCGTGCAAGCATTACCAGTTCGCCGCGCACGTGGCCCTCGATCTGTCGGAAGTAGCGGTCCTGCGCCACGGGCTCGCGTTGCTTGATATCGATCAGGGTCACCGGCAGTCCGGCGAACATGAACGCCAAGGCAATGCCCTCGCCCATGCGCCCCGCGCCGACGATGCAGATGCGTTGGGTATCGGCGCTCATGCCTGCAATCCCTGGCTCAGGCACTGCGCCATTTCGCTGCGACTCAGTTGATCCAGCCCGAGGTTTTCCAGGGTTCGACCCTCAGCGTAAAGGTCAATGCCACTGACCACCGTGGCCAGGCTCAACAGGCCCTGGGCGACCGGCGTCGGCACGCAGGCCCAACGCCCGACCGACACCAGGAACGACAAGCCAAGTCGCGTGTCTTCGAGCATGTAGCGGTGCTTTTGCAGGTCAATGTCCTCACGCCAGTCGCCGCTGTCGGTCAGTTTGCCGTGCGCGCCACGCCCGTACATCCACTCATCTCCGTCGCTGGCGTAATGATCGGCCAACGGGAAATGCGGCGCGTCATAGCCCAGTGCTTCACGAACGGCAATACGCTCGGCGTCGAGGGCATTGGTCACGCGACGAATCGAAGGCACGGTCCCTTCGTTGTGAATGTCCCAGGTTTCGAAATGCTCAAGTGGACCCGCGTTCATCAGGATCAACGGCGGATGAATGATCGGCCCGGCGTTCATCAGCGCGCCGCTGAGTGCATCCTCGATCGGCTCGACGCTGGGATAAGCCTCGCGCAATACGGCGAACGCCGACTCGCTCAATCGACTCGGAAAAACCCCGGTCGGCAAACGGCTCGCGTAGCCGCTGATCACCACTTGGTTATCGCCATGCTTGCGCGCCAGATAGGGCAAAGTGCCGGTCTCGGCAAACGCCACCTCGCTGTGATTGCCCACCTTCGCCATTGCCTGGGCGAACACCATGCTGCCGAACGTCCCCGGCGGCAGGAACACCACTTGCCCATCCTGCAACAAGGGCGCCAGTTCGCTGGCAAGGGCTTGGTGAGAGGTCGACGGCAAGGCAATGACCAACAACTGTGCATCGGCCACGGCCTGTGCCAGATCGGCAGCCAAGGTCAGGGCATCACCGGGCTGCCCCAGGCTCAACCGTCGTTCGCCACGAACGTCGCGCACGCGCAAATGACCGAGACCCTGCAGTTTTTCCAGCGCGGCACTGTCCCGGCGCCACAAACGCACAGAATGGCCTTTTTCCGCCAACTCTATCGCTGCCGCGTAGCAACCGTGACCACCGCCGATAACACTGATATTCATGAATGCACTCCTGTAGAAGAGCCTCGATCCTAGCAACGGCCCCGGCGCCCCACTGCCCGAAACGCGCAAGCGTCATTCCGATTCTGCAACGCAATAGACTGATCGCGCATGACCGCAAGACGCCTCAACGCCCAGGTCATCCTCGTAGGACGGATAAAAACCGCTGCGAAAAAAAGCCCGGATGGAGCGATCCGGGCGAAGGAAAACCAGTGTTGAAACCTGTGCCCGATGCGCGGGCAAACCCGGAGGCCGCGAACGACTCCCGGGGGATTTCAGAACTTCCAGGTGTAGGTGGTGATCAGGCGGTTCTCCTGATAGTCCGCACCCGACGCACTGCCATTGCCATAGCGCGTCTTGACGTCAATGTGGCGCCATTCGAAACCCACATCTTTGATCGGACCGCTTTGCACCACATAGCCGAGCACGATGTTACGTTCGCTTTCGACATTTTGGTCGAGGGCATTGTTGCCCCGATCGACACCCGTGCCGCGCATGTAACGCGTCATCAATTTCAGACCTGGTAAACCGATGCCCGCGAAGTTGTAGTCATAACGCAATTGCCAGGAACTTTCGTTCGGCTTGACGAACGCCACTGTCGACCAGTTCACCAGGTAAGGCTGCGGTGCATAGCCGTTGAGCGTCGGAAAAGTCGATTCGCCAAGCATGCGCTGATAGCCCACCCCGAAAGCGTGGGCCCCCTTCCTCAGAGTCGTCATGATCCCGTAGGACTTGTTGTCGATGGCGCCGTATAACGCCTTGCCGTCCTCGCTGTTATTGAAGTAACGGAGGTCGGTCTTCACGCCGTAACCGGCTCCCAGATCGTGGTTATAAGTCAAACCCAGGTAGTGTTGTTTGTAGATATCTTCCAACTGGCCGAAGAAGTAAGTACCGGACAAATTCGGCGTAAACGCATACGTGGCGCCCCCAAAGTTCAAGCCGTCACTGCGACGCTTAACGTTTGGTCCATTGAACAGGTACATCTTCTCGGTATTGGAGGACTCCCGGGAACTGATTTCGGTAAAACGGCCACCGGTCAGTGTCAGGTTGTCGAGTTCTTTCGATTCGAGCTGTACCCCGTGGTAGGTGGTAATTAATTGCCGCGAGTCGTCGATGTAAGCCACCGGCAACGTCGGGCGAAGTTCACCTATCTTGAGTTCGGTTTTGCTGTAACGAACCTTGCCGGTCAGCGCCGCACGGCCGTAGTCGCGGACTTGTTCGCCCCTGCTGGTGTCGTACGGAATGATGCTGTCCGGGCCACGGCCACCGCCGCCATCCAGGCGATAGGCGTACTGCGCCGAGAGGTCGAGGCCAAACTGCAGCGTGCCTTCGGTGTAACCCGAGATCGCGCGAAAATCGAAGCCTTGGGTCCAACTGCCGACCCGCGACTGCGGGGCATCATGCTGTTTGAAATCGCGGTCGATGTAGAAGTTGCGCATCCCCAGGCTGACATGCCTGTCGTCTACGAAATCGGCCTGCGCAACGATAGGCGTGAAGATCCCCATTACGGCCGCGGAGGTGATACCACGGTTTACCCAGCTCTTCTGGAACATCAAACTTTCCTTCTTTTTTACATGCACATAGGCACGACTAGTGGAAGCAGATCAACCCAGCAAAAGTGCAACTTTGGCAGTCAATCCGCAGTATTGTTTTTATAACCACTCACTGCAAAAAAGTCGTAACGCAGCCGTTCGCCAAAACAGCGAAAACCGCTTTATAGTTATTTTAAATACTCAACAATCAGGGAAAGTCGTATCGTTTTCTGGGGCACGCCAACGTCAGTAAGTTTCTTTAGAGGCATCTCCCAAACGGTGGTAGGCACGATTGAAATACACCAGGCCTTCCTGGCTGTCGCCATTACGAATACCCAACACCTCGCAATAGAAAATCGTATGCGTTCCCACTTCATGCGCCTGTGCAATACGGCAGTCGAAACTGACCAGCGCCTCATCAAGCAGCGGCGCACCGCTTTCCAGCGTGCTCCAGGATGCGCAGGAAAAACGCTGCTCGGTATCGAGGTTGCGGTTGGAGAACGCCCCCGATACCTCCTGGTGCCCCGGGGTCAGCACGTTCACGCTCAGCACACCGTTGCTCTTGAAATGCACGTTGGAAAACGAAGAGCGATTCATGCACACCAACAGCGTCGGTGGCTGGTCGGTCACGCTGCACACCGCCGAAGCGGTAAACCCGAAACGCCCCGCGGGACCATCGGTGGTGATGACCGAAACCGCGCCACCCAGCATTGCCATTGAGTTACGAAATCCAGTTGTATCGACCATGGTCTTACCCTCCGGTCTATCAGATATCCAGCACCAGTGTCTTGGACTTGGCTCGGGAACAGCACACCAGAATCTGGTCATTGGCGGACTTTTCGTCATCGGTGAGATAAACGTCGCGATGATCCGGCTCGCCTTCGATGACGTCGCACAAGCACGTGCCGCAAACGCCTTGCTCACACGACACTTCAATCTTGATGCCCACGGCAGTCAGCGCATCGACGATGCTCTGGCCTTCGGCAACCTGTACGGTCTTGCCGCTACGCTGGGCGACCACTGCAAAACCAGCGCCCGAAGCGTCGACTTCGACCTGGAAGTACTCGCGGTGCACATGATCGTCGGCGTACCCCGCTGCCAGCGCCTGGGCAATGACCCAGTCCATGAAACCGGCCGGTCCGCAGACATACAGGTGTACGCCGGCTTGTGGGGTGCCCAGCACTTGTGCCAGGTCGAGCTTCTGTTCGGCGGCTTCGTCGTCAAAATGGGTGTTCAACCGCGACGCAAACGCAGCGTTACCCAGCTCGTCGAGAAAGGCGCTGCGGCTGCGCGAACGAGCGCAATAATGCAGTTCGAAATCGCTGTCGCGAGCATTCAGCGCGTAGGCCATGGCCACCATCGGGGTGATGCCGATACCGCCGCCGATCAGGATCGAACGCCTGGCCTCGCTGGCCAGCGGAAAGTGATTGCGCGGCAGGCTGATCTCGATTTCACGACCTTCCTGCAGCAGTTCATGCACCGCCACCGAACCGCCACGCGAGGCGGGGTCCTTGAGGACGCCCAAGCGATAGGCGCCAGCGTTGGCCGGATCACCGCACAGCGAATACTGGCGAACCAGACCGGCCTTGAGGTGGATATCGACATGCGCGCCCGCCTCGAAGGCGGGCAAAGGCTGTCCCGTCGGATCACTCAGATCCAGCACGACAACACCTTCGCCCTGCTCTTCGCGCTTGCGCACGACGACTTTCAATAATTGATCGCTCATACAGGACCATCCCGATTTCGTTGTAAGGGGGCGCACCTGGACACCCCGACTGCTTTTCCAAATCGCGTAACCGTGGACTCAACGCATGAAGATCCCGCCGTTTACATCCCAGGTCGCCCCAGTGGTGAAGTAAGCGTCTTCGCTGGCCAGTTGCACGATCAGCTTGCCAATGAACGCAGCGTTGCCCAATTGCTTGACCGGGATCGCCTCTATCAGCTTTTCCAGGCGCTCGGGCGGCACGGCGGCGCGCACCGCCGGCGACTCGATAGGGCCCGGGGCGATAGCGTTGACCGTCACACCGGACGCCGCCAGCTCCTTGGCGAAGATCTTGGTCAAGGTAATGATGGCGCCCTTGGACGCGGCGTAATGCGCGCCGGTCGCGGTACCGCCGTTCTGCCCGGCCAGCGAGGCCATGTTGATGATCCGCCCGTAACCACGGGCCGCCAGATAGCTGCCGAACACCTGGCAGCCGACAAAAGTGCCGCGCTGATTGACGCTCACAACACGCTCGAACTCTTCCGGGCTGATCTGCATCACCGGTGTGGTCATGGTCATCGCGGCGTTGTTCACCACCACCTGCAATTCACCCCAATGCGCCACGACGGCCGCCAGGGCGTCCTCGAAATCAGCCTTGCTCGATACATCGAGCTTGAGCGCCAGGACCCGTTCGCCCGTGGCATCGAGTTCAGTGGCGGTGGCCTGTGCCGACTCCAGTGAACGGTCGCTGATCACGACCCGATAGCCGGCGTTCAGCAGTTGCTCGGCAATGCTCTTGCCCAGCCCCTGGGCCGCGCCGGTGACCAATGCAACCTGTGTCATGGCAACGTCCTCAAAGGATGTAGCCGATACCGGCGAGGGTATCGGTGGAGTTGATCAGCTGAATCAGCTTGCGCTGAATCTTGAAACTGTCCCCGCTGCGCACCAGTTCAAACGTGACATCGGCGGTGTACTGCTTGAGTACATCCTTGCGGAACTCGCGCAAGTTCTGCGAACAGCGCACGGTGACAATCCCGTCTTCATCCGACAGCACGCGAAAACGCGACTGACTGCGCACGGTGCGCGCCCGCGGGGTGGTCGAAATCGATTCGCCGCTGGTCAAGCGGGTGACACGCAACTGACGCATGTGGTGGTCGTCGTAGGCGTAGTTCAGGGTGTTCTCGAAGTCGGTTTCCAGCGGATCGATCGGGATGATATAGGTCGCGTTCTCGGTCCAGAGATCGAGCCATTCGACGAAATCGCCGTGATCGAGCATGTCCGCTTCCTGCCAGATGAAAGCGCTGACTTGGTTGAGCAATTGCAGATTGTTCATAGGGTTCTCCGTGACTCAGGCCGACATCATCTTTTTCCACTGCTGGTAGCCAGCGCGCATGCCGGTCTCGGCACTCACATCGCTCACCAGCCCGTCTTCGGAGGCTTTTTCACCCGGCAAGCCGCGGTTGAGCATGATCCACAGATCGGTACCGGCACTGGCGCCGCGCTGTACGCGCTCCCAGGCTTCGGAATCGTCCGGAGTGCCAAAACCCATCGGCCCCTGGAAGTGCTCATGCAGGCGCAGGCGATAACGGTTGGCCACGGCCGGGCCACCGTCCATGGTGATGACGGCGTGATGGATTTCGGTTTCGTTCACCGCGATCGGTTGCAGCACCCGGAAGAACGCCATGGAACAGGCGATGTTCGGGAACAGGTTGAGGTTGAAGCCCGAACCGCCGACCGCACGCACAATGCGACGGACCGACTCTTCGTCCTGGCCTTCGGCGCGCAACTGCGCGGCCAGGTCCTCGAAACGCTCGGGGATCGGCAAGTCGAGGTTGGCTTCCAGGTCGACCAGGTCAGGGATCATCACCATCACGCTGTGGCCGTTGCCGAGGTCTTCGACATAGCCCGGACCTTCGACGAAGTCGAACAGCTCCAGAGTCTGCTCATCCACGGACGACAGGAACGACTTGTGCACCAGCGGGAAGTGATAGGCGTCGGTGGTATTTTCCAGCTGGATCTTCCAGTTGCCGGGGAAGCGGAAGCGGTGCTCGCCCCCTACTTTGACCGGGTAGCCGGCGCCCTGCTTCATGAACAGATCGATCCACTTTTTGGCCGGCCCGAGGAAATCGGCGAGGGGCTCGATGTCATCCTTGAAGGTGGCGAAGATCATGCCGTTGTATTGCTCGACACGCAGGCTGACCAACGGCAGTTCACCCTTGTCCAGGCAATCGGCGTAGCTTTCCGGGTGCGGCACACCCCGCAGGCTGCCATCCAGGGCGTAGCTCCAGCCGTGATAAGGGCAGACAAAACTGTTGGTCTTGCCTTTCTTGTGTTCGCACACCGTTGCGCCACGATGGCGGCAGCGGTTGAGCAACACATGCAGGTCTTTCTTGCGGTCGCGCACCACAATCACCGGCTGCTTGCCGATATAGGTGCTCTTGTAGCTGCCGGATTCCGGGATCTCGCTGGCGTGGGCGACCCAGACCCAGGTGCTGTAGAAAATCTTCTCCAGCTCCTGATCGAAGATCTTGCCGTCGGTGTACAGCGACGTGTGAACGCGATCATGCAGGACCAGGTCGGAAGGACTGGCGTCGAGCGTTACGGTGTTTATCAGGTTACTCACGATCACTCCTCGTCGGCATTGTTCGCCGACTCTAAGAATTCCGGGTGTTACGTTCAGGACTGGCCGGACTTGCCGGGTACAGGCAGGTGCGCAGCGCTGTTCCAGGTGTCTACCGGTCGGCTGAACAGGTTCTCGGTCTGAAAATGCGCCATGCGCCATTGCCCTTGTTCCTGGGCGAACCGCACGGTCAGGCGGGCGCTATTGAGGTGCGAGGCACCCGAGGCAAAGGTCGAGGTCTGCAACATCACCCAACTGGCATCCGCGGTCTCAGCGCTGACCCGGATCAGTTCCGAGGTCAGGAAGTGCACGTTCAGCGAAAAGTGCGCCGGTTCGACCGTGTAAGTTGCGAACATCGCTTTGATCGCCTCACGCCCGTGGTAACCGCCGAAGCTGTTCTGGTACTTGGCACCCTTGCCTTCCCAGACCGCCTGTTCGGTGAACAACCCGGCCAGTTCCTCGAGCGGAGAACCTACGCCCAGCTCGTCGCACAAAAACATGTAGCGATTCATGCAGGCGCGGATCGCGTTCTCGCTTTCCAACTGTTCGAGCCGCTGTTCCAGTGCGCGCAAATGCTCTTGTGATGACATGGCGATTGCTCTCGACTCAGCGCTGGATGATCAGTTCGCGACCGGTACGGGCCTCGACCTTGCAATACTTCCAGAGTTTGTAAGGGCCATTGCCGACATCCGTGGTGCGAAACAGGTTGCAGGCGGCGTGGACGGTCTCGATGTCGGGTACATCGGCCAGCAGGTAAGTCGTCCAGGGCCAGCCAGCGGAGGGGCCGACCATGCTCTGGTCGTCGTCCATGTTGCCCAGCACGGTGACGCCTGGCAGGTCGGCGATGCCGTTCCACATGGCGCCGAACGCGGCCCAGACTTCCAGGGCCTCAGGACGCGGAGCATCGAAAAAGTTCTGGTTGATGCCGATGCAGAACAAAACACGCAGGGCTTTTTTATCGGTCACGGGGTTCACCAATCATTAAGAAAAAATTACAGGTAGCCTGGCAGCGGCTTATTGCCGAAGAAGATCGCGCCAGCGTTCTGGTAGGTCATATCGCCCATGAAGGCGTGCTGTGTAATGACTTGGGTGTCATTGACGAAACGCGACAGAGGACTGGTGCGGTACACCCCGCTCATGCCCGAGAGCATTTGCGCAGTGCGCGCGACATCCGCCGCGACGCGGGTGGCGTGGGTCGAGGACAAGCGCAGCATATTGGTCTGCTCGACGCTCACCGGGGCGCCGGCCAGAACGCTGGTCCAGGCATCGTCGATGGACTGGTAGAACCACGAACGCGCGGCGCGCAGCGACGCCTCGGCCTTGGCCATCTCGACCTGGGCCAGCGGCCGGTCGGACAACGATGGCGCACCGGTCACGGAGATCCGGCCGCTGGCCATGCCACTCAACTCATCGAGTGCCGCGCGAGCAACGCCCAGGCCGACCACCGACAACACCTGCGTGGCGAACGACAGTGACGGATAACGGAAGAACGGCTCGTCAAGATTCGACGGCCCGCCGCGTACGAAGGTCCATTCCTCCGGCACCACCACGCCTTCGACGACCACATCATGGCTGCCGGTGCCGACCAGGCCGACGACGTTCCAGGTTTCCTCGATTTTGACCTTTTCCCGAGGCATCACCGCCAGTCGTGGCAGGCCGAGCATCTCGCCGTTTTTCGGGCTGATGCCCACGCCGATGAGCGACGCGCCCAGGCAACCGCTGGAAAATTTCCAGCGCCCGTTGACCTCCAGGCCACCTTCAACAAAGGACGCAGGCTGCGGCGGGAAGATCCCACCGGCGAATACCACGTCCGGCGAGTCGGCATAGATTTTCTTGATGGTTTCCAGAGGCAGCGACGCCAGGTAAACCGGGCTCATGCCAAAGCTGGCAACCCAACCGGCGGAACCATCGGCGATCGAGATATCTTCCACCATTTGGCAAAACTCGGCCGGCGAACGCTCGTCACCGCCAAAACGCCTGGGCACCAGAGCCCGATAGACACCGAGCTTGCGGAACTGCTCGATAACGTCCTGCGAGATGAATTTTTGTTGGTCGAATTCTTCGTTTCGAGCACGCGCACGAATCTCGACCAGCAGTTTCTGAAACGCTTCATTCGCCGTGATCGGCACACGGCGCTGGTGATTCAGCTCGCTTGGCGCAGTCATGGGTTTCTCCATAGTAAGCATGACGATTACTCCTCCAGGCGCCGGACCAGGTCCCGGGCGACTGCACACAGCAGTTCGTCCGCGCCACGGGCGGCAATGAGTTGAAGGCCGACCGGAAGTCCCGAAGCGCTTTCCAGGGGAATGCTCAGAGCCGGATGACCGGAAAGGTTGAAAGCGCGCACCAGGGAGGTCATGCCCAGGGCGGCGCGAGTGTCGGCCGCATCGGCGACCAGCAGCGGGAAGTCGGGCATGGTCGGCATGGCCAGAATCGGGGTGATGGCCAGGGCTGCGTCGACTTCTGCGATAAACCCGCGACGGATGGTTTCAGCTTCATCAACGGCCTCGGCGGAGGTCAGGCTGGCGGCGCGCAGACGCTCGGCGACATCGCTGCCAACCCGACCGGTTTGCAGAAGATGACCACACGCAGCCCAGGTTTCGGCGTTAATGATCACCATGCCGGCGTCATACGCGGCGGCCATGCCGGGCAGCGTCTGCTCAAGCAATTTGAAACGCGAACCGGCCAACGCCTGGCTCACCACCGCGTGCACCTGTGCATTGGCTTCTACCGCGACTACGCCGATAGCCAGGTGCTCAGGCACCGAGATGGCGGTGAACGTGGGGTCAATGATGTACATCGCTTCAATCAAGCGATCCATATCCAGCGCCAGGGGGCCTACACAGTCGAGGGTGCTGTGCGCAGGCATTGCACCCTGGCGGCTGACTCGGCCGAAGGTTGGCTTGAGGCCGAATACACCACAGCACGCCGCTGGAATCCGTACCGAACCGCCGGTATCGGTGCCCAGCGCGAAGTCGCAAAGGCCTGCCGCCACTGCAGCGGCCGAACCACTGGAAGAGCCGCCCGGGATATAGCCCGGATAGCGCGGATTGGACGCCGTGCCGGTCCATGCGTTGAGGCCGGTGGTGCCGAACGCCAGTTCATGCAGGTTGGTTTTACCGGTGATCCGGCAGCCCGCATCCAGGACCGACTGAACCACGTGTGCATGTTCGCCAGCTGCCGGCGCATCGGCCAGCGCGCTGCTTGAAGCGCGGGTCGGATAACCGGCGATATCGAGGGTGTCTTTCACCATGACCGAAAGGCCATTTCCTCCCAGGGCTAAATGCTCAACAACGATCGACATGCTCTTTACCTGCTCGTTATGTGTCGCCAGAACGGATGACCTCGGCATGAGGGCCGGGGAAAACGCTTAAATCTAAAATCGTAATATTTACATGAATTGTCAATTGAATTTTACCAAATAAAATAGTGTGTATTTTCGGTGCAACCTCCCCCCTTCTCGCACCAGCGACGTGCAGTTTGGTAACACTGCCGCAAACACGTGAAATTCTGGAAATTTTATATATTTACCTTATATATCAATTAGATAATCAATATTTGTGAACAAGGCACAGCGAAACATCTAGAAAAATCCTAAGCAGAAATCTCTCTGAAAAGGCAGACAAGGAAAATAAATCAGCCCAAAAATAGCAGCCAAAAACAGAGTAAAAAATCACTATTTTTTGAGTTTTTTATCGACTGTTTTTTGCTCATTTGAGGCTTTCCTTGATCCAGATCAAAGCCTTGTCTGATATGGCGTGCTGCAGGTTTTTCCCGCCCTTCACACCCCCCCTCTGCCGCCCCTTCGGATCACCTTGGTCGGCCCGCCTCGAAACGTGTGCATCAGGCATCGCAGTAACGGCTGGCTGCCATGCAGCAACAAATTTCTGGCATGCAATCTGCTTTTGCCCTCTTCGCCTTCGACCGATCACTCATGGTCGACCGGCACCTGATGACTCGGTAACCGAGCATGGGTGTCGCCGCAGTTCGATAACTAAAACCGGGCCGTACCTTGGGCCGAACTCGCACCACGTGGTGGTCGAGGCGGTTGGCCATTAGCCTTTTGCAGCGTTGCAACTCTTCGGAGAAAGTCATGCTTTTCAGAAAAGCCGTGTCCACGTTGTTGTTGAGTGCCGCCTGCGCCGCCGCTGCGCAGGCGGATGTGAAAATCGGTGTGATTACCTCCTCCACCGGACCCATCGCACTGGTCGGGATCCCCCAGAAAAACACCGTGCCGTTGCTGCCGCCCCAAGCCGGCGACCAGGTGGTGAAGTACATTTCTCTGGATGATGCGAGCGACCCGACCGCCACGGTGAAGGCGCTGAAGAAGCTGATCGACGAAGAAAATGTCGACGCCATCATCGGCCCGAGCGGTTCGCCCAACGCCATGGGCGTGATCCAGTTCGTCGCCGAGGCAGGCGTGCCACTGCTGGCACCGGTCGGCACCGCCGCCGTGGTGTTACCGATGACCGAGCAGAAGAAATGGGTATTCAAGACCACACAGAACGATGACCTGATCGCCAAAGCGCTGTTCGAACACATGGCCAAAAAAGGTGTGAAGACCCTCGGTTTCATCGGCACCAGCGACCCTTATGGTGAAAACTGGGCCAAGGTCATGGCCGGCCTGGCAGCGCAGCAGAACATCAAGGTCGTGGCCAACGAGCGCTTCCAGCGCCAGGACACGTCGGTCACCGGGCAGAGCCTGAAAGTTCTCGCCACGCGCCCCGATGCGGTACTGATCGCAGCGCCGGGCAGCTCGGCCGTGATGCCGCAGACCACGCTGTTCGATCAGGGCTATCGCGGCCAGGTCTACCAGACTCACGGCGCGGCACTGCAAGATTTCCTCAAGCTGGGCGGCAAAAAGGTCGAGGGCACCATTCTGGCGGCCAGCCTGATGCTGGTACTCGATGAAATCCCGGATAGCCATCCTTCGAAGAAAATCGCCAGCGACTACACCACGGCCTACGAAAAGCTCAACGGCAGCAAGCCGGCGACCTTCGGCGGGAACACCTTCGATGCCGGCCTGCTGCTCCAGCAGGCAATCCCGATTGCAGCCAAAAAGGCGCCACCGGGCACCCCCGAATTTCGTGCAGCCCTGCGTGATGCGCTTGAGCAAAGCCATGAACTGGCCGGTACCCAAGGCGTTTACAACATGACGCCGCAGGACCACAGCGGCTTCGACGAACGCGGTCGTGAGCTGATCGTGGTGAAGAATGGCAACTGGATGTTGTTGCACGACAACTGATCGGAACCCGGGCGCACGGTCTACTGCGCGCCCTGCCCGATTGCCGACGAGTCGACCTGCGCCGGCAAGCGGGCCGGTTATTCAATCTGTAGAAAAAGAGCGCTCATTATGAATTTCCAGATAGCCATGCTGCTGGGCCAGGACGGCATGACCAACGGCGCAATCTATGCGCTGCTGGCCCTGTCGATCCTCCTGGTGTTCACCGTGACCCGGATCCTATTGATCCCCCAGGGTGAATTCGTGACCTACGGTGCCTTGACCATGGCCACGTTGCAAAGTGGTCACCCGACCGCACTGGTCTGGCTGCTGCTCGGCCTGACGCTGATCGATTGTGTGCTCGATATAGGGGGCGCGGCGCGTTCAAGCCAGGCCTTTCGGTTCCCCGTGCGCATTCTCTTCAAACTCGGCTATGCAGGCCTGCTGGCGGTGTTGATCAACACCTTGCCGTTGGCCGAGTTGCCGATGGCGGTCCAGGCGTTGCTGACGCTGGCGCTGGTGGTGCCGCTGGGTCCGCAAATCTATCGCCTGGTGTTCCAGCCGATCGCCTCGGCCAGCTCATTGGTCTTGCTGATTGTGTCAATTGCCGTACACGTCAGCATGGTCGGTATCGCACTGTTGCTGTTCGGCCCCGAAGGCGCCCGCACCCGACCGTTCTCCGAAGCCGGCCTGGAGCTGGGCCCGGTCACCTTCAACAGCCAGACGCTCTGGGTGCTGGCGGTGTCCCTGGGGCTGATCGTCGGACTGTATCTGTTCTTCGAGCGCACGCTCTATGGCAAAGCCCTGCGTGCCACCGCGGTTAACCGCATGGGTGCCAGGCTGATGGGGATTTCACCGACCCTCGCGGGCAAGTCGACCTTCCTGCTCGCGGCGCTGATCGGCACGCTGTCGGGGATCCTGATCGCCCCGATCACCACGTTGTATTTCGACTCGGGTTTTGTCATCAGCCTCAAAGGCTTTGTCGGCGCGATCATCGGCGGACTGGTGAGCTATCCGGTCGCCGCACTCGGCGCCCTGGCGGTGGGCTTGATCGAAGCCTTCTCGATGTTCTGGGCCAGTACCTACAAAGAAATCATCGTGTTCACGCTGATTATTCCGTTCCTGCTTTGGCGTTCGCTCACCAGTCGTCATGTGGAGGAAGAAGAATGAATTCGCGCTACCTGTTGCTTACCCTATTGCTGGTGGTGGGCGTTGCGCCGCTGCTGTTGCCGCCGTACTACGTCACCCTGCTCAATTACATCGGCATGTACGCCATGGTTGTCCTGGGGCTGGTGCTGCTTACCGGTGTCGGCGGCATGACCAGTTTCGGCCAGGCCGCGTTCGTCGGGCTGGGCGCCTACACCTCTGCCTACCTGACCACTACCGAGCAATTGCCGGCCTGGCTGGCGTGGGCCGGCACATCACCGTGGCTGACGCTGCTGGTGGGCGTGGTGCTCACCGCCTCAGTGGCACTGATTCTCGGCGCCTTGACACTCAAGCTGTCGGGGCATTACCTGCCGCTGGGAACGATTGCCTGGGGCCTTTCGCTGTACTACCTGTTCGGCACACTGGAACCCCTCGGCGGCCATACCGGCGTCGGCGGCCTGCCATCGATTTCCTTGTTCGGCCTGAAACTGGATAAGGGCGAAAACATTTTCTACCTGATCTGGGCCCTGCTGCTGCTGGCGGTCGTCATCACGCAGAACCTCCTGGACTCTCGCGAAGGCCGCGCCATTCGCGCACTCAAGGGCGGCCAGGTAATGGCCGAGTCGATGGGGGTCAACACCTTCCGCTCGAAGATGGTGATCTTCGTCATCTCTGCAGTGTTCGCAGGCATTTCCGGCTGGCTTTATGCGCATACCCAACGCTTCGTCAACCCGACACCCTTCGGCCTGAACATGGGCATTGATTACCTGTTCATGGCCTTGATCGGTGGGGTCGGCAGCGTCTGGGGCGCCCTGCTCGGCGCGGGTATCCTGACCCTGCTCAAGCAATGGTTGCAGGACTGGTTGCCGCACCTGCTGGGTAACACCGGCAACTACGAAATCATCGTATTCGGCATCTTGATCGTGGTGCTTATGCAGCGTGCACCGGGTGGCCTGTGGCCCTTGCTGATGCGTCTGATACCGGCCCGGCTCAGGGTCCGCGCCAAGGTCCGGAATGTCGACGTCAAGGCTGCATTACTGCCCCGCCGGCAGTTGCCCAAACATGGCGAACTGATCCTTGAAGCGCGAAATGTGACCAAACGCTTCGGCGGCTTGGTGGCCAACAACGACATGAGCCTGGAAATCCATTCGGGTGAAATCCTCGCGCTGATCGGCCCCAACGGCGCAGGCAAAAGCACGATGTTCAACCAGCTCTCCGGCGTCGATACACCGAGCAGCGGCGATGTGCTGTTCATGGGTCAAAAGATCAACGGCCTGAACTCGCGGCAAGTGGCGCGAATGGGTATGAGCCGCACCTTTCAACACGTGAAACTGCTGGGCAACATGAGCGTGCTGGAGAATGTCGCCATAGGCGCGCATTTGCGTGGCCAGCAAGGCGTGCTGTCGGCGGCCCTGCAGCTGGATCGTCGCGAGGAAGCCGAACTGCTCGGCGAAGCCAGGCGTCAGCTGGAGCGCGTCGGCCTGGGCGATTACGTGTATGAAGAGGCCGGGAGCCTGGCACTCGGCCAGCAGCGGATTCTGGAAATCGCCCGCGCCTTGTGCGCCGATCCGTGCCTGCTGCTGCTCGACGAACCCGCCGCCGGTTTGCGCCTGAAAGAAAAGGAAGCCCTTGGCATCCTGCTTAGCCGCCTGCGCAGCGAAGGCATGGCGATTCTGCTGGTCGAGCACGACATGGACTTCGTCATGGGCCTGGTCGATCGCGTGGTGGTCATGGAGTTCGGTCAGCGGATCGCCCAGGGCCTGCCCGAAGACGTACAGAAGGATCCGGCCGTGCTGGAAGCCTACCTGGGAGGAGTCGAATGATGAACATGCAAGTGGAACCGCACCGTGCACCGTGTAACCAGGTCGACGACGCCGTGCTGCAGATCAAGGGCCTGAGCGTGGCCTACGGCAAGGTCGAAGCGCTGAGCGACGCCAGCCTGACCGTCGGCAAGGGCCAGATCGTGACAGTGATCGGCCCCAACGGCGCCGGCAAGACCACCCTGCTTTCGGCCATCATGGGCGTGCTTGGCTCCCGGGGTCAGGTGCATTTCGACGGCAGCCTGGAAACCTTGCCGGAAGTGGAAGTGATGGTCGCGCGGGGCCTGGGCCTGGTGCCGGAAAGACGCGAATTGTTCACCAGCATGAGCGTGGCCGACAACTTGCTGCTCGGCGCTTTTCAACGCCATCGCCGGGGCGACCGTCGCTACAGCGAAACGCTTGGCGAAATCTACGAACTGTTCCCGCGCCTGTGGGAACGCCGCGAGCAATTGGCGGCGACGTTGTCTGGCGGTGAACGGCAGATGCTCGCCGTCGGCCGGGCGCTGATGGCCAAGCCGAAGCTGCTGATGCTCGACGAGCCCAGCCTGGGCCTGGCGCCGCTGATTACCCGGGAGATCTTTCGCATCATCACCGCGCTGCGTGAGCAAGGCGTATCGATTCTGCTGGTCGAGCAGAACGCGCGTGCCGCCCTGCGGGTGGCCGATTACGCCTATGTGCTGGAAACCGGTCAGATCGCCATGCAGGGCCCGGCGCAGCAACTGGCGGATGACCCGCGCGTGATCGAAGCCTATCTCGGCCTGGCCAGCAAGCACCAGGAAATGCTCGCCAACTGACCGGCGTCCGGCCCAGGCCTTATCCGGAGTCACGATGAACGCTTCCCCTTTGCGCATCGGCATCGTCGGTGCCGGTGCCATCGGCAATACGACAAGGAGCCCGACATGGACTACACCCCAATGGCAAAACCGCACGCTTACAGCGACGAAGAATGGGCACTGCGCGTGCAACTTGCGCACTGCTACCACCTGGTGGATTTTTTCGGCTGGACCGAGACCCTCTTCAACCATATTTCCGCACGCCTTCCCGGCCCGGCGCACCATTATCTGGTCAACCCGTTCGGCCTCAACTACACCGAAGTAACGCCGCAAAACCTGCTCAAGGTCGACCTGCACGGCAAGAAGCTCGAGGACTCGCCCTACGACGGCAACCCCGCCGGCTTCGCCCTGCACAGCGCGGTGCACGGTGCCCGTTCGGACATTCAGTGCCTGATCCATACGCACACCACGCCGATTTCGGCCATCGCCATGAAGAAGGCCGGCTTTGCCCATGACGACTTTTACGGGGCACAACTCTACGGACGGATCGGCTACCACACCTTCGAAGGCATCACGCTGTTCGATGACGAAAAAGCGCGAATGATCGACAGCCTTGGCGACAAGCACATCCTGGTGCTGCGCAATCACGGCATCGCCGTTGGCGAAAGCAGCATTGCCAAGGCGTTCTTCCTGCTGTGGACAGTGCAACGCGCCGCCGAAATCCAGTGCCAGGCCGGCGCCCTGGGCGGTGAGGACAATCCGCTGCCTGAAGCGACCAGCCAGAAGTGTGCCGAACTCACGGCCATGCTTATTCGGGACAGCGGCTTCGCTGTAAAATTTTTCGACGCAATGGTTCGCAAAATGCACGCCGAACGCGGCCAGTGCAGGTAATCGCGGGAGCGTTCAGTGGCTGAGTAAAAGGGATACACGTCGCCGCTCGTCGTTGCGGCGCAGTACCCCGATCGGCGAGGAGCGGCATCAACCGGGCAACTCCCACCTCGACCTGGCCCGGCGTTTTCTACAGGGCTGAGCGATTCATCCTCATGCATCAGGCCTGACGTCGCAGTGTCTCGGATGGCAGGCAGCCGTACTGCTTGCGGTACTGCATGGCGAAATGACCGAAGCTGGCGACCCCATGCCGCAACAGGATATCCGTCACGCTGTCGCTCGGCTCGGCCTGCTGCAGGGCTCCGTGAACCAAAGCCAGCCGACGGGTGCGGACATAATCGCTGGGGGTTTGCTGAAGAAAGCGCGTGAAGCCATTTTGCAAGGTGCGGATCGACACATCACAGAACTGCGCCAGGCTCGCCAGCGCAATCGGTTCGGCCAGGTGCTGTTCGATGTAGTCGCGGGCCTTCTTGACGTGGTGAGGCATTGGTTGGCGCTGGTCTTGTAGCAGATCGAGCGAATAATTGTGCGGCAGCTGGGTCAGCAGCACCGACAGCAGATAGTCCGACAGGCTCCCGCCCATGGTCGAGGTCAGCAGCGCCTGGCTGGCGTCGCCATAGAGCTGGCAGATGTAATCCAGGGTGGTCCTTACCGTCGCCATGCCCTGATGCTCGGCGTCGACCTGTATGTCGAACACCAACGGCTGACGCAAACGCCGGTTGAGCAAGACTTGCAGTTGACGCTCGAGGGCCTGGCGATCGACGCGCAAAATCAGGTTGCGGCAGTCCTTGTCGATGCGGATAAAACTGCGCTCGGAAGGCGAAGAAGTCGTCAGCCCGCCCTTACGCAAAATCGCGCTCTGCTTGCCCAGGCTGACCATGCCACTGCCTTCCAGGGTGACCCGAATCAAGTAGTAGTCACTGATATCGCCGGCGTCGATTTCCACCGGTGCACCGTAGTGCAGATCGAACAACGCCGAGCTGCCGAAAAACACGCCGTACAGCTGCGATTGAAGGGTGCCGCCCTGCTGCATTTTCATCTGATGGGGCCACAGGTAATGACTGACCCGATCCTTGACCTCGCCAAACCCGCCGGAACTCAGAAGGCAATGATGACGGAGCGAAGAGTGTTGATCGAACATGCTGAAGCACCTCCAGAAAATGACACCGTTGCCCGCAGGCACATCGACAATTTAGTGGAAATGGAAAGCAATTTTCACGCCACGCAAACGCTTTCTGCGCGCCCGGAACAGCCTCTGCGCCTGGTGCATAGAGTCAGGGCAAACAAGGGCTTAAAAAGGTCCTGCAGCACACACATGCCAAGCCATTGGCAACCTGGAACCGCACAACAAAACCAATAAACGCACCAGGGCAAGGCGCTCGGGTAACGACAGCGTCACCCATACACCCAACTGCGAACCGCTGCCGCCGACTGACTGCCAACCCTGAAGGGGCCAAACAGCATGACCAGCAAAACACCGACCGAGGTCACCCGTAAAAGCTATGCCTACGAATGGTATGTCGTTGCCGTTTGCATGCTCGCCTATATTTTTTCGTTCATCGACCGTCAAATCCTGGCGTTGATGATTGAACCGATCAAACACGACATGCAGTTATCCGACACCCAGTTCAGCCTGCTGCACGGCCTGGCTTTCTCCCTGTTCTATGCCTTCATGGGCATGCCCATCGCGCTGCTGGCGGACAAATTTTCCCGACCGAACATCATCGCCATCGGCATCGCGTTCTGGAGCCTGGCGACAGCCCTGTGCGGAGTGAGCAAGAACTTCCTGCAGATGTTTATGGCGCGCATCGGTGTCGGGATTGGTGAAGCGGCGCTGTCGCCGGCCACCTACTCAATGCTCAGCGATATGTTCCCCCGGGAAAAACTCGGGCGCGCCGTGGCGATCTATTCGATCGGCTCGTTCATCGGCGGCGGCGTGGCCTTTCTGATTGGCGGCTACGTCATCGACTTATTGAAGAATCTCGAGAGTGTCGCCGTACCGGTACTGGGCGAAATGCGGCCATGGCAGGTGACGTTTTTTCTGGTGGGGCTGCCGGGTGTTCTCGTTGCCCTGCTGATTGCCCTGACCATTCGCGACCCGGCTCGCAAGGGCTTGAAACTGGACGCCGAGGGCAAGGTCCATGCGCCCAGCATGAAACACGCGTTCAAGTTCCTGGCAGTGCACCGCAAGACCTTTTTCTGCCACTACCTGGGGTTTTCGTTCTACGCGATGACGCTGTTCTGCATGCTTAGCTGGACCCCGGCCTTTTATATGCGCGCATTCGGTCTTGCCCCCAGCGACACCGGCTACCTGCTCGGGATCGTGGTGCTACTGGCCAATACCAGTGGCGTGTTTTGTGGCGGTTGGCTGATCGACTGGCTGGCCACAAAAGGGTACAGCGATGCGCCGATCCGTGCGGGAGTCATCGGCGCAATCGGCATGGCCGTGCCCGCCATCGCGTTCACCCAGGTCAGCGAACTGTGGATGTCCGTGGCGTTGCTGGCAACGGCGATGTTCTTCGCTTCGTTCCCAATGCCGGCATCAACCGCAGCCATGCAGATCCTGCCACCCAATCAGATGCGAGCGCAGATCAGCGCACTGTTCCTGCTGATTTCCAATCTGATCGGCCTGGGTCTGGGTACCACACTGGTCGCGCTGCTCACCGACCGGCTATTCCAAAATCCGGCCATGGTCGGCTCCTCGATTTCCCTGCTCAATACCCTCGCCGTAGCACTCACCCTGCTCTTGCTGATCAAGGGTTGCCGACACTTCCGTGAAAGCCTCAAACACGAAGGCCTGGCCTGACGGCACGCTACGGCGTGCCTGCTGGTTTTTTACCGCGGGCGGCGCGACAATGACGCCCGCGATCAAACCCGCTCACCTGAAAGACTACGCCAACCTTTATGACCACCCCGAAAAAGCGCCTGAGCCGATACAACCCAGCCAGCGAAGACTTCAAGAAGGAAGAGTTTCCCTTCTACTGGCTGGCTCGCCTGCACGGTCGCTACTCCATGGCCATGGAGAAAGCGCTGAAAAAAATCGATATGGACATACCGCGCTGGCCCAGTGCCGTGGGCGGTGCATTACGTAATGTAGAGAGATGTAGGTGAAATAGCCCAGCACCAACCCGGCGAAAGCCGAAGTCAGTCCAGCGAACGAAGAAAATAGCAGGAGGCCGCCATATACCGAGCTAATCTTCCAACTGGAAACGCCGATGTACGCAAGCACGTCGACATGGTGGGTCCAGTGCTCCCGACGGTATAGTGAGTGGAATAAGAATCGGTGTAGCGAGTACTCGAGCAGTGACCAGACCAACAGGCCAGCGAGCATCTGGCCTAGATGGAATGGGGCCATAAACAGGGCCAAAATAACGAACAGCGGTGCAGTAAAAAAATCAAGATAATAGGCAATCGATGAAGTCATCCATTTATTCGACACCGCCATATTGCAATCTCCTCAGAGTCAGAATTAACGCTGTAAAAACGAGAAGGGAAACAACCTTCTTAAAACGCATAAGCGTCACAAAAAACCAAGACCGCCATTTTTCTCCGTGCCATAATTTTTCTTTAATCGGAAAATATGGCACACCTATCTACTCTCTGCCAACCAGTTCAATTATCTCAATCTGATACCGGTAACGAGCAGCAATATGCCCCAGTGCGATTGAGCCGATAGACATACCGAGTAATAGCGCACCAACCCCCAACAGCACAGTATTCCCTAAGTTATCTACCCGAAAACCGGCGGCCATTGTCTTCGAAATCCATTCCACACCGCCAAACTCAGCCGTAAAGGAATACGCTGTGGCCAAAAGACCGACTACAGCCGTCTTCTCTCCGAAAAAACGTCCTGTACGCTCACTGATACGCCTGATTTTTCGACTTAACCAAAAATGGGCATCTTTCAAGGCAACAGTCTCAAATTTGGCGAAACGATCAGCCATCGTTTGTTCATGCCGAATATCGTCACACAATCCTTCCAACGATAACTTCTTCCAACGAAAAGCCAACAAAAGCGACGCCACCATCGGCGCAATCAAAGTGGATATGGCCAGTAGCATGGAAAGGACGCTCATCGTCAGCACAAATATTTGGGCATATATAGAGGGTGGCCTAGCTTCATAGAAAAAAACGAAACATGCCATGATGATAAGGAATAGCCCAGATAAGCCCAGGCACCAATTAGCGATGACCCGTGCCTTATTTTCCACCCCAGTGCACCGCACTTGACGCGGTTCACAGCGGCTTAACTCTTCCAGTACCTGAATTGTTTTATCAATTGACGGGATCATAGTTCTCCTATTTTTCAATTTGGGTCCGGTGGACCCTACTCATGCATTCATCACAGTACATTTTTGATACGTTCAACCATCGACGTCGCCTTCTCAACGTGCAGCATTCATGCAGGCCTCCACATGCGGCACCAGGCGAATATCCACCCGGCGATTGATCGCTCGCCCCGAGACGGTGTCGTTGCTAACAATCGGTTGACTGCCTGCCGCACCCTGGACAGCAAAACAGTTGTCAGGGATGTCGCCCATGCGCTGCATCCAGTCGCGCACCGCCTGGGCGCGAGCGTATGAGAGTTGAAGGTTCTGCTCCGCGTTACCCGTGGTGTCGGTATGCCCGACGATCACAATCAGCCAGCCAGATTGAGCCTTGATGTTGACCAGAGCGTTGATCAGCACTTTGGCCGAGCCAGACTTAAGTTCGCTGCTGCCTGCATCGAATAGCGACAGGCTGTCCAGACGCACCGGGGCGGGCACGGCCTGGTGCGGTTGGACGTTTTGACCTGCCATCTGACTCCACCACCAGAACCCACACGCCAGAGCGATGACGGCGATCAGCGCAAACAGCCACCCGACGATACGGCGCCGCTTAGCTTTCGGGGATGCGGTCGGCACCTCCGGCATCGGCTGGGCTGGCAAAATCACCACGGGGGTCACAAACGCAGGTGCCGGAACCCTACTCAGTTGCGGCACCATTTCACCGGCGTGGAGATTTCGCTCCAGGCGTTGCATCAGTCCGCTGACCTGATGACGCAGCGCCTGCAACGTGACCAAGGGCACCTGTCCCTGACGATTCAGTTGCGTGGCTAATCGAGCCAGCTCACTGTCCAGATATTCAAGGGCAGGCAATGTTTGCGTCGTGATCTGTTGACTGCGCAGCAACGGCTGCAATTGGGCAAACAGCCAGGCCAAAATATCCAGGCGTACGGAGGCCATGGGTGGCCACACGCTGGGCCATTCGTTGCACAGCGCCTCGATCAATGTCACCCCGTGCGCCATGCCCTCCAGACCGTGGCGTTGGCTGCGGGCCAGCGCAAAAGCAGCGGCGGTTTGCAGCTCTGCGCCGTTGTTGTGGAACAACGTCAGGCTCAACTGCTCGACCTTGGCCCAGTCGACGTCCGGGCACGCCGGATGGCTCAGCTTGGCCAGCTCGTCACGCAACGCGGTAAATTCGCCGAAGCCACGCGGGTCACCGCCGATTCGGATACGCATTTCAAATAACGCCGTCATCCAGCTTCCTTTCCTTACAGGTTTACGGCTTGGGCAGATAGTGCTGCCGCTTCAGGTGACGCACCAACACTTTCCCCTCGGGCGCCAGGGTCGTGCCGAAGGTCACCCGCTCGCCCCCTTTCAGTTGCGCGTCGAGGGCATATTCCAGATGGCCCGGTTGGGTCTGCGGCAGCAGTTCGATGTTCACCGCCGCTAACCGCGGCTCGTACTTGAGCAAGGTGTTGACCAGGGTACCCATCAGCCCATGCGCTGAGGCGGGCAGTCCTTGCAGGATCAGGCCCATGTCCGGCAGGCCGTAGTCCGGTAGGTGACTAATCGATCCCGCCCGGCTGTTGAGGATGCGTTGCAGGTTGTCCAGCACCGACAGGGTGTGCTGGTCCTCTTCCCGAACGCGATACAGGTCCAGCTCACCGTCAAAATTCTGCAAAAGCATTTCGTAGAGTGAAGGATTCAGCTCGCTCACGGCTTACTTCTCCGCCAACGGTTGCAGGGTCAGCCGGTTGTTGCCCAGTTCGATCACCCGCGCCCGGTCCGGGTCCAGGTCATCGCGGGTCAGCGTCAGACGCCAGGTGTTTTTCTGCGTGTCGGGCGTGCGGAACAACGCCACCACGGTCACGAACTGAGCGTCTTTATTCAGGGGCACGTTCAGTTGTGCGCCCTCTCCGGGTTTAACCACCAGCGCTTGCTGATCCAGCAGATCGGCGCGCAGCAAGTTATCCGCATCGCTCAGCATGCTGTCATAGGTGGCTTTGTCCACGGCCTTGCTATCGCGCAGTTGATACACCCGCACCACGGTGGGCACCGATAGGCCAGTCATGTCCGTCACGTCGGTGTTCATCGCCGCCCGGCCGGTAAAGTCCAAGTGCAGGACTTTTACCTGTTTGTAGAAGATGGCCTTGGCCATGGACACGGTGCCGTCGGCCACAGTCTGGGTCAGCCCGCACCCACTCAATAACGCACCGAGCAGCGCCACCTTCAATAGATTAAAAACGGTACGCAACATGCTGTGCCTCTCTGTACTGGGGGTTGCTGTGTAGGCCTTGATATCGGCCCAGGTTGATGGTGATGGTGTCGTGCTCCCCGACCTGCCAGGCCTCGCTGCCCAGGCCCAGAACACCGGTCATACCCAAGAGCACCGGCGCACCGCCGAGCACCGGTTTGGGCAGGCTGTGTATCGGCAATGACAGCTGCAATTTTGCAGTGCAACGCCAGCCCAGATACACCCGCAGCAACACCAGTAAGTCGTTGTGCAGTTGGCTGCCCGGCAACCAGCCACGCGCCTCAATCAGGTCCTCGGTGAACAGCGCCAGGTGCAACTGACTGTTGGCATCAAAGCCGACGCTGCCCAACGGCGTGCCCTGGGACAAGCTCACTGGGTGAGTGGTGGACAAACTGGCCGGCTGCGCCAAGGGCACTTTCTGTGGCCAATGCGGCGTCACCCGGGTTTTGGTATTGGGTGCCAGTAACTTGACCAGTGCACTGATGCCTTCGGCGTTGCGCGTCGGTAGGCGCATCACACTGAGCAGCGCCAGGAAGCGCGAGATCGGCGTGGCGATTTGCTGGGCGGTGCCGGGAATCCCCAAACCGATCAGACCCAGCAGGCATTGCGACGTCGCATCGCTGCCGCCCGCCTCGAACGTCGCCGGGTAGGAGTACTTGCGCCAGATGCGATAGAACTGGGTGAATATCCGGTGGTTGAAAATATCAAGGAACGCCTCCAGCGCTTCATGGCCTTCGCGACGCTGGGCGATGTCGTCCAGAAACGTCGTCGGCATCGGTGAGTCGACGCCGTACAGGCCCAACAGACGCGTGCGTACCGTCGCCGGACGCTCCGGATAGTCCTCGTCGGTTTCGATGGCCTTCAGTTCACCCGCAGGAAACCCCATACCGGGATCGGGCCGAAAGCGCACCGCATCATCCGCCGGGTGCGCGGTGCTCCCCAACGGTGGGTGATCGGGCAATGCCTGTTCCAGTAACTGGCAGAAACGGTAGAGGTTGGCCTCGGCAACCCGCCCGTCCAGCGCTTGGAGTAAACCAGCGGCTTTCAGCCGGGAATACGCTGACTGTGGTTTTCGTTCCATCGCAGGCACTTTCCAGTAGGTTGCAGGATCAGCGTGAGCTGGTTGAACAAATGAATGTCGGCATACAGGCCAAAGAAGCGATGGAGCAACTCGCCGAACAGGCTGATGTCGCCCTCGCCAGAAAAACCATTGGCATCCAGGGTGACTTCGATATCCACCCCGCGCAGCAGAAAGCCTTTTTCGAAACGCTGAACCAGATGATGGCGAACCTCGACAATCGCCTCCAGGCGACGGCGGTTCAGCTCGCTGCAGGTCCAGTCATACAGCGCCAGGGTGCCGCGCAGCACCTCGGCGCTGTCGAGCATCGGCAAGAAGTTCGAACCCAAATGGCTGAGCACCCGCCAGTGAAAACGATCACGGTTAGGCGGGTAGCACGGCAAGCTGGGTGCACACAGGTTGCGTACCCGCAGGCCGGTCTGGGTGGATTGCACCACGGTGTCGAGCAAGGTGCTTTGCAGGGCCTTACGCGGTAATAGCCCATTGGTGCCGGTCAATCGCAGGGACAGGCTTTCGCTGCCCTGCAATCGATCCTTATCGAAACCGTCACCGCCCAGGATCAGCCAAGTGTCATGCAAACCCTTGGCGGAGCGCTTCAGACGGGTATGGAAATAACGCTCAGGGGCCTCATCGCGCAGCATGCCGCCCTTGTGGCGAAAGCTGGTGAACGGCACATAGTCCTGACGCACCGCGTTTTTTGACGAGGTAACCTGGTCGACCGAATAGATTTCGGTGTGACCGTCCTGCAAGCGCATAGGCCGCAGCAGGTAGTCGGTTTGCAACGGCGCCAGAGTCATCGGATCGGCCTCCAGCGGGAACAGGTTGATCACCGGCACGGTGTGCAGGCGAATGTGTTCGCTGCTCACACTAAATTCGTGCGGCCATGCCTCGCGCAGCACCACGTCCAGTTCAAACCACGGCGTACCCGGGGTGAGGTTCAGTTGTTCCAGACCACAAAGGGTCACGAACATGAATTTTTCGCGGAAACTGAAGTACTCCAGCAGCAATTGGTAACCGCTGAAAGCGCTGTCGCCCTTGGGCCACAGGCGATCTTCATCGGCGAACCCCTTAGGCGCAAAGTGGCCCTCCAGCCGATGGCGCTCCTGCTGCCCCGACAAGCGTACGTACAACGCTTGGGTGTTCAGGGTCAGTGCCTGATGCAAGGCACTGGCCAGCGGTGCGTCGGCATTCAGGTACAGCGGCAGGTGGCTCAGGTCGATCTGACTCCAGTCTGTCAACGCACCGCAGGCAAAGCGCAGGCGCAGCAGTGAGCGACCGTCTGGCTCGTAGGCCAGTCGTACCGACTCCAGGGCCAACGGTTGCAACATCAGGTCCTGGGTGGTGGTGTAACGGCAGCGCGTGCGTTGCGGGCCGACGGGTTGGGACAGTACCTCAAAGCCCGTAGCGATGGCCTCGCTGCGCTTCATCTGCGCCAGTTCAGGCACCAACTCGACGACCGACAATGAAGGAATGGTGCGCAAGTAATGCGGCCACAGCAGGCTGACCAGACCCTCGGTCAGCTCCGGCAAGTCATCGTCGAGCTTCTCGCGCAGGCGCCCCATCAAGAAGGCAAAGCCCTCGAACAGACGTTCCACATACGGGTCTTGCGCGCCCGGTTTGTCCAGATTGAGTTGGGCTGCCCGATCCGGAAACGCTTCTGCGAATTCCTTGCCGGCTTCACGCAAGTAACGCATCTCGGCATCGAAGTAGCGCAGTGTTAAATTTTCCGTGCTCACAGATAGACTCCAGATGAATAAGGGTTAACCGCAAAGCACTGCAGCGCGTACCGGGTCAATCGCAACCAGTCCTGCCAATAGCGCCTCGGTGCGCCGGGCCAGGGTGGGTTTGTCCGCATCGTTGCGCTGCGCTTTCAAGCGCAATAGCTTGAGCAGGCGTGCCTTGACCTCAAAATTCAGCTCCGGCTCCCACACCGCCAGCGCGTGATGCTGCGCGGTAGCGTCCAACTCCCCCAGTAGGTGCAGGGCCAGATCGCTTTTGCCATATTGCTCGGCTACCCGCGCCATCAGCAGGCGCAGCAGCCAGCGCTGACGCCCGGTTTGTATTCCAGGCCGGGCCGCCAACCAGGCGAGCGCCACCTCTACGCCGTCGCTGTCGGCCTGGACCAGGGCTTCACCCTCCAGCGACAGGATTTCAGCGTCTCCTGTGGTCAGTATCGCCTTCGGTGCCGGCAGCCATTGCTGGGCGCGGTTGCCACTGACGTGTTGGGTGATCCAGTCGCGGGTAGTCTCATCGGCGAAGGGCGTACCGTCGTTCCAGTGCAACAGTTCCAAGCCCGGCAGTCGTTCGAGAAACATCCCCAGATCACGCTTGACGATATCGGCCCAGCTGTCCTGTGGTGCGGATTGTTTGCTCAACGCCTGGTACAGATACCACTGCAGATCCAGCCAAAAATGGTTCACCCCTTCGGCGTACACCCGCTCGACCTGATCGAGCAACTCAGCCCAACTCTGTTGCAGGTACAGGCGCTTAAGTTGAGCGCGATAATCGCCACGAGGTGACGCCAGACGCGTATTACCGCTGGCTTCCTCAGGCGGCGTCTGGTGCACCGTGTCCCAACGCAAGCTCTTCATCAGTCGATGGGCCGCCAGCCAACCTTGGGGTTGCTCGCGCAAATAACCCGCCAGCGCCCGGCCGTTGTCCAGCAGGTCACGCCCGGACTTGATGGCCGTGGCGGTTGGCGCCGACTGCACGTTCGACTCATGACTGGCACTGTGCTGCGGCACCAGTGCATCCACCCCGCCGGACTGGGTCAACCGGGCGGACAATGCGCCATACAACGCCCCTAACGCTGGACGTTGGTCTTGCGGCCACGCCTCAAGCCCGCGCTCCAGCCAGGCCAACGCCGCTACTGTACGTTCGGACTCGCTGCGCACCACCTCGGGGTACAACGACAGGCTGTCCAGCACCTTGCCGCTGGACAGCCATTCCAAAGCCATCTTGCGACTGTTGGGCCGCGCCGGCAGTACCTCTGCGGCATAACGCTCCACCAACGCAGCCAACAACGTCAGCCCGTCCGCCAGTCCGACTTCACCGTCCTTCTGCAAACGCGCCCACAGGTAGTAGGTGGCCACCCGCAGGTCCTTGCAGGTGTGGGTAAGCAGCTTCTCGGCCAGTTGAACCACCCGCTCGGCATCCGCCCCGGACAGTTTGTTGACCTCTTCACGCATGCGCTGGAAGTCATCGTCATAGCCTGGATCTTCGCCTACGGGTGAGTCCGCACTGATGGGCAGAAGCCACGGTTGCCAGCGTTCGGCCTGGTCGCGGGCGAGGGCCAAGGCATCGCGCTCACCCAGGCAGTGAGTGATCAGGGTGCGCAGGCTCATTCAAAACTCCCGTTTTGCGCATAGGGCACTTCTGCGGCACCTTCGTTGAGAAAGATCTGCGACGGCAGCGTGAAGTTGCGCAAGTTGAGCAGGGCCAAAGGACCTGCACCCAGTTCGGTGCGCAGGTTCCAGGTGAGATTCGCGCCATCAGGGGCTTTGAGGACCATGCGGTAGCGGCTGTCACCATCGTCCAAAGGGATGATTCGAGCTTTTTCCAACAAGCGAATCAGGCCCCAAGTGCCCTGGTAGTCACCGAACAAACGCTCGCCGGTATGAATGCTGGTCCAGCTCAGGCTGGCGCCCGGATGGTCACCACGTCCCGGCCAACTGAAACGCTGCCAGAGCTCTTTCTGGTTGAAGTACTGATGTTGCACACCATTGAGGATGAAGGTGGTTTGCACCACATCGCGCACCGGCTTGCCTTGCAGCTCGAAGCTCAGGCCCATGCCGCCGTCGGTGTAGATTACGTCAGCCAAGTGGCTGAGCTGGTTGATTGCCGACAGGAACTGCGGATTGAAGCGCAAGCCTTGACTATGACGAGGGTCGGCGACCCAGCGGCTGCCTTCCTTGCGCAGCACACCGCTCAGTTGGCGCTGCAAAAACTGCTCGATGCGCCCAGAGTCGGCGCGGATCATCTGCCCCAGCATCGGCAACGAGGAGTCACTGGCGGTGTCAGCAAACGGGTAGCGACCGGCGAAAGCGCCTTGCCAGTCCGTGACAATCGCCCGCTGCCACTGATTGTTGAGCCCAGCCGCAGAGGGTTGCAAAACCCGCTGCCAGGCTTGATCCAGCGGCTGCACAAACAGCGTATGGCCGACTCCACTCCACTCCGCACCCAGGCTGGCGGCAATCAGGTTGCCGTAGGACTGGGTGTCCGTCAGGTCGATGCTCTTGCCCTGAAAAACCGTCTGCGCCAAGGCCTGGGTCATTTCCTGCGGATCAGGCGCATTGCTCACTTGCTGCAATTTCAAACGCACACGTGTTACTCGAGTGAGAAACGCCTGCAGGCTCAATCGATCGTTATCGGTCTTGCCCTCGGGGTCTTTGCCCAACAGGGTCAGCAGCGGACCAAAGGTAGCATCCAGCGGACTGCGTGGCGCCTGGGTTTGTTGGTCGATCACCGGCACCTTGTCCTGATCGATCAGCTTTTGTGCGGACTTGATCAGCGAGTCAGCTAGGGCCTGGCTGCGAGTACCGGCCTGTCCCTGGTAGGCCAAGGTGTTCATCAGGGCAATCAGTGGCGACTGGCGGACATCGGTCATCAGGGTCAACTGATCGATCACATCGGGCAGGCTGACGGTCTGATGCCAGCGCAGGCTGTTGAGAAAATCCAGCCAGGCGTCGGCGTAGTCCTGAAAGTAGCGTTCAGTGAGGCGTTCCTTGAGCACACTAGGGGTCAGCTCGGCGGCAATATCGGTCTGGTTGTCACTGAGTACCCAGTCGATTTCCTCGCGGCGCGCCTCGGCGATATCGTCAATGGCCTGACGTACCTGGCCTTCCCAGGCCTGGCGAGTGAACACCCCCGGCACGCTGGATTCGGTGTAGAACAACGCCAGGGCGTCGGTTTCACCAACCATGCCTTGCACACCCAACTCAGGATATTGGTTAGCTGCCAGGTCGAGGACCTGCTGGTACAGGGTGGTTTCGGCATTGCGCTGGCCCAACTGACCGAGCAGCACTTGTCGGGTCAGCGCCACCAGCGTCGGGTCAGCCTTGATGGCCCAGTCCGGGTGCGTCGCCAAGTGCTCGCCATAGAACTGCCACAGGTTCGGTGACAGGCCTTGCCAGAGTCCCGGCGATACGCCGGTGCGTGACGGCTCGGCGTTGGTCAAGGCTTTGGTCAGGAAGGTCGCATCAGCTTTTTGCGGGCGCGCCATCATCAGGTACGCCTTCAATTGCTCGTAGGCGCTTTGTGCCCGTTCAGCCCGTTGCTCGCTGCCCGGGGGCAGACTGATCAAGGCGTTAAGCTGTCGCTGCAAATTGGCCGCTGCCGGGTCACGTATCAAGCGGTTGTTGGCTTCGACATAACGTGGCCACAGGGCATCGAGCAGGGCTTGATTTTGGTTCAAGCCGAAACGCTGGTACCAGGGCATGCCGTGTTTGGCGCGGTAATCCAGACGTGCCAGCTCGCGTACCAGATCGTTGAACGCGCTCAGTTGCTCGTCGCTATTGCCCGGTTGCTGCAATGCCGCCAACGAAGTTTGCACGTGGGCAATCTGTACACGGTTACTGACAAACGACAGCAATAACCCGGCTCCCCACAGCACTGCCAACCCTAGCACCAGCGCATAACCGACGCGCGGAACGCTCCAGCCCAGTCGACGGCCGCTGGTGGCGTTATCGTTGAGTACGCCGTGCCATGCCGGGGCGACGAGCCAAACATGTTGAGCATCACGCTGATCACCCTGCACCGGCAGGCTGAACCACAGCCCACGCAACGGCACGCCACGGGCGAACTCGCCGGCCAACGGAGCGAGCGTGTGACGCCAACGAGCAATTCCCTCGGCCTGCAAATCGCGGGACAGGCGCAGCAGGAAGTCATGGCCCATTACATTATTGATCTGCGCCAGGCCTTCGCGACGCAAAGGCTCCAGCAAACTATTCAAACGACCTTGCAACGTCTGCGCATCAAAGCGCGCCGGCAACAGGCAGCTCACTGGCTGCGCCTTGCGGGTGTCCTGCGACCAGGCGCTGTCGCAGACCTGCCACAGGTACAACGGCAACTGCCAGTTCAGGCCACGGGCCAGGCGCTGCATCTGGCGCACGCCCGCACCCATCGCGGCATCATCGGCGGCCTGGGTTTTGTTCAGTGCCCAGACCACGCCGTCGAGCGCACGCCAGCGGCTCAGGCCGGCCCATTGCTGAGGGAATGACTGGTCCAATGTCGACTGGGCACTGCCGCCCCACAATAGGACGGTGCTTTGGCCTTCCAGCCATAATTGATCGGCCAGGGTCGGGGCGATGGCTTCGATTTGAGCCGGTTCGCCAACGACCAGCAGCAGACGGACTTTACGGCGCCAGAAGAGGCCGTAGCGCTCTCGCAGGTGGTCACGCAGCGCTGAGAAATCAACAGCTGGTTGGCGAGGCAAAACCATCTGTGCGTCTGTCGGGGCATAGACCTTATCCGTGCGACCCTGCTCTTGGTGGTTTTGGCGTTTGAGATGCGCCAACAGCCGTGGTACCAAGCTGCCCACCATTGCGATAGTAATGATTAGTAAAAAAGCGAACAGCTTGTGGTGATTCTCGACTAACCCTATCCGAGCACCGTACTTCCAGATCACCCAGCCCAGCGCAGTTACAAGCGTAATGACCCACACTGCTGCCCCCGCGCGACGCCATGAATTACTCCAAGCTTTCATGCCAACTCTCCCGTGGTAACAGTGCTAATCCAGTGCCGCGATTCTTCTTGGGCCAATACCAACAAAGGCTTGCGCTGATGCCGAACCATTTCCACTCCAAGCGCAGTCACCAGCCAGTGCCCGAGCGGGCCCGACAATCCACACAGGTTCTCCTGAATCCACTGCGACTCCACCTTGAGCGACGCGCCATGAGCACCTGCGACAGCAAACATTTTGCCGGTCAGAGGCTGCCAATCCGCGTCGTCGGCCAACAAGCCAGTCGCCTGGCAAGCACTTGTCTGGGTTTGCAGGAACAGCGGAAATTCGCTATCCAGCGCGTCATTGTCCAACGGCATTGGCCGTAACAAGCCAGCCGTTACCGGTAGCTCCAAGGCGAGTGCCAGGCTGTCCGGGCATAAAAGCAAGGCTGCAAGCCCGTCGGAGTACGCTTCTTCGCCGTGTACCTGTAACACCAGAATCAACTCGATGGCTGCGCTCGCAGTCTTCAATGTTTCATCGATCCACCGGTACGACAATTCGCCAGCCAGAGTGACCGTAGCGGGTAGCGGCCGACTTTTTGTGGTGGTCCAAGTCTGCTGCAAGGCATCGCGCAAGGCTTCGTATTGCCCAGGATCGACATCGCTCAGGAGGGTGATCCGCAGCTCCTGGGCCGTCGGCAAGGCTTGCAGTGCCGGCGCCAGTCCCTGGACCAACATCTGCAATCCGGTCTGCACGCGTTCCGCCTGTACAGGTAGGGCCGTAATACGCCGTGCCTGCCCTGTACGGGGAGGCAAACCAGAGGGACCTTGAATCAGTACGCTGGCAGACACCTGATCCGGCAACAGCACACAACTGGCAGACACTGCCAGGTAGCGCTGCGACCAGCCCTGCCAGGACTGCTGTGCACCTTGTGCCTCCTCCTCAAGAAACTGGTAATGACTCAGCGCTTTCCCGTAAGCATGGGCACGAGCACCAAACGCCAGTATCCAGACCAGCAACGGCGAGCTGGAAAATACCCAGATATTGAACGTATGCAGTAGCGGCATACGTTCGGAGGCATACAGCAAAAACAGCAGCACGCAGGCGAGCACCGCCACGACTGCCGCCAATACCCAACGGCCCAGCACAGGGGGCTCTGGAGCTTCCACCACTTCGGGCGGCTGACGATCCCAGCCCATGACTAGCCCACCCCACAATCGGGAGCGCTGGAAATCACCTGACAACCGCACTCAGAGCGGCAACCGTTGATCACCATGGCCCGGCCATCCTCAGACCAGTCCGGACAGCCTTCCACAATCCGGTTGACGCCATGCCCTGGCAGCGGACAGCGAACTTCGTCACCGACCAATGCCACTCGCTTGCCATGCACGATCATCGTGGATGAGGCCGAGATGACTTCTCCACCGTGGGTGGTTTTATCACCTAACAAAACGAAACCTTGGGACATATTGATTAAGTCTCCTAATCTAAAGACAATGCATCTTCCAAGTATTGCAATTATTGAAAAGCCCAGGCAGTCAACAAAAAAGTAAAGTATTTATGACAATGCATACAACAACCTCAACCAATCACTGAACACAAGTTAAAAAGCAGAGCGCTCTTACTTAAAAAGTAAAAGCTCAATCTACCAACCCACAGCAAATTTCTATTTTTTATTTTTATCGGTACTCAACAAAAAAATATTAAACTTTTGCCGCTCTACATTCCGCTGCATAAAAGGCGTGTTGATATTCAGAATTATTGTAGCCTCCATACATTTTCCAGAGGAAAGTCGGGCCTTCATGAAAGAAGAGGGCCAACCATCAAAAATCGCCTCACTCGATGAAGTACTAACAAACTCTTCAGCCGTATCATTACACAATTCGATCAATGCACCGTTAACCAAGAAAGTCCTGGGAAACCGATCAGCCCACTCATTATTTATCTCCCAGCCGATCCCTGAACCCGACACCCCCCTATCATTATAAATAGAAATTACCTTGGCGTTTTCACCATCGTACCCGAACGTTATTGGAATCCAAAAAGTCATATAGTCCACATCGTCAGATTGGACATATTTCACATCTTTAACACTCTCGATCATTTTGACTTTTTGGACAACACTACTCAAGCCGCTCTCATAATCATCCTCAGCACGCACCTGAACATAAATCACTTGAGGCTGATCACTCAGTATCTGACTGACCGGAACCTTCGTATAACTAAATCCTCGAGCACAACCAGATATAAATAGAAAAAGCACAATCAGCAGCATTTTATTCATTTATCACCCCCCCTCTTTTCAGTTTTATTCTTCATTGCAACTTCTTGAAATTTTGGGCACGTCCATCGGCCAGCCATGCTGGCATTGGGATATGTGATACTGGCCTGTTCTCCACAGGGTTTGGTTCTGGGCGCAACCGCTAAGGTTGAACAGCAGCACACCTCCCATTGCATCGCGGATTAGTGTGTTCATGCATCACCCCAAGTGACGGGGAGTGGACATAGAAGCTTGATAGTCATTGCGGTTGTCCCAAGCGAATGGCTTGCAGCTTCCTGAAATTCGGTTTGTTGCCATCCGCCGTAACGCTGCCATCGGGGTAAGTATTCTGGGGATAACTACCTACTTTCTGCACCTTCGACTCAACGGAGTAAACAACGTAGTCGGCATGCAGCACTGGCTCAAACGTTACCTTTCTGGCATTTGGCGCTCGGTAATATGAATAAATTTCGCCCTCTCCAACTATCCAGACAACCTTTTCATGCTTGCCAATTAACTGTTCATTAATCCAAGGGTAGTAGTCCTTCCTAATCAGCAGGTCCCCACTGACCGTTCTTGTGGGCTCAAAAGCAGAGCGCTGTTGGGGTAGGTGCTGATCAAACATTACAATAATCCCGCCCCCAGGTCCGGCCCTGACGTTATCCCCGAAGTGTGTCGTGTTGGCATAGGTGACGCCAAAGGTGACGTTACTCAGTTGCCACTGGCATCGGCTACCGCCGTTGATGGCTAGCTTCGCCTCGTACACATCGCTCTGCCCCTGCTGCTGTGGCTGCACCGTTGTAGATAGATAACCATCCTCCTCATAACTGGACCAATCCGTCCCGGAACGTTTGATGGGGCATTTCTCGGAGCGGTACATCACCCGCATGGGTTCCGCTGCGAGATTCGGGGGAACCTTTACCGTAATGCTGACCTGCTCTCCTCCCTGTGGTGGCGCCAAGGTCTGGTTCTGGGCACAACCGCTAACGCTGAACAGCAACAACAGAACACCGCTCATGCGGCATAGGCGTGCATTTATACGCTGAGTTCCTCGGTGACAGTTGGTGCCGTCGATGCTCATTTTTTGCTCCTGCGGCGCAATGTGGTGGTCGACGAAGTCGCACACGGTTCGGTTTTTTTCAGTAGTCGAAATGTTCATGAGTTAAGCGTTTCCTCTGCGATTGAAGCGCTTGGTTCGCTGTGACGTCCCGAAGGGTTACTTCGGGCTTGGGTGATCTCGATCATTACGCCGAACTCCCGTTTGCGGGCAAACCGCTTCAGGGCTTCGGGCCCACCTTCCAGCTCTTCAGTCGCGCGCAACGCCATGGGCAATAATGTTTGCAAAGCAAGGAATTGTTGGTTGCGATGGCTTTCCGTCTCGGGAACACCCAGCGTGTGCATTTGCTCCTTGAACTTCACTCGGTCCTCCTTGCGCTTCAGCGGCAGTTCGGGGTCGATCAGTTCCAACAATTGGTTATGCAAGAACGGCAGATAGGCAGCGTTCATCAGGTGGTCCATCGGATTGGTGCGACTGGTACTGCGCTCGGGGTTGGTGTGCGATGGAAACAGATCCGCCAGGTTTTCCCGGTTCAATGAACGGATCAGGATTTTCTGATCTTCATGGGCGAAGCGACTGAACTCATCGCTCAGGCTCGGTACCAGATAAATGCGTGTGCGATGCGGTAGCCGCTTAAGAACGGTGGTGTGGTAGGGCGCGCCGAGCCCTTCTTTGTTGCGTGCGGCAGGGTAGTTGGAACCCCGTGTTTCCACATGCTGGTCGGCTCGGTAGAACATGGCGATCTTCCCGTGATGCCAGTAAGGGTCTCCAAAGCTGACAATTTTCCCGGCCACCAACTGGCCCACGGACCAGGTATAACCCAGGGTGGAGCCCAGCGGGCCCAGGACGCCGTACAGCCAGTTATCTAACGCAGCCTCGGGCGGCAGACTGGTGATGGTGTCCGCATCATTGACATGGCGGAAATGCGTCACCGCTTTCAAGCGCTCCAGAGCCTTGGCGGTGAAGGTGCGGGGCATGCCGTAGGTGTAGAGCACCGGATTGCGATCTTTCAGCTCCGCAGAGTGGATCAGAGCCAGAGCTCCGCCCAAACTATGACCGCAAATGAATAACTCACGCCCCCTTAACGCTGCCTGAATGTCATCGAAACGCTGAGGAAACAGCTTCTTAGCCACCTCAAACGAATGCAAAAATCCATAATGAACACTGCCAGCATCTGTCAGAGGCGTACACGCTGACTTCACGTCGCAACCACTGCCATCGGCCGGCATTGGGCGGTACAGCGCATCAGTCACCCAGTCCATGGGCTCCTGGGTCCCACGCCAAGCCACAACTACTTGTGTCGAGTTGACGCAATAGAACAACTGGGTGTTTTTAATAATGTGCCACGGGATTCCCGCCTCACCCGGCGGTACTTCGGCCGCTGAAGAGTCAAGCATGACTGCCGTGGTGTAGCGCTGGTCGAAGGGTACGTCCACCACCAGTGCCGGCACGTCGATTATCACCGGCGAGCGCGACAGATCCAGGCACTGGCGATAAAAGAACTCCTCTACCGAACCAGAGACGGTACTGGGATCGGTACCCGGTCGTTTTTTCAACATCTCCTGGGCGACGACGCTGTAGGTCAGGGTGGACATCAACCCAAGGTTGTAGGCGTTGGCCATGCTGTATTCAGGCTGATGATGGAGTACCAGCGACCATGCACGATACGGGCAAACTTCCAGTACGTGACGGCGATTCAGTGCCTCATAAGCAACCGTAAAACCACTGAAGTTCTTATCCGGAAAGTGGAAAGCCGGAAGTTGGTCCGGGTCCGCCAACGGCGGGTCGAAAACAGGCTTCTCGTCGCACAGTTGGCCAATACGCAGGTAGTGATAGACATGGCCTGCTGCGAGCGCCTTCTCCTCTTCGGGGGAGAAGGCCGAGCGCTGTGGGCCATACAGCGGGGTGCGGTCACCGATGACAGGCCGGGGCGGCTCGGGTCGTTCGGCACGCAAACGACGGGTTTTCAATTGCTCGGCCAGGGGGGCGACCGTCATCAGCAACGTGATGGGGATCGGATGCAGACCGTCGAGGCGGATGACCCCTTGGGCATCACTTTGGCCCGCGTACTCTGTAGCACACCCTGAGCGCGTAGCGTCGTTCACTGCGCGATAGGGCATGTTCGCCAAAGGATCGCCCTGCTCGTCCAGCAGTTGGAATTCGACCCAATGCTGTTTCTGCTTCCCCCCGATCACGTCTTTACGCGGGTTGAGGGTGTCCGTACGGTGCAGGGTGTCGTTCATGACGGTCCTTAATAAATAGTGATATTGGCTGAGCAACTGTCCGACCGAATGGGTTGACCCGCTGATTCGGCTAAACCTTTCGTAACAAAGCACTGCTGTTTAAAAACTTACTAAAAAAATAAACATCGCCAGGATGTAAAAATTAAAAACCAATACCGCACCCAGCGACTACCCGAAGCATAAGCTCGGGCGACATTTCATTAACCTTCCTTCTTGGCCCGCTCTATTTCAGCTTTCAGCTTGGCCCACACACTCGAACTAATGAGTCGTCTCAAGCGCCCAGCCACAATGGATCGACATTTACCCACTACCCCTTGTTTGGCCCTTTTTTTGATCAACGCCTCAATATCCTTAACCAGCTGATCTTCGTCGAAGTACCACCAAACAGGTGGCACCGGAGACAGCATGTTACTGATGCACACAGGCGCTACTCGCTCAAACAAAGCGAACTCAACCTCCTCAATCGAGTAATTTTTTGCCACTTCCGCGATTTGTTTGTAGTCAACCTCGGTATCCACATACAAATCAGAGAGCGCCGACCAGAGTCTCCGTTGAGCTAACTGATTTCCCACTTGCCAAATCTCTCTATTTCATCATCCCACGAGCCCGCCAGCTTCGAGGTTCTCCAATCAAATACAACCCCAGAAGCCAACATAAAACCGACGGTAAAAACGGTCTGCCAGAGCGTTCTTCCATCATTATTTTAGGCCCGAACAAGCTTCCCCCTGAAATAAATCGAGCATAACTTTATTATTTCCGAAAGTAGCAGAAGAGCGAACAATAACGTAACTGACGTAGTGCCGATTGTTTTCGAAAACCATAGGAAAACCGATATAGAAGGCACTGTAAATAACAACCTAAGAGGAGTTTGGGCATAAACTAAATATGGCACCCTACTAGACTTGAAAAAAAACAACAGCATTGAAAAAACAATCGAAACATTCAAAGCAAGAGAAAGCCAAAAAAGCAAAATCGAAACGGAACCGTGCTCTGCACTCAACAAAAAAAAGGACTGTATATCACTGTAAAAAGGAGTTCTTCCCTGAGAAAACCCCAGATAGCAGAATCGTCCAACATAAAGAAGATCCATCCCACCCCAGAATAGATAAAGCCATTTGATATTCATTCAGTTTTCCACCTTTTTTTCATACACGTCATCGGCAACGCCTGGTTGCCAATACGAAGAACGCCCGCCAGCCGCCCAAGCATCGTCACCCTCCAAATATGTTTGAGGTATTCACCTATTTTCCCCGTATTTACGAATTGCAGACTGCGCTTTAATATTTTCATCGGCATCGTCAGGCAACGGCTTCCACTTCTGAACTTTGTCACGTTTAGTGTTCAGGTAGTCCTTACCTTCTGACCCAAAAAGCCTACCCTCATTTCTGTTGAGATTGGCATCGCAAGATGGAATGACTTCACCTCCCTCTGCCAGTCGCGTGTATTGAAGATACTCCAAAGAACCCTGCGCATTCTTACTGATACAAAAAACAGCGGTATATGTATCTCTTGCCTGATAGGCGTCACTTAAGCGAAACACATAGGTTCGATTGACCTTCAACGCCAGCGGATGACTTTTAATTTTATAGTCGTCTAACTCGTAACCCTCAGGTACAACATCAAACCCAATACAAGCCCCTGGCTTCAGCTCCAGGGGCTTGTAACCAGATTTAAGGGACACTCCCCAGGAGCCTGCATTTCGAACATAGCTTTCTGACAAAGATATCCAACCGACTGAAAACGGCTCCTTTGCATCACGAGGCAAGCAAATAGCTGGTTTATTATCAATCATTGCAATATCAGCAGTTTCCATACGCCCAAATGAATTGCCATAGGTGCTCCCCGAAACCAACCAACACAACCCTAGTAACCAAAGCACTGTATGTTTCATATTTTTCGTCAACCTGGAAGATTTGCTTTGTCGGTAGGATTGCGTAAGACACCGCTCAGCGTCGATGCAAGGAGATCAGGGCTCTTGTCATAATTATTCGGGTTCCACACCCCACGAGGGTTACCAAGAATACAAATCAGATAGTAGTCAGAGACAATCTCTCCCTGCTGCTCCATATTGTAATCAGAGAAGTCTCCGCTAGCCGTCAAGGTATATTCGTATGCCTTCGCGCCACGACTGGTCACCGTCAAACCTGCCCTTTTGACCGGATAACCAAGTTGGTACTGCCACACATGGGTCATTTCGTGCATAAACAGTGCCTTATCCCTATCATCTGCGGTATTAGAAAAATCATCCCTGTAGTATTTAGTACTTGCCGGATAGTACATCTCGCCATTAGGTGTTACTGCCGTATTCTGCATGCCAGCGAACACCCACCAACCACCGTGATGCACCTTCACCTTGCTGTAATCCACAGCATCCATAAATACGGTTCCAGCCATCGCAATCTCTCCCGGCGTTAGGGAGCGTTTTTTTCCTTTGGGCAGAGGAACACTTTTTGTGGAGCTGTCCACATCTGTATCGTTAGTGGAGATGTTGCTGGACGTGAGTTCAATCACCATCGGAGCTTGAGAGCTCTGCGCCGCGCAGCAAAAGGGTGCAGCACTCTCTGGCGGAAACAGCGTCAATTGAGTGACTTGGGTCGGCTTCTGAGTCACGAAACGTTGTGTATAACCTTGCGCATCAGTCACGCCATCAAGAATGCTGCCGTCAGCCAGGGTGGCCGAGTACTTCAGATTACTTGCCAATTCACCATTCGGACCCTCCAAGTGAAGCTGCTCGTCATAGATTGCTGTCTCCGGCAGCTCAATCTTCAAGCCACCTGGCACCAAGGTGTGGACGCTCATGGTCAGACCGTCCTTGTCAGTCACCCCGCTGAATACCTCGCCTTGTTGGGTGGTTACCCGGTAGCGAGCAAATGGCATAGGTGCTTGGGCTTCGTCTTTCAAGGTGTAGCTGCCGGCGTACCCAGACGGCAACGGTGACGCCGGGGTATTAAGGCTGGCGCTGCCAAGCTTTTGCACATTGGCAGTCTTGAGATAGATGTTGCCGGGCGCACCCAACTCTATATCGCCGCCCTTGAGGCGGATGTAGGCGCCACCGCAGTTAAGTACCAGCTCTTGCGGGGCGCTGATTTCTATACGGCCTTCGACGCTTTCGATCTTGACATCAGTCTTTGCCAGAGCGTGCAGGTTGCTGCCCTGAGCGTGCAGTTCGACTTTGCCTTGAGCGGCCTTGAGTTGCAGGTCGGCACGTTGCGCGAGCACGCTTACGCCGCCCTCAGCGGCTGCGGTGATGTCCTTCCCGGCGCTGATGTCAGTGTTGTGGGCGGCCATGATGCCCACGCTTTCCCCACCGGACGACAGGCATACGGCTTTAGGACTGAGCACGCCGATACCCGCTGGTGCATGCAGCAGAACACCCGGTTGTACCAACCCCTTGAGTGCCTCAACCAAAGCTAGTTGGCTCTCGGTATCGTTGGACTTCACTTCTGCGCTACGGGCAGCTTGAGCCATGGAGCGAGCCAGTGATAAGGCGCTTTCCAGTTGCTCAATGGCGGCCTCCATATCGAGTTGCTCACCCCGAGCCTTACCCTGTTCATCAGCAGTGATAAACAACCCTTTCCCACCCCGAATTGCGCCCCAGCCGTCGGTGCGCAGTTCAAAGCCTTCACCGCGCTTCTGCTTCTGCGCATCGACCAGGTGCCCGAGGTTGAGTTGGCTCTTGCCGCTGTGCTCGGTACTGAGCTTGATGTGCTCCTGCCCGCGCAGGTCTTCCATGCGCAGCTTATTGTTGGCTGGCGTGCGCAGCACGTTGCGCGTGTAGTCGCGTTTACCCAGCGTCACGTGGTCGGGATGCTGGCTGTCGTGCAGGGCGTGGGCAATGTACGGCCGATCCGGGTCGCCCTGTTCGAAGGCGATGGCTACTTCGGTGCCAGGGATCAGTGGTAGGTGCAGGCCGTGGGTGTCGCCCGCATAGGGACGGGCCAGGCGCAGCCAGAGGCTTTCTTCACCGGGTTTCCAACTGTCGCGGTCAAACAGAAAATTGACCTTGTAACGTCCTTCAATGTCGATGTGGCCGTAGGGGTCGTGTTCCTGCGGGCTGGTGACACGGGCAGGGACAGTGCCGGCAATTTGCGGTTTGTCTTGCAGCGCTGGGCGAAAGCACACGGTTTCCGAGTAGGGTATGGCCTCAAAGCTGACTTCAAAACTGCGATCCCGAGCGGCACGGGTGGTCAGTTGGGTGATCACTGCGCCAGGGGCAAAGGCCTGTGGCGCACCACCGGATATTTTAAGCACCTGACCAGGCGCCAAGGTGGCGCTGCTGCTGATACCGCTAAGTTGAGTCTGGCCGTTGAGGTACCGCTCGTGACGCAGACGGGCATAAAAATAACCGCTCTCGCTTTGCAGGTCTTCGTCATGGGCATAAGGATCGCCCAGTACGGTGTACGGTTCAGCGTAGTGATAGGCCTCGCCGTAGGTGGTACTCGCACCACGGGTTTGGTCGACGTTGCCATTCAGATAGGCGCTGGCGGTACGGTGGTGGTAAGCACGAATGTTAACGTGCTGCTCCACCACTTGATGGCTCGATTGCAGGCTCCACGCCCCGTCTTGCCCGCTGCTGCTCAGCCCTGATTGCGGGCGATACGCCAGTGCGACGTCGAATTGGTAGTGACGCTGGTCATCGTGGAACTCCACCACATCGATTTTCAGGCGTTCGTCGCAGGTAAAGCAGTACCAGATGCCGACGTCGGCCAGCAGGCGGGAGATGAAGGCTAGGTCGCTTTCGCCATACTGCATGACCTGTTCGCGCTTGGGGTATTCACGCACTAGGTTGAAGAGAAAGTCCTGGCCTTCGAAGTCGTGGCGGGTACGCAGAATACTTTCAACGATCTGCGGCACCGATTGGTGCTGGTAGATCCGAAATTGCCTGCCTTGGCCAAGCAAGGCCAGGTGCGGTTCCAGGGTAATTTCGTAGCGGGCTTCATCGACGGAGCCAGACAGGCGTTTAAATCCGGTGACCACGCCGTGCAGCGTGCGCAGTGGCTTCACCTTGGGCGCACTCAGGCCCAAAAACGGCAGGTTGTGCGGTGCACCATGCAGGCTGAAACTGGCGTTCTGACCGAGCATTTTTTCGGCACCGATGTCGCTGTCGAAGCAGGTGAATTCCACGCGGTAGTTGAACGGTTGGCTCAGGCCCTCTTTACCCTCGAAAGCCAGGACATCGAGCCGTGCGTCAACGTCGCGAACACTCAGTGTGTGACGGCTGTGGTCGAAAAAAGTGCGCAATTCGTTGAGCATATTCAGGCCTCCATGGCGACGGGTGCCGCGGTGTCTTGGGCGTCGCTAAAGTGCAGAACAATGCCTTCTTCATCGCTGTAGCCCAGGGTCACGCCGAGGGTTTTCTGCTGGGCGGCCTGGCGTTGCAGCAGTTGCTGGCTGAGCACCGGCAGGATCTGCTGGTTGAGCAGGCTGTCGATGTTGCGTGCGCCGGTGTCTGGCAGCAGGCAAGCGGCCACCAGGGCTTCGTTGAGGGCTGCGTCGATCTGGCAATCCAGTCCGTAGTGGCGCTGCAAGCGCTTGGCGACCTGGCCGAGCTTGATCCCAACGATGGTTTTGAGGGCGTCGGCCTGCAGCGGGCGGTAGATCAGGGTCTGGAAACGTGCCAACAAGGCCGGCTGGAAATGTTCGCGCAGGATCGGGCGCAGCAACTCGTGCAGAGTGCTGTCCGGCGCGCCGGGGAATTCTTGCAAGCAGGCTTGCAGTTCATCGCTACCCAGGTTGGAGGTCATCAGAATGACCGTATTACGAAAGTCGATTTCCCGCCCTTCACCATCGCGCATGCAGCCACGGTCGAAGACTTGATAAAACAGGTTGAGGACGTCGCGGTGCGCTTTTTCTACCTCATCGAGTAGAACCACGCTGTAAGGACGTTGGCGCACCGCTTCGGTGAGCACACCGCCCTGGCCGTAACCGACGTAGCCGGGCGGTGAGCCTTTGAGTTGGCTGACCGTGTGGGCTTCCTGGTATTCCGAGAGGTTGATGGTGATGAGGGACTTTTCACCGCCAAACAGCTTGTCGGCCAGAGCCAGAGCGGTTTCGGTCTTGCCGACGCCGCTGGTGCCTACCAGCAGGAACACGCCCAGTGGCGCCTTCTCGTCCGTGAGTCCGGTCTTGGCCGCACGCAGGCGTTGGGCCAAGGCGCCGAGGGCGTGGTCCTGGCCGATCACCTGTTCACCCAGTTGCTGTTCCAGCTCCAGCAGGTTGGCTTGTTCGTCCTTGAGCAAGCTGCCCAGGGGCACGCCGGTCCAGTCGGCGATGACTTCGGCCACGCTGCGCGCGTCGACGTCGAGGGACAGCAGTGGCTGGTTGCCCTGGACGTCGCTCAGCTGTTGTTGCAGGTGCCGGCAGGCGTCCATCCGTGGAGATTCGGCCTGACGGGCATCGAGCAGTTGTTGGGTGAGGTCGAGTTCGCGGCGGTATTGCTCCTCAAGCTCTAATTGCTGGTGGTACAAGTCGGCGTGTTGCGCGGCAATGATCGCCAGACGCTCGCCTGCGGAGCTGCCGCTCAGTTGTTGATCTTCTTCTAGGGCTTGGCGCTCCAGCTCCAGGGCCGTCTGCCGGGCCTTGAGGCGGACCAGTGGCTGGGGCTCGCAGTCCAGACTCATGCGTACCCGTGCACTGGCGGTGTCAAGCAGGTCGACGGCCTTGTCCGGCAGTTGGCGACCGGTCAGGTAGCGCCGCGAGAGGTTGACCGCCGCCTGTACCGCCGCGTCCTGAATATGCACGCCATGGTGGCTGGCATAACGCGCCTTGAGGCCGCGCAGCATCAAACTGGCGTTGGCGTCATCCGGCTCGTCGACCTTGACCATCTGGAAACGTCGTTCCAGGGCGGCGTCACGTTCAAAATACTGTTTGTATTCGCTCCAGGTCGTGGCTGCGATGGTACGCAACTCGCCGCGCGCCAAGGCGGGCTTGAGCAGATTGGCGGCATCAGCACCGCCAGCCTGGTTGCCGGCGCCGATCAGGGTGTGGGCTTCGTCGATAAACAGCAGTACCGGGTGAGGCGATTGCTGCACGGCATCAATGACGTTTTTCAGGCGTTGTTCGAACTCGCCTTTGACCCCGGCGCCGGCCTGCAGCAGGCCCAGATCCAGCGTGCGAACACTGACAGGCTTGAGGCTGTCGGGGACATTGCCTTCAACGATACGCAATGCAAGACCTTCAACCAGCGCGGTTTTACCCACCCCGGGTTCACCCACCAAGATCGGGTTGTTCTTGCGCCGGCGACTGAGAATGTCGATGACCTGCCTAATCTCATCGTCACGGCCGAACACCGGGTCGATCTGTCCCGCCCAGGCCTTAGCGGTAACGTCGTGGGTGAATTTGTCCAAGATGACTTTCAGGGCATCTGACTTGTCCGCACTGGATGAAGCCTGCGTTACAGAGGTTTCGGTTTGGTTCAGCACGGCCTCTTGTTGCACCTGTGGCCGCTCTTCGGAATGCTGGTCGAGCATGTCGAATAACCGCTGTAACTGGGTGTCGCTGATACTGAGCAGCGGCCAGCCGGCATCACAGGTGAGCAGGCTGGGCGTCTCCAGTAGTGCGCCGAGCAGGTGGGCCGAGCGCAACGTGTCGTTGTTGCCATCCAGGGATGCCTGCAACCAGGCGTTCTTGATCAGTTGTTGCAGTTTGCCACACAGCTGCGGCTTGGCCTGCACACTGCGCGGCAGAGTGTCGAGGTGATCGAGCAGGCCGCGCCAGAGTGCATCCATGTCCCATTCGTAGCGACGGGCGATGAGGGTCAGGTCGCCTTCGCCCTGCTCCAGCAACTTAAGCAGCCAGTGCTCAATGCTGATCAGCCCATGGGCGCGACTCTGGCACAAGGATGCCGCCGCACTCAGTGCCTGGGCGCAATAGGGGTTGAGGCGGCGAAGCAAACGGGCGGAATTCTGGACCATGGGATACATCCCTGTTGTGGAAAGTCGGTGTGCCGTCTACGACACAGGCAGCTCGATGTGTTTGGCTCAGCGCCCGCGAACGGACGCTCAACCCTGCACACCGCGAACCAGCAGACGGAAACCCGCCTGCTGGCCTTCTCGCATCAGGCGCTCTGGCGTTCGTTCCAGGAATCGGAGTGAATGATGTTGCCGTCTTTGTAGGTCCAGGTGACCTTCTCGTAGCGCAGCTCAATCTGCTCCAGGTGGTTGTGCTTTTCTTTGCTCGGGTCTTTGACGTCGTGCATTTTCGGCGCAACTTTTACGACTTTGACGTTTTCCAGCTTGGTGATGAAGTACTCGACTTCTTGCCCTGCGTCATCGATGCGGTACCACTTGAACTCGGCGCTCTTGAGGGTCTGGCCGGTGGTCACCGCCTTGTACAGGTAAGGGCTGGAGGCATCGATTTCCTTGGAGAACAGGAACGGAGTGTGAACCCGGGTGCCGGTCAGCTTGCCGGTGTTGTTGTCGGTAGGGATGTACAGGCTGTGGTCCTGGGCGATGACCTCGATGCTGCCTTCGCGCTTTTGTACGTCCACGGACCCTTTGATTTCAGCGCCGCCGTCATCTTGCAGCCAGAGGTAAACGGGAATAGCCATGTGAAGCTCCTTTTCTCAAAATTTGAATGCCGCTGGATGCGACAGAGGGTGTCTGTCCAGCGCCGCAGTGGGCAGCGCGCAGGCCCCCACTTCCGGCACCAGACGGATATCGACGCGACGGTTGGCAGCACGCCCAACCTCGGTGTCATTGCTGGCCACTGGCTGGTTGGCACCAAAGCCCTGGACCGCAAAACAACTGTCGGGGATGTCGCCCATGCGCTGCATCCAGTCGCGCACCGAGGCGGCTCGGGCGCGGGACAGCTCAAGGTTCTGCTCAGGGCTGCCTGTGACATCGGTATGCCCGGCGATGACGATTAACCAGCCCGGCTGGGCCTTGATGTTGACTAGAGCGTTGATCAGCACCTTGGTCGAACCAGCCTTTAGTTCGGCGCTGCCCGTACCGAACAGTGACAGGCTGTCCAGGCGCACCGGTTCGGGAATCTTCGCGAGCGTGGGGGCTTCTGATGGCTGTCGATGACTGGCGATGGTCTCCAGCAGAGGCATCCGCAACAGTTCGCCGCGATACAGGCCCAGGCCCAGTGCCAGCGGTTCGCCCTGCCGGTAGTAATCGTCCAGACGCGTGGCATCCTGGCGCAGCACGGCCACGGCGTTTTCACGCAAGGCGAATTGGGGCTGGTCACGACGTTCGGCCAGGGGAATAGAGGCATAGCGCCGCAGATCATCACTGACCTGACGCAGCAGCAGGTTGTTCTGCCAGGATGAGCTGGCCAGGGCCACGACACCAGCCACCGCAAACAACCAGCACGCCACAACACTCGCCCACAGGACCGGGGAGCGCCGGGTGTGGAGCGGCAGCAAGTTCAGCAAGGGATCAGGAAACGGCAGGGCCGAACTTACCTCCACCAAAGGTTGCCCGGCATCACTCAACAAGCCCACCTTGTCACGCAACCATTGTTGCCACAGATTGCCGACGACCCGCTGGGGTAGAACCGGTACCAGGGTGATGGCGCAGGCCAGTGGGTGGTGGGCATCACGGGTCTCGAAGTGCGGGAGTAGTGCTTCCTTCAACCACGTCGCCACGCTGCTGACCTGTACGCTGGTGCATAAACGTGCCGCGTAGGTTGCGCCGTCGGCGACCTGCCGCTGCCAGTCGATCAGGCTGATGCAGGCACCTGCCTCGCGCACCTGGGGGTTGGGTTGAGCGGCCTCCCAACTGAACCAGACGCCTTCGCCTTTTGCGGCTTGCAGGTAGCTCACCAGCATTAGCGGCAGCGCCAGGCCGCGCTTGCGCACCAGCGCGAGCTGATGGCAAAAGACGCGCACCTGACCCGACAGCTCTGCGGCGTCGGTGTGCTCGCCTGGGTTGACAACAAACATTACGCTGAGTTGCCCACCCCAGTCCGGGCGCAAGGCCTGGATGCCCGTGGTGATCGGTAATAATTGCTCAAGGCTGGGGACGCGCACATAACACCCCTGCGAGGTGGTGCGCAGGGCCAATTGCCCAGCAGGCTCCGCGCCGAACAGACCACTCAGACCATCGCCACAGACCAACACCACAGGCTGACGGTAGGCAGTCGGTGGCAGGGAGGTATCGCCGACCAACACCAACTGCTGGCCCAGCCGTGCAAAACGGCGCCCCACCCGGACCCAGGCCCAGGCGACCACAATCACAACGACCAATGCCGCCACGGCACTTATCCAGCCGGCGAACGGTATGACCATCAGCAGCACTAAGGTAAGCGTGCCGGCCCACAGCCAGAGGTTTTGTGTCAGTTTGAGCGTCATACCACCACTCACGCTTGGCCAGGTACAAGCGTGGCGATCAGACTGCCCAGCCAGTGATCCAACCCCCACCAGGCGCCGACCAGCAACAGGCCCGCCGCCAGGATATGAACCAGTGGAGACCGCAACCCGCGCAGGGGATTCATTCGGCGGCCGATGCCCTGGGTCATGACCGTCTGGTTGAGCGCCAGGGGGGCGACCCGAGCATTCAAGGCGTCCAGCAGTTGCTCACGCTCGGGATCGCCCACGTTACGGTACCGGCCCTGAAAACCGAGCATCAGGACCCGCTGAAAGGCTGTCAGTACCAGTACGTCAGGCGAGGGCTGGCAAAGTGATTCGCGCATGTCTTCGTACAAAAACTCACCGGCCTGGTGGCGATTGAAGAACTTGGCCTGCAAGGGCTCACCGGCCCATTGGGCATGGGCATCACCCTTGGCGCAGCTGAGCGCAGTCTCATCCAGCAAGGCACACTGGGCGTGGCTGATCAGCTCAATGCTGCGTTTGTTCACTCCAGCGTCCTTGAGACCCTGCTGGACCTGCTCGACCTGCTTCTCGCAGCGTTTCCACAGCTCCGGACCGTCTTGCACCGAGGCGCCCTGGCGCAGCTCGACGACCAACAGGTAGCTGTCTTGCAACAGCGCATCGAGCTCCTGCGCGGTGACGGCATGTTTTTTCGAGGGAGTCAGATTCATGCGCGCAGTACCGCAAACAATTCGAGTTTGATGTCAGCCAGCGTGTTGGGCACATAGAACGCACAGGTCCCTTCGGCCAGCATCGCTTGCCCTTTGGCATGGCCCAGATCAAGGGCGAAGTACTGGTTTTCCAGGCGCAATGGAATGGCTGCTGGCACATGGCTGAGCGGCTGCAACGGCACACCGTCGAGGGCTGCGTTGACCAGGTAATCGACATCGTCCGGCGTCCCCACCTTGCACAGGCGCGGGAACTGGCTCTGCAACTGTGCGGCCGGCATGCGGCAGCGAACCGACAGGTAGAAGTCAGCACCGTCCCTCTCACGCAGGCGTGCATCGTTGAGTGTGACTTGCCAGCGATTGGCTCCCACTTCCTCCAACTCCAGAGCAATAACCCGCGACGGCAGGCTGGCTTCCAGCAAGGTGGAGATGGTGCGCATCAGGGGCGGAAATACACTTTCCAGCTGTTCGTGTCGGTAAGCAGGAATACAGTCCAGATCCTGTTCCAGCGAAAAAGTCAGCAGACTGCCGGCCAGCTTGATCAACTCCAGGTATACCTGCTCGGGGTGCCGCGCAGGATGCGCCTTGAGGTCGGCCAGTACCGGTTGATAGGTGTTCAAGGCGTTGAGCAACCAGAACAACGACACATCGGCCACAGCAAAGTCAGCCATGCGCTGGTTGCTTTCCCGGCGCATGCCCATCAGCCGTTGCCGCTTGGCGGACAGCTGGGTCAACAGGTTATCCAGTTGAGTCAGCAGCCCTGGATGGGCCGCAAAGCTGAGCAACGGCGGTACATATTCGAGATCAAGATGCCAGGCGCCCTGCCCGTCGCGCATCAGGCGTGCGACCGGGCAGGTCAGGTAATCAGCGTTCTCGTCGTCAGCCAGGCGCAGAGTCAGGGCGTACTCCAGCACCCCCATCGACTGCACCTCGTCGGCATAGATATCCTGCACTTGCCGCCAATCCTGACGATAACGCGTCGGCCGCTCGACCTTCGCGCCGTCGAATACACAGTTATTGCCGTTGGCTTGCTCCAGCGGCAACGCCAAGAGCAAGATCACCTGCTGGGCGTCATCGGGTAGCAGGCGAGCCAACTCCAGGGCAGGAGGCAACCGATCCACATGGTCGGAGTCGACCAACGTGCCATCAGGCATGCGCACCTGCATGTGAGTGGCTTTGAGCTTGCCCAGACGTAAGGCTTGCAGGTCGAACGCTACCCCTTGGACACCCCAAGGGTGTACCAGCGACAGATGGGCCACACTTTCGTTAGCCCAGGCCTCCCAGCGTGCTTGCTGCTGGAATTGTTGCGGGGACAGCAAAGCCCCCGCAGCCCATAGGGGGCGGTCAATCTTCATGACATCGTTTCCCTGCGAAGTGGCTTAGGCTTTTGCTTTGGGCATCTGCGAAACCAGCGACAAGTTGACGTCCATGCCTTCGACTTGGAAGTGCGGTACGGCATAGAGCTTGACGCGGAAGAGGCCGGGGTTGTCCTCGATGTCTTCTACCGTCACCTTGGCATCGCGCAACGGGTGGGAGGCTTGCAGATCGTCGCCCGGATCAGTCATTTCAGTGACCAGGCCACCAATCCACTTGTTCAGCTCCAACTCCAACAAACGACGGTCCTTGGTGGTCCCGATGTTTTCGCGCTGAATCAGCTTCAGGTAATGGGCGATACGTGAGAGCAAGAAGATGTATGGCAAGCGTGCGTTGATACGGCTGTTGGCCGTGGCATCGGCGGTGTCATACAGCGCTGGCTTCTGGGCCGAGTTGGCCGAGAAGAAACACGCATAGTCGCGGTTCTTGTAGTACGACAGCGGGATGAAACCGAGATTGGCGAATTCAAATTCGCGGGTCTCCGGAATCATCACTTCGGAAGGGATCTTCACCTGATTGCCGGTGCCCAGGTCGTACAGGTGAATGGGCAGATCGGTGACCGCCCCACCCGATTGCGGCCCGCGAATCTGTACGCACCAACCGTTGGTGATAAAGCTCTTGACCATGTTGGCCGCGAAGGCGAACGAAGCGTTGGTCCACAGGTATTTCTCGTGATCCGGGCCCTTGACGCTTTCGATGTAGTTGAAGCTGCGCACCGGAACAGTGTCCGGCCCATACGGTAGGCGACCCAGCACGCGAGGCATGAGCAGGCCGATGTAACGGGAGTCGTCGCTGTCGCGGAACGCCTTCCACTTAATGTATTCGGCCCGATCAAAGTAGTTGCCAATGTCTTTGATGGCAGCTACTTCTTCCATCGAGTCCTTGCCAAAGAACGCTGGACCGACAGAGCCAATGAACGGCATGTGGGCCGCTGCTGCCACTTTGGAGATATTACGTAAAAGAGCAATATCCTGCGGGCCGCGATTGAACTCGTAATTGGAAATGGCCGCCGCAATCGGCTCACCACCTGGGGTGTCGTATTCTTGGGTGTAGGTGTGCAGATACAAGCCGCTTTGGGCAATCTCAGGTGCATCTTCGAAGTCTTGGACCAGGTGATCCTTGCTGATATCCAACAGTTCGATCCGCACGTTCTGGCGGAAATCGGTCTGGTCGATCAAGGACTTCACGCCACGCCAGGTCGACTCGACACGTTGAAAATCAGGGTGGTGCATGACCGCGTCGAGTTGACGGCTGATCTGTGCATCCAAGGACGCGATGTGTTCATCCAGCAGGGTTTTGTCCAAGCGTTCGACTTTATTCGACGACTGTTTGAGCAGGTTCAGGAAGACACTGACGGCCGCAGTGACCCGCTCATCCGCAGACGCTTCGGACAGGGCCTCGGAGTTTTGAAAAGCTTCGATGCCACTCAACTGCGCCACCGGGCTGAGGTTGATCTTGGCGAACAAGGCGCCATAGATACCTTGGCCACTGTCTGCGTCGTGGGTTTTAGTCAGTTGCGAGGGTGCGGATGATTGTTCTGCGGACATGATGAAAAACTTCCTTATTAACGAGCCTAGGCGATAAACGGCAATTAACGATCTTCTTGTGGAGCCAGCGCAGCCAGTTCGGCTCGCAGCTCGTCACTCAGCGCGTCGTCCTTGAGGATGCGTTCCAGTTCATGGCGAAAGGTGGCGTTATCCAACAGGTTGGATTTGAGGTCGCGCAGTAGATTGCGCATCGCCAGCAGCGCTCGCAGTTGCGGAATTTGCCGTGCTACCTGTTCAGGCTCAAAGTCTTTCAGGCTCTGGAAATTCAACGCGACAGCAGTGTCGGCATTGTCATTGATCAAGGTGTTTTCCACCGCCAGTTTCAGGCTCGGAGAAAATTCGGCCAGCACACTGTCAAAATTGTTTTTGTTAATGCCAACCTTGCTTCTTTCAGATAACGGGCGTTGCTCTGTACCATTACTGTAATCACCCATCACCATCAGCTTCAGCGGCAACTCAATCTTTTTCTGGGCCCCACCGGTGTGCAAATCGAGCTTGATATTAACCCGAGCTTTTGGCACTTCATTTTGAAAGCTGTTTGACGCCATAAATCCTCCAGACACAATTCTACGAGACGGAAAAACCCCATCACAAAAACCAAGCAGCTCAGAGAAAAAGTAATACTTGGCGTACCGCAGAGTATGAAATTGCAGAGGGGAATTCTAGGCAGCTCACACGCTTAAAAACAACTAATAAATAATCAAGCATTATGAATCCTTATGAATTTTGTTTTGTATATAGGATTTCTCCTAAAGTCTCTGAGATTTGTCTGATATTGATCAGCACGACAATAACATGCCGTATTCAATGCACTTTTAGGTCGAGATCCGAGCGCCTGTACATGCAGCGGCACTAGCTATCTCCCCCCCAAAAACCACCCAACGCTCAAACAGGCAATGACAGACAGCTCCTCCCAATTACATCTCTGCCGAACAAACACTGCCAGGTAGCACTCATTGAAATATGTGCGCTCCGGAGTAACTTCCGATTACAGAAAAATGCGTAAGCGTTGTGAGGTGATCGCCAATACTCTAGAGCGAGTACTGGCCTCCTCAGTATTCAATTGTACTCTCGGGGTGTTTTCTAGCTTTGATTGCTGCGAGTGCAATACACGCATACGCAGGAGGATGCCACGAGGTATCGACAGTGTCGAAATCGATTGTTTAAACTGCCCAGCTAGCTACACTCTCACGCGAACTTTAGATGGTAAAATCACTAGGGATCTCCACCAACACGAAATAACCTGTGCAAACGAAAATTGCAACCACGCGATAATTGTTCTACGCAACGAGATTGTTGAAGGTAAAAGTTGGAACTGCAAAAAATGCCGCGGGCGCAATGAGTTCCGCATCGGCCTGGTGCATTATGCGGCAGATTGACCAGAAATTTCGGGGCGATTCAGAACCCGTCGTTACGGCAGATAACCGCCGCTATCAAAATCCGCATGTCGTTCCCTCTTTGGTTTGGCGGGACTGTAGCATTTCCGGCATCGAAATCTCTCAGACCGCAACATTGTCCTATGCCTGGCCGTGACCAAAACTACCGTTTCAAAGCATCACATTCTGCACGCAGGTCCCTGTCGGATATCGAACCGCAGCTACCGTTGTTGGTCTTGGCATTACACAAATAGCGCTGATCACTGTCATCAATGCTATTGCAGCTCCCACCATTGGTTTCAGCATTGCAGGTATAGCGAAGATCGCGATCGGAGATCGAATTGCAGCTACCATGATTGGTCTTGGCATTGCAGTAATAACGCTGATCACTGTCGCTGACGCTATTGCAACTCCCCCCATTAGTTTCCGCGTTACAGGTATAACGCAGGTCGCTGTCGGAGATTGAGTTGCAATTACCACGGCCTTCCTTGGCTTTGCAGTAAGCGCGCTGGTCCGAATCGCCAATGCTGTCGCAGCCGGCAAAGGCATAGCCGCTAATCATCAGCAGCATCACAAAAATAAATCTCATCACTTTCTTCCTTGGTTTGCCGGGAATCCACCCGGCATCTTCGGCACCCTGGCGCTCTGCGCAGGTGCATGTCAAATTGATACTATCGTAGGAGAAAGCTCCCTCGCATCTTCAGCAGTCTACCCGCTGTCCAGGCATCCAGCGTGGATGGAAACCCAGTAGCAGGCTGAGAACCTGCCGTAGTAGCGTTACGCCTCTACGAGCCCAATCGGGTGAACGTGTAACGGAGCAAAAAAATGGATTTTGTAGAGCGCTTGAACGCAATGTCAGCGAAGGTAAATCAGCTGGCGTCATCGATCCAGACCGAGGAAGCAACCAAGACCGCTTTCGTGATGCCGTTCATCCACACAGTGCTCGGCTACGATGTCTTCGATCCGTCCGAAGTTGTGCCTGAGTACATATGTGATATCGGAACTAAAAAAGGCGAGAAAATTGACTACGCGATTCTGAAAGGCGGGCAGATCCAAATACTGATCGAAACAAAAAAGGTCGGCGAACCACTCAATATCAATCATGCAAGCCAGCTATTTCGCTACTTTCATGTGACCACTGCAAGAATTTCCATCCTAACAAACGGCAGGTTTTATCGGTTCTATACCGATCTGGACGCCCCAAACAAAATGGATGAGAAACCCTTTTTAGAGATCGACCTGCTCAACATCGATGAGCACATCATCCCAGAGCTCCAAAAGCTCACAAAGTCAGCTTTCGACGTTGAGTCGATCATCAACGCGGCCGGTGAGCTGAAGTACGTGGGGAACATAAAAAAAGAAATGGCTGCGCAGTTCGCTCAGCCTGATGATGATTTCGTTCGTTTTTTTGCGTCGCGCGTCTACGAGGGAGTAATCACACAAAAGGTCCGAGACCAATTTGCTCAACTCACCAGAAAAGCCACCTCCCAATTCCTTAGCGACCAGATCAACGACAGATTAAAGTCAGCAATGAGCAGAGCTACGTTTCCAACAGTCGCTGAATCGGTCGTCGCTGAAAATCAGGCTGAAACACCAGAGGCGCCTGAGGATCGCATTCTGACTACGATGGAAGAGCTTGAAGGCTTTCACATCATCAAGGCAATTGTTCGGACCGTAATAGACGCGAAACGCATAGCCAGCAGAGACACCCAGAGCTATTTCGGCATACTGCTAGATGACAATAATCGAAAACCTATCGCCAGACTTCACTTCAATCGCGGCCAAAAGTACCTTGGTATTTTCGATAAAGACAAAGTCGAAACGCGCCACCCCATCAACTCGCTTGATGATATCTATGAATTCTCAGCCTCACTGAAAGAAACAATCACTTTTTATCAAGAAGCCTGATTTAGGATCTCCCCAGTCCATGGACTGCAAGCCTAGGACTGGGATAGCGTAGATATCGGCGCGCTTATGACCTGGAGGTCAATGTGAGCAACGACGACTACGCGCAAAGCAAAAAGAACTGGATCTATACGTGGGGCGTAGTGCGCGACGAACCCAACATCATGGTAGGAGCTTTCCCAACCAAAGCTGCCGCAGAAGCCAGAGCGCAGACCATGGGAGAGGGTTACAAGGTCAGCTACATTTTCCATCTACCTGGCACTGATGAATTCATCAGAGAGGACGACCCGCACAGCTGATTTTCCAAGTCAGATCGCCGCAAATGTGATCTGACCAACCTCTGTCAGTAGCACAGCCTTCAACCCAGGCTTTCCCTCGGCGAGTGTCCTGCCAACGAAGCTTTCGGAAGCCCTTCAACCCGAGTGCCTGGATATAGGCGTCACACTGCTTCGAAAACACCAGCTTCGATAATTCCCCCTCACCTACGGGCGACCCTGTGAGCTTGCCGAGCCAATCCACAGTTTGAGCCAAGTGAACCCAATCCAGAAGGCGATAAATACGCTCCATTTCTACGCCCTCCTAGGGTTCATTTTTGAAATAAGTTGTCTGATTGAAAGGCGGAGGAACCACCTCTTATGCACTGGCTATCCAACCAGCGATGACACTCAGTCTAACGAGCCCGTTAGCAAAATGTAATAGCCTTGCTGCGCATCCGAGGAACACACCCAGAGAGCAGTATTGGCGTGAGCTCCAGCCGTGGGTTATCGTCAACCAACGTCGAACGTCCTTCATCAGGGATGAGGAAAATGGGCCTGCTCACAAATTGGAAGCTATCTCGTTACCTTCGCATTCAAGAAAGCGAAATTTCGTCGTTCACCGCTCAGTTGAGCCAGATGGATAGCGACGAAATAGGCCTTGTCGTGGCGCTCGCCACTGATACTCGGAATCGATTGGAGGACGCAGGGTTTCTCCTGAGCGATCCGATCGTGGCTTACACAGTTGATCCTGAGACCCCTTCAGCTCTCAACGAGATGATCAGAACGCTCCAGGCCGAAGGTCGCCTTCAAGAGGCAGCAGCAGTGATGGTCTGGCTCCATACGGCGAGAGTGGGTGCCCGGCTCGAGCTGAGACCCCTGGCGAGAGAGATGTGGCGACAGCTAGAACGAGGCTTTCCGCATGCTCAGGAGGCGTCCAGATCGTTAATGAGAGCACTCTTCCGATCAATTCGACTTGATGGTTACGACCAGTTCCCGAAAGGCCTTTCCCCAGATCCTCTTTGAATTCAAAGACGTTGCCATTAATCCAATACTCCACCGGCTTCGCGGTTGGCGCGATTCGTAGTCATGAGCTATGACTTGTTCGAGCTCACCGACCGGAGGCCGACATGAGACTGCAAAGCGACATAGGATGCACTTGCAGCGATCAAGGAGGACGCGCGACTGTGCTGGAGCGGACTGGCATCGCCGACGACAAAGCAGAAGCCTGAAATGGTCATCTGCCTGCGTCAGATCATAAATCTCACGATCTATGTGGCATCGGTTGGCCCATTCGTTGAGGTGCCAGGCGTTAGCTGATATCAGCTAATGCCTCACTCATCGCGCTAACAAACGTTGCGAAATTTTAGGTAGCACATTGACATCACTGAAATACGAGCTATTGATAAGAGGAGGAGCACATACAGCGCAACTGGGTGAATTAAAGATGAACGATAGGAACGTCAAATGGTGTTGCTTGGGTTTGGGATTTGCACTTCTATCGGGATGTTCTTTGTGGAGGTCCGAACCTGCGTGGCCATGGACACCCAAAGAGCTACCTTGCAGTTCAGTTTGTACTAATGATGACGCCGTAAAATCATTCACCGCAGCAATGACTTACTGCATTGCCCTGCAGAACTATCACGCAAAAAATGGGGGAGTTTTGAACTCAGGCCGGTTTGTCATGGCTGCAACCGGTACATTAGCTGGTGCCGTTTTCGCACCGCTAGCGAGTGGTTCGGCCTCCACCGCGTGGTCTGGCCTTTCCGGTTCGACGAACGCACTTCAATCATCGCTTGATGAGAATTTTTCTGCCGTCTTGGCCGTCAAGCGCAGATCCAGCGTCGCGAAAGCTGGGAAGGATGCATTGGAAACATTCCCGGGAAAAGCAGATCCAGATATTCGAGTTTATGCGTCCGTCGCAATGGCATTTAACTGCGCAGTTGCGGGTGCAGACGTAGATTCCGCGGCGATTCGTGCAATAACCGGTGCGGATATCAAGAATCCGTCAGTTAATCAAATTAATGGTCCAACTGCGCGGTAAAATGTTCATCGCCTGTATCGCCTCGCTCATTTCCCCAATGTCGTTCCAGGCCATCAACTCATCAAGCTTCTGCCGCGTGCCGAACCTGAGCCGGTGCCGGTGCCGCAATTCCTTCTCGTCGTACTCGATTCGCTTCTCGGCGGCCTTCGCTGATCGCTCTTTTCCACTCTTGGCCATGGCCTGCTCCTTTGATGCCGCTGGCCGGCAAGTCCAGCCAGGCCTGTCGTTTGCGTTGCTGGGTGCGAAAACGTCTCACGCTGCTACCTTGACCTGATGCCAGGCGCCGAACCGCCAAACCTTGCTGCTGGACGCGTTGGCAAGTGCCACCGCTCCGCTCCCACAAGTTGCGAGTACGGAGTTATGAGCCGCCGCAACGGACACTTGGGCGAGCGCCTGATCGAACTGTTCAACGCCCTGCAGCGTCGGGAAACCACCTTCGGCAAGATCTACGCCATGTCAGCATCGTGCGGGATCGACGCGCGCCGGGTGCTGGCAGACCACTTTCAAGGTGGTGCACCCCATGGCTAAGACAGTATTTCGGGTACGCCTTGATGGCGTGGCGTTCTACATGAACACCGAGACCTCATCGCCCGGTACCGGTCACCGAAACCGCTACCGCCTGTTCAAGACGGAGAACTATGGCCGCGATAAATCCGGTTGGATTCAGGTGGGCTCGACGGCCGGCCAAGAGCTGATGGCAATCCAGGACGAAAAGGCTCTTCTGAAAGCGTGTGAAAAGCTGTTCGCCAGCAAGAAGCCTCATCGTTACGACATTCACGGGGCGATACGCGGCAAACCAGGCAAGTGGGAAGGCGAAGCTTTTCCCGTCAGGAAGTCAGCGCAAACAACCTAACGCGACGTCGGGCGTAAAGAATGGCGAGGACCGCCTTGTGGTGCTCAATAGCGTTGCGAAGTCGGTAGTCGATCAGCAGCGCGGCCAAAGTAAGGAGTGGGTTTTCCCTTACGACGGCACAGCAATGCACCGAATGAACGACTCGGCCTGGAAGAAAGCACGGGTACGTGCAGGGAAGGTCTGGCAAGAGAGATATTTGAAACCGGCCTTGGCTGGCTTCGTATCGATCCGGGTTCACGACCTAAAGCACACCTTTGGCAGAAGGCTACGTGCAGCAGGCGTGACACTGGAAGATCGAAAGGCATTGCTTGGACACAAGAACGGCAGCATTACGAGCCACTATTCTACAGCAGAGCTTGGGCAACTGATCGAAGCGGCCAACAAAGCATCGACCACTGATTCACGGGGGCCGGCGCTGACCATACTCAGGAGGAAAACGGGATGATCCCCCGCAAAAGTCCCTACGCATGAAAAAGCCCAACTCGCTAAAGTTGGGCTAAGTCATTGAATAATATGGTCGGGACGGAGTGATTCGAACACTCGACCCCTAGCACCCCATGCTAGTGCGCTACCGGACTGCGCTACGCCCCGACTAGGCGTGAAACTGGGTTCGCTTCGCAAGGAAGCGATCAGGAATATACCGCAAGCTTTTGAAATGTGGAAGTATTTTAAAAGCCTGAATTACTTTTTCAGGACCACCAGCACATCTTCCAATTCGGAGATCATCTGGCGGATCAGTTGTTTGTACTGGGTGGTGTCGTCTTTGGCTTCATCACCCGACATACGTTGGCGCGCACCACTGATGGTGAACCCCTGGTCATAGAGCAACGCGCGGATCTGTCGGATCATCAGCACATCCTGGCGCTGATAATACCGACGGTTCCCGGTGCGTTTTACGGGGTTGAGTTGAGGAAACTCCTGCTCCCAATAGCGCAGCACGTGCGGTTTTACCGCACACAGCTCGCTGACTTCACCGATAGTGAAGTAGCGCTTGCCTGGGATGACGGGTAGCTCGTCGTTATGACTTGGTTCCAGCATAAGCCTCAACTCGGGCCTTCAACTTCTGCCCTGGACGAAAGGTGACCACACGGCGAGCCGTGATCGGGATTTCTTCTCCCGTTTTCGGATTGCGGCCCGGCCGCTGACGTTTGTCCCGCAGGTCAAAATTACCGAAACCGGACAATTTGACCTGTTCGTTGTCTTCAAGAGCGTGCCTGATTTCTTCAAAAAACAGCTCGACCAATTCCTTGGCCTCGCGCTTGTTCAGGCCCAACTCTTCATACAGACGTTCCGCCATCTCAGCTTTCGTCAAAGCCCCCATACGTCACTTCCTTAACGTGGCGTTTAACCTTTGTTCAAGCGAGGTGAGGATGTTTTGTGTCGTGGTATTCACCTCATCGTCATTAAGAGTGCGCGATGGATGCTGCCAGGTCAAGCCAACTGCAAGGCTTTTTCTATGCGGATCAATGCCTTTACCCTGATAGACGTCAAATAGCCTGAGGTCCGTCAGCCATTCCCCTGCATTTTCACGGATTACGTCCAGCACAGCACTGGCCGCCACTTCGCGATCGGCGATCAACGCCAGGTCGCGTCGTACTTCAGGAAAACGCGACAACTCGCTGAATTTCGGCATTTTGCCCGACGCCACTTCCGCCAGTACCAGCTCGAAAACGAAGACCGGACGATCGAGACCGAGGGTTTTCGACAATTCAGGGTGAATGGCACCGACAAAACCGACCAGGCGCCCTTCGCGCTCGATGCGCGCCGTCTGGCCTGGATGCAACGCCGGGTGGCTGCCTGGAACAAAGCTGAATGCGTCCAGCGCACCTGCAAAGCCCAGCACCGCTTCCACGTCAGCCTTGACGTCGAAGAAGTCCACCGTATCGCGTCCTTGTGCCCAGCCTTCCGGCAGACGGCTGCCACAGACCACGCCGGCCAGCATCGGCTCCTGCTTCAGGCCTTCCAATTGTCCGACAAAGCGCAGTCCACTTTCGAACATGCGTACGCGATCCTGCTGACGGTTCAGGTTGTGGCTGAGCGCCTTGACCAGGCCCGGCCACAACGACGAACGCATGGCCGCCATGTCATTGGAAATCGGGTTAGCCAGCAGCAAGGGCTCGACACCCGGATTGAACAGCTCGAACTGTTTCGGATCGATGAAGCTGTACGTCACCGCTTCCTGATAACCGCGAGCGACCAGCAGCCGACGCAGTTCCGGCAGATGGGCACGGGCCTCGGCCTTGGCCTGCGGCGCCAAGCGGGCTTGCGGATAACGAACCGGCAAGCGATTGTAGCCGTATAGACGCGCCAGCTCTTCGATCAGATCGACTTCAAGGCTGATATCGAAGCGATGGCTTGGCACTTCCACACGCCACTGCCCTGCTCCATCTGCCGCGACCCCAAGGCCCAAGGCCGACAGCAGACGCTCGATCTCAGCATTCTCGATCACCAGGCCGAGCATCTGCTCAACCCGCTGGGCACGCAAAGTGATCGGTGCGATCGACGGCAGGTGCTGCTCGCTGACGGTTTCAATGATCGGACCAGCTTCGCCGCCAGTGATTTCCAGCAGCAGGCCAGTGGCGCGCTCCATGGCTTCACGGGCCAACTGCCAGTCCACGCCACGCTCGTAGCGATGCGAGGCATCGGTGTGCAGACCGTAAGAACGGGCCTTGCCAGCCACGGCGATCTGGTCGAAGAAAGCACTTTCGAGGAATACATCGCGTGTCACCGAGGAGACACCGCTGTGCTCGCCGCCCATTACGCCGGCAATCGCCAGGGCGCGGGAATGGTCGGCAATCACCAACGTGTCGCTACGCAGGGCGACTTCCTGGCCGTCGAGCAACACCAGTTTCTCGCCTTCCTCGGCCATACGCACACGGATGCCGCCGTTGATTTCAGCGAGATCGAAGGCATGCAGCGGCTGACCCAACTCCAACATCACATAGTTAGTGATGTCGACAGCCGCATCGATGCTACGCACGTCAGCACGGCGCAGACGCTCAACCATCCACAACGGCGTGGGCTTGGACAAGTCGACATTCCGGATGACCCGGCCCAGGTAACGCGGGCAGGCAGTTGGCGCCAAGACTTCAACCGAGCGCACTTCGTCGTGGGCCGCAGGCACCGCAGCAACCGCAGGACGGGTAACAGGCGCAGCGTACAACGCGCCCACTTCACGAGCCATGCCGGCCAGGGACAGGCAGTCGCCGCGGTTCGGGGTCAGGTCGACCTCAATGCTGACGTCCTCCAGGTCCAGGTAAACACGGATGTCCTGGCCCACTGGCGCATCGGCCGGCAGCTCCATCAAGCCGTCATTACCTTCGCCAATCTGCAGCTCTGCCTGAGAGCAGAGCATGCCGTTGGACTCGACGCCGCGCAGCTTGGCTTTCTTGATCTTGAAGTCGCCCGGCAACTCGGCTCCGATCATGGCAAACGGAATTTTCAGGCCCGGGCGCACGTTTGGCGCTCCGCACACGACCTGGAACGTCTCCGCGCCATTGCTCACCTGGCATACCCGCAACTTGTCGGCGTCAGCGTGCTGCTCGGTGCTCAGCACCTCGCCCACCACCACGCCGCTGAAAACACCGGCGGCCGGCGTAACGCTATCGACCTCAAGACCGGCCATCGACAGACGCGCAACCAGCTCGTCGCGATTTACCTGCGGGCTTACCCAGCCACGCAGCCATTGTTCACTGAATTTCATCCTGCTCTCCTAAAGATCCGTTACGACTAGCGAAATTGCGCGAGGAACCGCAAGTCGTTGTCGAAGAACAGACGCAAGTCGTTCACGCCGTAACGCAACATGGCCAGACGCTCAACGCCCATGCCAAAGGCAAAGCCGGAAAACTCTTCCGGATCGATCCCGGACATCCGAAGCACATTGGGGTGAACCATGCCGCAGCCCATGACTTCCAGCCAGCCGGTCTGTTTGCAGACGCGGCAGCCTTTACCGCTGCACATCACGCATTCCATATCGACTTCAGCGGACGGCTCGGTGAACGGGAAGTACGACGGACGGAAACGCACCGCCAGTTCTTTCTCGAAGAACACCCGCAGGAACTCTTCGATGGTGCCTTTGAGGTCGGCAAAATTGATGTCGCGATCAACCAGCAGGCCTTCGACCTGGTGGAACATCGGCGAGTGAGTGATATCGGAGTCGCTACGGTACACACGGCCAGGGCAGACGATGCGGATCGGCGGCTGCTGCGATTCCATGGTGCGGACCTGTACCGGCGAGGTATGGGTGCGCAACAGCATGTTCGCATTGAAATAGAAGGTGTCATGCATCGAACGGGCCGGGTGATGGCCTGGGATGTTGAGCGCTTCAAAGTTGTGATAGTCGTCTTCGACCTCGGGACCTTCGGCGATGCCGTAGCCAATATGGGTGAAGAACTGCTCGATACGTTCCAGAGTCCGGGTAACCGGATGCAGACCGCCTGAGGTCTGGCCGCGGCCAGGCAGGGTCACGTCAATGGATTCGGCGGCGAGCTTGGCCGCAAGATCGGCCTCCTCGAACAACGCCTTGCGCGCATTGAGAACCTCTGTGACACGCTCCTTGGCAACGTTGATCAGCGCGCCGACTTGCGGACGCTCTTCTGCCGGCAAATTCCCCAGGGTCTTCATCACCTGAGTCAATTCACCCTTTTTGCCAAGGTAGTGAACCCGGATTTGCTCCAGGGCATTGATATCTTCAGCGCTTTGCACAGCCTCAAGAGCTTGAGCGACCAGCGCATCCAGGTTTTCCATGTACAGACTCCAGATACAAAATAGGGGAAGAGCTTGAAGGCTCTTCCCCTATTTATGACGTTTAACACCTTGGGCCACGGAAGTGACCCAGGGTGACTGTCGGGGGTACTTAAGCCAAGGTGGCTTTAGCTTTCTCGACAATCGCAGCAAACGCCGCTTTTTCGTTCACTGCCAGATCAGCCAGAACCTTACGGTCGATCTCGATGGACGCTTTTTTCAGGCCAGCGATGAAACGGCTGTAGGACAGGCCGTTAACACGCGCACCAGCATTGATACGAGCGATCCACAGAGCGCGGAACTGACGTTTTTTCTGACGACGGTCACGGTAGGCGTATTGGCCTGCCTTGATTACCGCTTGCTTGGCAACACGGAATACGCGTGAACGCGCGCCGTAGTAGCCTTTAGCAAGTTTCAGAATTTTTTTGTGACGCTTACGGGCAATGACGCCACGCTTTACACGAGCCATGAGTTACTTCCTCTATTCTTGATCCAAAAATTAACGAAGGCGCAGCATGCGCTCGACTTTTGCCACGTCAGACGGATGCAGCAAGCTGCTACCGCGCAGTTGACGCTTACGCTTGGTCGACATTTTGGTCAGGATGTGGCTCTTGAAAGCGTGCTTGTGCTTGATACCGTTAGCAGTTTTCAGAAACCGCTTAGCAGCACCACTTTTAGTCTTCATCTTTGGCATGTTCGGATACTCCGCATTCAGTTGATAAACATAATCAGAAGGCCTGCCGTGCCCAATTGATTACTTCTTCTTTTTCGGGGCGATGACCATGATCAGCTGGCGTCCTTCCATCTTAGGATGCTGTTCGACCGAACCGTACTCGAGCAGGTCAGCTTCAACCCGCTTGAGGAGTTCCATCCCCAGCTCCTGGTGGGCCATCTCACGGCCGCGGAATCGCAAGGATACCTTGGCCCTGTCCCCATCACTCAGGAAACGTACCAGGTTGCGCAGTTTTACCTGGTAATCCCCTTCCTCCGTCCCTGGACGAAACTTGATTTCTTTAACCTGGATCTGCTTCTGGTTTTTCTTGGCTGCGGCAATCTGCTTCTTCTTCTCGAAGATCGATTTGCCGTAGTCCATCAGCTTGCAGACAGGAGGTACAGCATCGGCGGAAATTTCCACCAAATCGAGCTTGGCTTCTTCAGCCTTAAGAAGCGCGTCTTCAATTGACACAATCCCAAGCTGCTCGCCTTCAGCCCCAATTAACCGAACCTCACGTGCCGAGATATTCTCGTTGATCGGGGCTTTCGGTGCAGCTCGTTTATCTTGTCTCATTTCACGCTTAATAGTAATTACTCCGAATCTGGGCGACCACGCCGGGAAACCGCTTGCGCGAGAAACTCAGCGAACTGGGCGACGGGCATCGAGCCCAGGTCAGCACCTTCACGAGTACGCACAGCGACAGTCTGCATCTCGACTTCCCGATCTCCGATAACCAAGAGATAGGGAACCTTGAGCAAAGTATGCTCACGGATTTTAAAGCCGATCTTTTCATTTCTCAAGTCAGACTTGGCACGAAATCCGCTTTCATTGAGAGTTTTTTCAACTTCAGTGGCAAAATCCGCCTGTTTATCAGTGATGTTCATGATCACTGCCTGGGTCGGAGCCAGCCACGCAGGGAACGCGCCCTCGTAGTGCTCGATCAGGATTCCGACAAACCGTTCGAACGAACCGAGGATCGCCCGATGCAACATGACCGGGTGTTTACGGCTGTTGTCTTCGGAGACGTATTCGGCTCCCAAACGGATCGGCAGGTTAAAATCGAGCTGCAAAGTACCACATTGCCAGACTCGACCAAGACAATCTTTCAGCGAGAACTCGATTTTCGGACCGTAGAACGCACCCTCACCCGGCTGCAAATCGTACGCAAGGCCCGCGCTGTCTAGCGCTGCGGCCAATGCCGCTTCGGCGCGATCCCACAATTCGTCGGAGCCAACGCGTTTTTCCGGACGAGTGGACAGCTTCATTTCGACTTCGGTGAAGCCGAAATCGCGGTAAACGTCCATGGTCAACTTGATGAAGGCAGCGGATTCGGCCTGCATCTGCTCTTCGGTGCAGAAAATATGAGCGTCGTCCTGGGTGAAACCACGTACACGCATGATGCCGTGGAGAGCACCCGATGGCTCGTTACGGTGGCAGGCACCGAACTCGGCCAGGCGCATCGGCAGTTCGCGGTAGCTCTTCAGGCCCTGATTGAACACCTGCACGTGGCAAGGGCAGTTCATCGGCTTGATGGCGTAGTCACGGTTTTCCGATTGCGTGGTGAACATGTTGTCCGCGTAGTTGGCCCAGTGCCCGGATTTCTCCCACAGGCTACGGTCAACCACCTGCGGCGTCTTGATCTCCAGGTAACCGTTCTCGCGCTGCACCTTGCGCATGTACTGCTCGAGCACCTGGTACAAGGTCCAGCCGTTCGGGTGCCAGAACACCATGCCCGGCGCTTCTTCCTGGAGATGGAACAGGTTCAGGCGCTTGCCGATTTTGCGGTGATCACGCTTCTCGGCTTCTTCGATACGCTGGATATAGGCGGCCAACTGCTTCTTGTCAGCCCAGGCAGTACCGTAGATCCGCTGCAACTGCTCGTTCTTGGCATCACCGCGCCAGTAGGCACCGGACAGCTTGGTCAGCTTGAACGACTTGAGGAAGCGTGTATTCGGCACGTGCGGGCCACGGCACATGTCGACGTATTCTTCGTGGTAGTACAACCCCATGGCCTGCTCATCCGGCATGTCTTCCACCAGGCGCAGCTTGTAGTCTTCGCCACGGGCGCTAAACACGTCGATCACTTCGGCGCGCGGAGTGACTTTCTTGATGACGTCGTAATCTTTCTCGATCAGCGCATGCATGCGCGCTTCGATCGCCGCCAGGTCGTCCGGGGTGAAAGGACGCTCGTAGGCGATGTCGTAATAAAAACCTTCTTCGATGACCGGTCCGATGACCATCTTCGCCGTCGGGTACAACTGTTTGACGGCGTGACCAATCAGGTGCGCGCAAGAGTGGCGAATGATCTCCAGCCCCTCTTGATCCTTGGGCGTAATGATTTGCAGGCTGGCATCGCCGGTGATCAGGTCGCTGGCATCTACCAGCTTGCCGTCGACCTTGCCGGCCACGGTGGCCTTGGCCAGGCCGGCACCAATGGATGCGGCGACCTCGGCTACGGAAACCGCATGATCGAATGAACGTTGACTGCCGTCGGGAAGAGTAATAGTTGGCATGGCGCCTCCTCTCCTAGTGGTGACCCCTACCAAAGGTCACGTGGGTTGGGATGAGCCAGTACAAGATCCAACACCAGGCCGTTCATGATGAACGCCTGCCTTACAGCGGCAGGGACCTTTCGGCCAACCGATAATCGAACCAGAGTGACTGGAGTTAAACAAAAAGGAAAACATGGCGAGGTGGCAAACGGCACACCTGAAAAGAGCCAAGCGGGAGATGCTAGCACAGATGAACGGTCATCGCGCCGCCACGCTCGCCTGCAACCACAAAATCCACTCTTTATAGGGGCAAAAGTGAACTTGAGCTGTACGCGAACCCTCAAACCCACTGAGAATCGCCGTTCGCCCTCGACTTAAAGGAGCACCCATGATGCGTTTTACCTCGACCCTCGCTCTCGCCGCCTCCCTCGCCTTCCTGTCCCTCGGCGCCCAGGCCGCGGCCCCTTCGAACTGGCCCGCCGGCGCCCGTGACAGCTTTGTCAGCGATTGCAGCGCCGCCGCCAGCCAGAACGTGGACGCCAAAACGGCCAAAGCCCATTGTGAATGCGGCGCGGACAAAATCAATGCCGAATTGAGCTCTGCGGAAATCACTGAACTCATGACCAACAAGGACGCCAGCGCGGAGCTTAAAAACAAAGCAGTGGCGGCTATTTCATCCTGCAAGGTCGTGAAGAAAAAGTAAGATCGGCCACCGTTCGGAGCCGCGTTTTGACGGAAAAACAGCCTGAAAACTGCTATTTCTCACAAATTACGTAGCTTTTACGGCTTTTTTTATCAACGGATATTTCGCACGGAAGCCCCGTAAACCGGGGCTTTCAGCAAAAAAAGGCTTTCAACGCAACGCGATTGATTAGCAAACAGTGCCTTGGGGGGGCTCCCAAGCCGAACATTTCGACTATGATAGCCCAGTGTGCCCAGTTGGCCTGAGCAGCACAGTACACTGAAAATATATGTTTCTTGGAGATACACCATGTCTAATCGCCAAACCGGCACCGTTAAATGGTTCAACGATGAAAAAGGCTTCGGCTTCATCACTCCTCAAGGTGGCGGTGACGACCTGTTCGTACACTTCAAAGCTATCGAAAGCGACGGTTTCAAAAGCCTGAAAGAAGGCCAGACCGTTTCCTTCGTGGCTGAGAAAGGCCAAAAGGGTATGCAAGCTGCACAGGTTCGCCCAGAGTAATTTCTGCGCCGATCAAAAAAACCCCGTCCATGCGACGGGGTTTTTTATGGGAGAAACAAAAGCGCCGAGCAATCAGCCGCAGTTAACGCGCGTGATGACCAGATTGGTATCGGTGTTGAGGTTCAGGCGATCAGAACGGTATTCCAGGGTAATCATGTCATTGGGCTTGAGAATCCGTGCATTCTGCGCCCCTGCCCGAGTACGGGCCTGTTCCAGCAATTGAGGCGAGGCTTTCTGGCCGACTGCGAACTGCGCAGCCGACGACTCACAACGGGTATAAGCAGCTTCAGCCGCAGCCGCGTCTTTGGCGGGCTCAGAGGTACTCGGGGTGCTGCAGCCAGTCAAAAGAGCTGCTGCCAACAACGTACCGAATGATGCGAGCTTCCAAGGCATGAAGCCTCCTTTGAGAAAAAATAGTCAGAGATCGTGCGACAGCCGTTTCCCGGATTGGTTTCAGGGTTGTCGCTGTTCATCGTAGGCAGTCTGCCTGACTCAACGACTGATCCCTGGGAATCAATCGTCACCAGATATGAATCTCAGTAGATGTCGATGTAGTCAAACGGGGGATTCGGCCAGTTCTGCTTCAGTGCATTGAAAATCTGCGTGACCCAGACTTCATCGCTGGCCGCGACATTGCCGACATAACCGGAGCCCTTGGCCCAGGTCTCCAGGCGAAACAGCAGCCCGTCGATATCCACACCCGCTACCTGACGCCCGGATGAGATGTAGGCGATACCGGCCTTGGTCACGCGCAACTGAGTGTGCTCGTCATCGCTGGCACTGGCGATCAATTGGCGCACGGCCGCCAACGTCAGGCTCTCAGGGTTGTTCAAATCGATCTGCACCTGGTGTTCCCCGCAACTAAACAGGTGGACAGTGTCGCACAGCCCTCTCCTCATGCCTAAGTAGCAGTGCCAAATGCCGCGCGAAATGGTTAACTGACTCGGCAAGAATCGCGTTTTAGCGCATCACCCCGTTTTTTTTAGCCCCGTGAGACACCCATGACCACCGTGACCCTCCAAGCCGACATCAAAGCCAAGTGGCCCCAAGGACAGAGCTCCTACAGTCCCGGAAGCCCGGAGGAGTTGGCGATCATCGGTATCGACCTGCTCGTGAAAGAACTGGGCACCCAGTCGGCGCAAGCGTTCATCGGCCAGATATTTGAAAAATACCCGGCCGATTATACGGGGGTACATAACCCCGAACGCGATTAGAAGTCGGGCGCCAAACGCTTTACTTCAAGCGAGCAAGGCGCTCGGTGAGCAGGTCGAAGAAGCCTTGGGCGTCGCCGTTTTCAACCCAGAACACGTTCTTTTCCTGCTTGAGGCCGTCATACCAGTCAACGATGGTCTGGCCAAAGGTCGGGCCTTCGCGACTGTCCACCACCATGTTGGCCTGTCGCCCGCTGAACAGCGCCGGCTTGAGCAGGTAGGCAATGACGGTAGCGTCATGCACCGGACCGCCCGGGATGCCGTAGTGCTCCATATCGCCCTTGACGTATTCATTCAGAATATTGCCGACCACCTTGCTGGCATTGTTTTTCAGGTCTGCGATCTTCTGCAGGCGCGCCTCGCTGGTGAGAACCTTATGGGTCACGTCCAGGGGCAGGTAGGTCAGCTTGACCCCACTTTTCAGCACAATTTCAGCGGCAATCGGGTCGGCGAACAGGTTGAACTCGGCCACCGGCGTAATGTTGCCGCCGTTGAAATGCGCGCCGCCCATCACCACCACTTCCTTGATGCCCTGGGTGATTTCAGGCGCCTGGGTCAATGCCAGCGCCAGGTTGGTCTGCGGGCCGAGCATGGCGATCGTGATGCTGTGGGGCTTGGCAGTGCTGAGCGTCTTGATGAGGTAGTCGACCGCATTCCCCTCGGCCAGGCCTTTTTTCGGTTCATGCACGGTAACGCCGGAAATACCCTCTTTGCCGTGGATGTTCTCGGCATAGATCGGCGTGCGCAGCAATGGCTTCGGCGCACCGGCATACACCGGAATTTCCTCGCGCCCCGCCCACTCGCGCGCCAGTCGCGCATTGCGCGAAGTCTTGTCCAGGCGCACGTTGCCCGCCACGGTAGTCAGCGCGCGAATATTCAGCTCTTCGGGAGAGGCCATGGCAAACAGCAACGCGACCACATCGTCGGCACCGGGATCGGTATCAATGATCAGGTCGATTTTTTCCGCCGCCTGGGCGCTCGCAGCTGTTAATACGGACAAAAGCAGCACACTCCGGAACAGATGTCGCAGGGTTTGGGCACTACGTTGCATGACACTCTCCTTGTCATTGGGAAATACTAGAAAGTCACGCCGGAAACCAGCGCGATATTGCAGTAAGGCTGACACTCGCCAGTACGCACCACCGCTCGCGCCTTGCGACTGAGCAGCTTGAACTCGTCATGACTCAACAGCCTCCGCTCGCCAAGATCAGCCGCCGCGAACGCATTCAGATGCGCCAGCGCCGGCGGTTGCTTGAGCAGGATTTCTTCGGCCAACACGTGGCTTTCGACCTGCATCTCGCTGAGTACGATGCGCAAGGTGCTGATGAAGTCCGGGATGCCCTGGGTCAACGCCAGATCAATCAACTCGACACCCGGTGGCACCGGCAAGCCGGCATCTGCGATCACCAGGATGTCACCATGGCCAAGGGATGCGATCACCCGCGACAAGGCGATATTGAGTAACGGAGTCTTTTTCATGCTGGAACAAAACCTTGTACGTCGTGCAACGTGGGAATGGAGGGCTGTGCACCGGCGCGGGTGACCGACAACGCCGCCGCGACCTGGCCAAAACGGATGGCCTCGGCTTCGCTTTTGCCGCTGGCCAGCGCGGCGGCAAAGCCACCGACGAACGTGTCGCCGGCTGCCGTGGTGTCAATCGCCTTGACCTTGGGCGCCAGCAAATGCTCGAAATCCCGGCCATTGGCGAACAACGCGCCTTGTGCGCCGAGGGTCACTATCACCTTGCCCGCTCCCGCCTTGATCAGGCGCGTAGCGGCCACTTTGGCGGTCTCCAGCGAGTCGACCACCACGCCGCTCAAGGCCGATGCCTCGCTTTCGTTGGGGATCAGGTAATCGATCGAAGCGTACCAGTCATCAGGCAGCGGGCCGCTGGCCGGGGCGGGATTGAGGATCACCGTCTTGCCCAGTTCACGACCGCGCTTGAGGGTATGGGCCACCGTCGCCATCGGCACCTCAAGTTGGCAGACAATCACATCGGCGGACTGCAACACAGCGTCGAACGACTGCACCACGGCAGGCATCAACTGACCGTTGCTGCCAGCCACGATGACAATCGCGTTCTGGCTGCTGTCATCCACCACGATCAACGCGACACCGCTGGAGCCATCGACCTGGCTGACGGCCTGGCAATCGATACCTTCCACCAACAGTGCGTCGCGCAGCTCGGTGCCATACGCATCGGCGCCCACGCAACCAATCATCGCAACGTTGCCCCCCAGACGCGCCGAGGCTACTGCCTGATTGGCCCCCTTCCCGCCCGGAACCGTGGAAAACGATTGGCCAATCAAGGTTTCACCGGCGCGGGGCAGCCGACCGGCCCGGGTGACCAGGTCCATGTTCAAGCTGCCGACTACCACTACTTTTGCTGGCATACATCAATACTCATCAATTCGTTCAGCGGGTTGAGGCGAATACAGCGGCCAACGGTGCCGTTGACTCACGCAACACAATGCTCGGCGTCACGATACGTTGATCAACCGGCAACTGGGGTGTGGAAATCCGTCGCAGTAAAAGCTCCGCCGCCATCTCCCCCAACTGCAGGATCGACTGGCCGACCGTGGTCAGCGCCGGATAGACATAGCGGCTCATTTGAATATCATCGAAACCGATGACCGACAGTTCGGCAGGCACCCGCAGGTTGCGTTCGGCGGCTGCCCGGAGTACGCCAAAACCGATCATGTCGTTGCCGGCGAATATCGCCGTGGGTGGATCGCTCGCCAGTAACTGTGCCGCGGCGGCATAACCGCCGGTGCTGGTGAAATCACTTTCCAGCATGCGGCTTGCCGGGACCTCGATCCCCGCCTCATGCAGCGCACGGCAATAGCCGGCCAGGCGCATTTGCGCCACCCGGGTGTGAGCCGGCCCGCCGATGCACGCGATATCCCGATGCCCCAGCTCCAACAGGTGCCGGGTCGCCAGATACGCACCTTGTTCGTGATCGATGCGCACCAGATCCACGTCAATGCCATCCAGGCCCCGGTCGACGATGACCATCGGCGTGCGCACCGCTTTCAAGCCGGTGGCCAGGCCACTGTCATCGCCTCCGACCGACGTGACAATCAAGCCGTCGATACGCTTTTCCAGCAGCACCCTTAGATAACTGCGCTGTTTCTCGGCGTTGTCGTCGGAGTTGCACAGGATCACGCAGTAACCATTGCGTTCGCAGTAATCCTCGATGCCCCTGGCCAACTCCGCGAAATACGGGTTGAGGCTATTGGGCACCAGCAGGCCGATAGTGGCGGTGGTCTTGGCCTTCAAGGACCGGGCAACCGCGCTGGGCACGTAGTCCAGTTGCTTGATCGCCGCTTCGACCTTGATCCGCACGGGCTCGCTGACCGGGCGCGTCTTGTTCACCACATGGGATACCGTGGTGTAGGAAATGCCCGCAAGTGCCGCCACATCCTTGATCGTTGCCATGACTCAGGCCCGCCGGCTGGCGCGTTGACTGCGGTAGGTGTCGAGGACCACGGCGATCACGATCACGGCGCCAGTAATGATGCGCTTGGTAGGCTCGCTCGCACCAATCTGTGCCAGGCCGGCGGCCAGTACGGAAATGATCAGCACACCGAAGAAGGTACTGATGACCGAGCCACGCCCGCCCATCAGACTGGTGCCGCCAATCACTACCGCGGCGATCACTTGCAACTCCAGCCCGGAACCGGCATTCGGGTCCGCCGCTTCCAGACGGGAAATCTGGAACAACGCCGCCAGCCCCGCCAACAACCCCATCAGGCTGAAGACCAGGACTTTGTAGGGCTTGGGATTGATCCCCGCCAGGCGTACCGCTTCTTCGTTGGTGCCAATGCCGATCAGGTAACGACCGAACACGGTGCGGGTCAGTACCGCTTGGGCAACGATAATCACCAGCAAGGCAATGATGAACGACGGCGAGATGCCAAAGGCAATCGGGTTGGACAACCAGGCGAAAGAGTCACCGATGTATGCCGTGCGCGAGCCGGTCAACTGATACGCCACGCCACGCGCCATTTCCAGCACGCCCAGGGACACAATGAACGACGGAATACGCCAGGCCACGGTAATCGAGCCGGTCAACGTGCCCGCCAGCGCGGCACACCCCATGCCCAGCAACGCCGCAGGCACCACGCTCCAGCCCCAGCTCAGGATTGCCACGCTGACTGCCGACGCCGCCAGCGCCAGCACCGAGCCCACCGACAGGTCGATGCCGCCGATGATCAGGATAAAGGTCATGCCCACCGCCAGGACCATCAAATCGGGGATCTGGTTGGCGATGGTACTGAAGGTGTCATAGGACCAGAAGTGATCGCTCAGGGTCGAGAACAGCGCAATCATCGCCAGCAAGGCGCCGGCCAGGCCCAGGTATGTACCCAGTCCATAAAAGTTGCCGCCTGGCTTGGCGGTGGAAGACGTTGTTTTCATGGGGCAGTCCTAGGCGCCGCTTCGTTGAGCAGCGCATCACGTTTTTGATAGCCGGCAAACGCGGCGGCGAGCAATTCGTCCTGAGTCCAGCTGTCGCGCTCGAAGGTCTCGATCAGGCGTCCGGCCGACAGCACGCCGATGCGGTCGCAGATCAGCATCAACTCGCGCAGGTCGCTGGACACCACCACCAGCGCCTTGCCCTGACGGGTCAATTCGCCGAGCAGCCCATAGATATCAAACTTGGCCCCCACATCAATGCCGCGGGTTGGCTCATCAAACAACAGCACCGAACAGTCGCGCTCGAGCCAACGCCCGATCACCACCTTCTGTTGATTGCCACCCGACAGTTCGGACACCAGTTGCTCCGGCCCGGAGCTGCGAATGTGCATGGCATCGATCTGGCGCTGGGCCAGGGTCGTTTCGTCATGCCGATTGACGACACCGGCGCTGGAGATTTCCGGCATGTTGCCCAAGGCGATATTGGCGCTGATGGACTGGGTCAGCAGCAAGCCTTCGCCCTTGCGGTCCTCGGTAATCAGAGCGATGCCGTGGGCAACCGCATCGACCGGCGAGCGGATGCTCACCACCTGGGCCGGAGAACCGAGGGCCACCGTGCCGCTGTCGGCCGTATCCGCACCAAAGATCAGGCGCAGCAACTCGGTGCGGCCCGCGCCGATCAACCCGGAAATCCCGTAGATTTCACCGGCGCGCACCTCAAAGGAAACATCGAGGACCTTGTCCCCACGGGTCAGGCCCTTGACCGTCAATGCCGGGGCACCAAGGGTCCGCGCGCCCAGATCGATGTGCTCGCCCAACTCGCGACCTACCATCAACGTCACCAGTTGCTCGCTGTTGTAATTGGCCATGGGTTCGACACAGACCAACTGACCATCACGCAATACGGCGATGCGCTGGGCCACGCGCGCCAGTTCCTCCAGGCGATGGGAAATGTAGATGATTGCCACACCGCGGGCTTGCAGACGCGTGATTTGCTCAAACAGCATCTCGACTTCACGGGCAGTCAGCATCGCTGTCGGTTCGTCGAGGATCAGCACGTGGCAATCACCGATCAGGTTGCGTGCGATCTCGACCATTTGTTGATGACCGATACCCAGGCTACCTACCAGCGTGTCGGGGTCGATGGCATCCAGCCCCACGTGGGCCATGGCCTCGATCGCCGCCTTGCGCAGTTGCTTGCGGCTGATCCAGCCACCGTGGCTGGGCAGATTATCCAGAAACAGGTTCTCCGCCACCGTCAGGGTGGGCAGCAGATTGAGCTCCTGCATGACCATGCGGATGCCCAGTTTCTCTGCCTGAGTCCGGCTGCCGGGAGCGTAGTCCTGGCCATTGAACTGCATCTGGCCGGCGGTCGGTGTGACCAGCCCGCCGATAATCTTCGATAAGGTACTTTTACCCGCACCGTTCTCACCGGTCAGCGCCAACACTTCCCCGCGATTGAGCGTCAGGGTGATGTCAGCCAGAACCGGCTGGGCGTAGGTCTTGCCTATACCGCTGACCGAGAGGACAGCAGTCGGGGCGCAAGATGACATAGGAAAATCTCCAGGCGTCCGCTCGGGATGAGCGGACGCTGTGTTGCACAGCGGGGATTACTTCTTGAGAACGAGTTCGACCGGGGTTTCGATCACACCGTCAACAGATTCGACTTTTTCACCCTTGATCAGCTTCAGCGCATTCTGGATACCGAAGACTGCCTGCTGGGCGGCAGCCTGGTCGGCGGTCGCCAGCACACGACCGTCTTGCAGCATCGGCTTGATGGCGTCGATGTTGTCGTAGCCAACCACTTGAACCTTGCCTGCCTTGCCGGCGGCGCGAATCGCGGAAACGGCGCCTACCGCCATGTTGTCGTTGCCGGCCAGCAATGCCTTGAGATCCGGGTATTCGCTCAACATCGCGGAAGCGACCTTGTTGCCACCGTCGATTTCCCAGTTACCGGACTGGATGGAAACGATCTTCATGCCTGCCGCCTCCATCGCATCCTTGAAGCCGGCGGTACGTTGCTGGGCATTGGTGGTGGTGGACACGCCTTCAATGATGCCGACCTTGTCACCGGCGCTCAGTTGCTTGGCCAGGTACTCACCCACCAGGCGGGCGCCCTTGCGGTTATCCGGTCCGACAAAAGGAATATCCAGGGATTTGCTTTTCAACACTTGCGGATCAAGGCGGTTGTCGATGTTGACGATCTTGATCCCCTTTTTGCTGGCTTTATCCAGGGCTGATGCCAATGCCTTGGAGTCGGCGGGCGCGATGACCAGCGCATCCACCTTGGCCAGGACCATCTGGTTGACGATATCAATCTGGGCCGCGGTATCGGTTTCGTTCTTGATACCGTTGGTAATCATGTCGAAATCAGCGGCGTGGGCTTTTTGATAGTCCTTGGCACCGTCTTGCATGGTGACGAAAAACTCATTGGCGAGGGACTTCATCACCAGACCGATCTTCGGTTTGGCGGCGTCTTCGGCAAATACAGGGGAGAGAGGCAACGCAGCGGATGCGGCAACCAGCACAGCGGTAGCAAGAAGACGTCCAGCAAATGGCAGCTTCATGGGTTCACTCCGATCTTATGATTATTCTGAGCAACGCTTGCGCCGATACCTGTCTCGGCAGGCATCCCGCCGAAGCGGATGATACGCGCCTTCACGATAGCCGTTCAGCACAGGTGAAACATCTCGCAAACGTTTGCGTTAAGCAAACTATGCGAAGCTCGTCGACATTTGTCAACGAAAGAAAAGGCCTTTTTCCTCACCCGCTCTACGCCCTGCCCTACGGGCTGCTCGCCATGCCTCTAAACATCCGCTACGGATATTCGTTCTCTGCACAGACAGATCGCAGTAGGTATTTGGGAACGCGGATTCGAGAATTTTCCGTCATCGTTTTCGGACAACCGAACACCGCATGCCTCCCTGTTCGGAAACTCGGACACGCGTCGAGAAAGGCGAGATGAACCATCAATAAAAATTGTTCTAAATCAATAAGTTAAATTCATCTGACAGATAAAATCGGGCTGGTACAAATCCTGCTCTTAATCCGCACCTCGTGGCGCTCAGCGCAGCCCCAGGTGTTCTGGATGAACCTGCATAAGCATTCATCAAAACTAGAGAGAAAAATAATGAAATCCGCACTCAAGAACTTTGTCCCGGGCGCTTTAGCCCTGCTGCTGCTCTTCCCTGTCGCTGCCCAGGCAAAGGAAGTTGAATCCAAGACCAAGCTGTCCAATGTGGTTGTCCTCGCCACGGGCGGCACCATTGCCGGCGCCGGCGCCAGCGCTGCCAACAGTGCGACGTATCAGGCGGCCAAGGTCGGTATCGAGCAATTGATCGCCGGCATTCCCGAGCTCAGCCAGATCGCCAACGTGCGCGGCGAGCAAGTGATGCAAATCGCCTCCGAGAGCATCAACAACGAAAACCTGCTGCAACTGGGCCGACGTGTCGCCGAGCTGGCGGATAGCAAGGACGTCGACGGCATCGTGATCACCCACGGTACCGATACCCTGGAAGAGACCGCTTACTTCCTCAACCTGGTGGAGAAAACCGACAAGCCAATCATCGTGGTCGGCTCCATGCGTCCAGGCACCGCCATGTCGGCTGACGGCATGCTCAATCTGTACAACGCGGTTGCCGTTGCCGGTAGCAAAGAAGCTCGCGGTAAAGGCGTGTTGGTGACCATGAACGACGAAATCCAATCGGGTCGCGACGTCAGCAAGATGATCAACATCAAGACCGAAGCCTTCAAAAGCGCCTGGGGCCCACTGGGCATGGTGGTTGAAGGCAAGTCCTACTGGTTCCGCTTGCCAGCCAAGCGCCACACCATGGACTCCGAGTTCGACATCAAGACCATCAAGAGCCTGCCGGACGTGGAAATTGCCTACGGCTACGGCAACGTAAGCGATACCGCTTACAAAGCCCTGGCCAAGGCCGGCGCAAAAGCCATCATCCATGCCGGTACCGGCAATGGCTCGGTGTCTTCCAAGGTCGTGCCTGCTTTGCAGGAGCTGCGTAAGGAAGGCGTACAGATCATCCGCTCCTCCCATGTCAATGCCGGTGGTTTCGTTCTGCGTAACGCCGAACAGCCTGACGACAAATATGACTGGGTTGTCGCCCATGACCTGAACCCACAGAAAGCCCGCATCCTGGCCATGGTCGCCCTGACCAAGACCCAAGACAGCAAAGAACTGCAACGGATGTTCTGGGAGTATTGATCCCGGCCCGACCTGGTTTTTATAGCCAGGCCATCCCGCTCGCGACCTACCGCGAGCGGGTCAACATTTCCCCGCCTCGCCTCCCCTCGTAAAAAATCCTTAAAAAACAGTGCATAGCTGCATAAAATCAGATATTTCACTGTCATAGGGTGCTTCTTCAGTTTTAAGCAGTTGCGAATTTTCCCACAGTTAAATACTGTATGTTCGTACAGCTTAATAAGGAACACTCCGTGGCAAAGCCGTCCCCCGCAGCAGCGACACCTCCTGATGCCTACGAACGCCTGGCGATCCGTGTGCAAAAAATCATCAACTCGACCAACGCTCAAAAAGCCAAGGCGGCGCTGATCTTTCGTTTGCCGGACGAACCGGTGGATGAGTGGGAGCGACTGCTGGAAGAAATTGCAGAAAACGACAACGTCACCCTCGCCTATCGCGATGACGGCGGCGTGCAAATTTTCTGGGTTGTGCCGAAGGAAGATTGATTCAATGAGTGTCCGTTTTACTGCGCTGTTCTGTGTGTTTTTTGCTGTCACCGCCCAAGCCCAAGCCCCCCGCACTTTCAGTGAAGCCAAGAAAATTGCCTGGAAGCTCTACGCCCCTCAGTCCACGGAGTTCTATTGCGGCTGTAAATACACGGGCAACCGAGTCAACCTGAAAGCCTGCGGCTACATTCCGCGCAAGAATGCCAAAAGAGCGGCCCGCATCGAATGGGAGCACATCGTTCCTGCCTGGCATATCGGCCATCAACGCCAATGCTGGCAAACCGGCGGACGCAAGAATTGCACCCGTACCGATAGCGTCTACAAGCGCGCCGAGGCTGACCTGCACAATCTGGTACCGAGCATCGGCGAGGTCAATGGTGACCGTAGCAATTTCAGTTTTGGCTGGTTGCCGACGCAGACCGGACAATACGGTTCCTGCCTGACGCAAGTGGATTTCAAGGCCAGGAAAGTCATGCCCAGGCCCTCGATTCGCGGCATGATTGCCCGGACGTACTTCTACATGAGCAAACAGTACGGGTTGCGCTTATCGAAACAGGATCGCCGACTCTATGACGCCTGGAACAAGACCTACCCGGTCCAACCCTGGGAACGCCAGCGTAATCAAACCGTGGCGTGTGTGATGGGCCGCGGCAACGACTTCGTCGGCCCGGTGAACCTGAACGCCTGCGGTTAAACATGAGCGGGGGCTAACAGATCCCGCTCGCCATCGCCTTATCGAATGGTCTTGTGTTCAATCACCAGCGATTCGGCATCGGTTTTCTTCTTTTTCGCCAGTCTTTCGGTCAATTGCGCCTGCCGGGCCTCGGCCTCGGCCTTGCTGGCGAAGGGCCCCAATAACACCAGGTCCTTGCCATCCTCCTTGGCCAGATAGAAATTGAAGCCGTTTTCCAGCAGCCACGCGGTCAGGTCCGTGAACGCCTGCAACTTGTTGTCGGGCGAGCGTACCAGGACATCCCACTGCGGGGCGGCAGTCGCTGATTCCTGGGCCTGAACCCTGGCTGCTTCAGCCTTGTCCCTGGGGGTATCGAGATTGGGCCCCTCGCCACAACCGGCCAATGCCAACACTGCAATCGCCATCGCTACTTTACGCACTGCCCTGCCCCTTTAGGATCAAAGAGGCAACTTTATCATTCACTGTCTATTCTGGCCGTCATAAACCTTGGCTTAAACATTGCGAAGGATGTTTGCCAGACCTGTATGATGGCGCCATGGGAATTAATGCGGCCTCTACGCGTCCTAGAAAGAGGCAGCCACAGGGAAGCGCTTCACAGTAAGCTGTACATAACCGACGTCCGCCCTGTCTGAAACATGCGTCCTTTAAAGCAATCAAGGAGAAGTCCATGCTGATACTCACCCGCAAAGTCGGTGAAAGCATAAATATCGGTGATGACATTACGATCACCATTCTGGGCGTTAGCGGCCAGCAAGTAAGAATCGGCATCAATGCACCCAAGAACGTTGCCGTGCATCGGGAAGAGATCTACCAGCGTATTCAAGCCGGCCTGACTGCACCGGACAAACGCGAAACACCTTGATGCCTCTCAGTAGCCAGCCCTTTCGTTTACTGTAACGGCTGGCGAAAGCCCCCTTGGCCCGTGCGCTGCGCCCCCCTCTTCTGTCCACGCCCGGCCCGCTACCCCAGCACCACACCTCGTGCCATGCCGCTCGCCGCAATGACCATCAGCAGCACCAGCAACGCCTGCACATGACTGATCACGGCAAAACGCCCCACCCCCGCCATATCCACATTGATGCCCCGTCCCAATGCAATCCGCCATTTGATCAGCCGAATCATGGGCGCGACTTCCAGCAGCAGGATAAGGATTAACACCCCCATCTTCAGATGGAACAGCGGCTGGTGCAGATAGTAGTCGGTGCCTTTCTCATAGCCCGCAAACGCTCGTATGCCCCCTGTCAGCAACAGTCCCAGCGCGCTGAGCGCCCAGATATTGTCGGCCATCAATACCCGTCGCACCTGCGTCGGATCAGCCTTATCGAGCCCTCGAAACGCCTTGCCGCGCGCCAATACCGCAGTAAAAGCCATGGCGAAAGCCAGCAAATGAACAGCCGCAAGAAACCAGTGCATCACCATGACGCGCATCCCCTGACAGTGATAACAGGCTGGACAGCCCCAAATGCTCTCAGTATTGACCCGAAGTTGCCACAGCGCCTGCACCCAGACGGAACTTGCTGGGCGTTTGACGGCCGAATGTCGTGAAAATGTAATAAAACCTTACGGTGCATGGGGAATGCGTTGATGGGGCGGCCCAGTAAACAGCCTTACTTCTCCAAAGCGTGGATGATCGCCTTGGTGATCGGTCTCGTCTTCGTGGCGATCGGGTATGGCGTCAGATTCGTAATGGACGACAGCAGCAAAACGGACGTCCAGTCGTGGCTGGATCTAGCGCTGTTTCTCTGCGGCTACCTGCTTTTTTTCTGTCTCAAGCCCATTCAAGCGGCGATCCATCGAAAATTGCGTCGACGCGCGTTTCGCAATGCTCGCCAGAAGACCTCATCCTGATGAATACCGCCGAAACGCCATCTTCATCATGGAAGGCGGGTCGACCGAATGCCAGGGCGGCCTCGGCCGCCCATGACAGCTAGCGGCGCAGCAAACGCAAGTAACCCGCATCGTCAGCCTGCGCGTGCACGCCCTCATAGCTATCAATCATTGAGTGTTCTGTGCGCATCGGCACCAGATGCGCCGATGTCACCACTATCACATCAGCGCCCGACGCAACACCTGCGCGGATCCCCACCGGCGCATCCTCGAATACCAGGCACTCTTCCATCGACACCCCCAATCGCTGCGCACCCAGCAAGTAACACGCCGGGTCCGGCTTGCCCCTGGCGACATCTTCGGCCGTTACCATTACCGCTGGCGGGGCGATACCCGCCGCCAGCAAACGGCGTTGGGCCAGAGCGCTGGGAGCGGAGGTGACCACCGCCCAGCGGTTGGCGGGCAAGCTGTTCAGAAATGCGACCGCTCCCGGGATCGCAACCACGCCTTCGACATCAGCGATCTCGGCCTCGGTAATGCCACGCGCCTCGGCCTGCGCATCGACCCCAGGCAACGCCTGGCGAGTGATGGTATCAATGGCCCGGGCGCCATGAATCGTGGTCAGGAATGCCTCGACGTCCAGCCCGTGCCGTTCGGCCCAGGCGGCCCAGACACGCTCCGCGGCGGCGATGGAGTTGAGAATGGTGCCGTCCATGTCGAACAAAAAGGCACGGTATCGATGATCGAATACGCTTGAATCGTTGGCGGACACTGCTGGATTTCCCCTTGCTATCGTCACCCGGTCTTGGGTCCTGACGAACACACACCCTTGCAATCTACGGATCGATCCGAGGCTTGTAAACGCACACGGGCAATCCGCGTCTAGCTGACCTGCCCACCCGTTTCCACGACATCCACCTGCGTACGCCAGGCCGCCATCACCGCGACTCGCAACCCTTCAACCAGCGTCGCCAATGCCATTGACGGCAGCTCCGGCGCACCCTGCTCGACTTGCTCGGGCAGCCAGGGAACATGAATAAATCCACTGCGCACTCCGGTTCCGGCAAGTGCGTGCTGCAAACTGTAAAACACCTGATTGCACACGAAGGTCCCCGCCGTTTGCGAGACTGACGCTGCAATCCCCGCCTCGCGCAGCGCCTTGACCATGGCCTTGACCGGCAAGGTGCTGAAGTACGCCGCAGGGCCACCTGGCACCACCGGTGTGTCGATAGGTCGCTCACCGAGGTTGTCCGCAATTCGCGCATCATTGAGATTGATCGCGACCCGCTCGATGGAAATATCACGGCGCCCCGGCCCCAGCCCGGTGGCAATCACCAGCTGTGGGGCATGCTCGACCAGCAATTGGTTCAGGCAAGCGCCAGCAGTTGCGAAGGCACAGGGCAATTGGCGAGCGACGATGCGTATCCCGCCGTCCAGTTGCACACCGTCAAGCAGGCGCACCGCCTCCCAGGACGGGTTGACCCGGTCTTGGTCAAACGGTTCGAAACCGGTCAGCAGCACAGTACGCATCACGACCTCACATCAACAGGTAAAGAAGGACGATATTGACCAGCAACATCATCAACGCCGTCGGCATCTGCGCCTTGATCACCGCGTTCTTGTCGGGCAACTCGAGCAACGCGGCGGGCACGATATTGAAGTTTGCCGCCATCGGCGTCATCAGCGTACCGCAGTATCCCGAGAACATACCGATCGCCGCCATCACCGCCGGATTGCCACCGTAGACCCCCACCAGCACCGGCACCCCGACACCGCCGGTCATGACCGGAAACGCGGCAAAGCCGTTGCCCATGATCACCGTGAACAGTGCCATGCCCAAGACGTACACCATTACCGCCATCAATTTGAAATCCAGATTGATGTAGGTGGTGGTGACGTGGGCCACGGCAGTACCGACCCCCGCTTCGTTGAACAGCAACCCGAGCATCGCCAGCATCTGCGGCAGCACCATCGCCCAGCCAAGCGCTTCCGTCAGCCGCCGGGATTCGCGTAACGCCTGTACCGGCGTGTCACGGGTCAGCCAGCAAGCCAGCGCCAAGGCGATCAGACAGCCCAGGCCCAGCGATACAAACGTGGTGTTCTTCGGATCCAGCAGCGGCACGCCTCCAATCTCGGTGTGCTTGAGCAGCACCGAACCAATCACCGTGGTCAGCGGGATGGCCAGCGCCGGAATGAACAGCTTGTGCCCCAGCCGACCGACGCTGGCCCGGGACGCCTTGTCGTGCAGCTCGGTGTGAGAGCCACGCCCCACGCCGCCGAGGCCGGCAATCACGGCCATCAGCACCACGCCCACGCCGATGACGACCGAAGGCAAACGCTCTCCCACCAGGAACGGCATGGCGAACAGCAGCCAGAACACTGCGCTGGACCACCGTTTGGGATGCGTGCGATCCGCCAGGATCATACCGGCGGTGATCAGCAACAGCACACCGGCCAGCCAATACAAGTATTGAATGGAAATGATCATTGCGCGACCTCCACCTTCTGCAGGGCAACCGGCTCGGCATCCATCAGCTCGCGCGTCAGCCTTCGATCAAAGCGGTGCAGACGTATGGCGTGGACGATAAAGGCGCATATCGCCGTAGGAATGCCCCAGACGGCAATATGCAACGGCTCGACATCAATCCCCGAACCCAGCAGGAACGTATGCATCAACGCAATCGCGCCAAAGGCAACAAAGATATCCTCACCAAAAAACAGACCGACGTTATCGGTGGCTGCGCACATGGCCAGAACCTTGTGCCGCACCTTGTCCGGCAGCTTTCCGAAACGTTTCTCCGCGGCGCCTTCGGCCATCGGTGCCAGCAGCGGACGCACCATCTGCGGATGCCCGCCAAGACTGGTCAACCCCATCGCCGCCGTGGATTCGCGAACAAACAGATAGATGATCAACAGGCGTCCAACCGTGGCCCGCTCGAAACGGGCAATCCAGTTCTGCGCATGCAATCGCAGGCCATGACGCTCCAGCAGCCCGATGACCGCAAGCGGCAACAACAGGATCAGTTGCAAAGCGCGGGTCTGCAGAAAACCGTCGCCCATGCTGGCGAGAATTTTTTCCAGGGGGAAGCTGGCGGCCAACCCGGTGGCAATCGCCGCCGCAGTCACTACCAGTAACGGATTGAAGCGCAACACAAAGCCGACCACGATGACGAGCACGCCCATCAGCGGCCAAAGGTTCACAACAGTTTGCATGGCGTTGAGTCCTTGATTGCGTGCCGCAAAGCCAGAATGCGCAGGGCGATTGGCGTGCAGGCCGACACGGATTTTTATTATTGACCTGGAAGGTCCGGAGTCAGTGGCGGGCATCTTTGCTGCTGGAAGCGGGAGGTGTCCAACAAGAAAAATTGTTGCTGCAAACCAATAAAGTTTGTCGGGGGAAAGACCATTGCGTGCAGGTCTTTTGAGGCAGACAGGGCAGGATTCGACAAAACGCGCGCAACAAAAAAGGGCTCACCTTTCGGTGAGCCCTTCCAGACCGCCCAGCAGAGCGGATTTTGTTTGGTAGGCGCGATTGGACTCGAACCAACGACCCCCACCATGTCAAGGTGACACTTTGTGAGCGTCAAGCTTTTGATTCATAAGGAAAAACCACCGATACCGCCACCCCCAGAACAACTCATTACCACCTATAAGAATCAATAACTTAGCGTTGTATATTCCTACAGTAGTCTTCCTCTCCCGGCGTCCTGCCGACCGAACACAATCCCTTCAAACAGACAGAGTGCTACGTTGTTTACTCCACGGAGGAACACCGATGCCCCACTCAGATCTACTCCCTTCCCTGTTATCCAAGATCAACGAAAACCAACTCGCCCTTGAAGCCGCCATCATGGAGCTGACCAACTGGGTCGAGCAGCATGGTGGTGCCGAGATCGGCGGCAATGTGCGTGGAGCCCTGAACACCCTAGACAATAACGAAGAGTTCATCAAACTGGCACTGGCCGTCCTTATGGCGCCGGAATGACAAACGAAGGCAGCTGCTACTTACACGCCACAGACCACAGCTGATCCAGTTTGGTGGTATAGCTCTGGCTCATCATTTCCCGCCGCATACCCCAGTCCGGATTGGTAGGCACGCTCGCCGATCGGAGCGTTCCCCTTCCCCATCGCCCGTTGATCTGATCCAGCACCGTCATCACCCTGGTTGCTTCCGCAGGTTGGGACACGGCGAACAAGTCGTCGGTGTATTCGCCTGGCTGACAAAGGCTTAGCAGCATTACCTCTGCCTTGCTGTATTTGAAGCCTGGCCGGTAGATATGGTCGACCGCATCAACCGCAGCCTTTGTCAGTAGGCGCACGTCGTCAGTCGGAAACGGCAGATCGACCACCACCCCGTTCGCATACTTGGCCTCTTCCGGGTTAAACATGCCGGTACGGATACAGACACGGACCTTCTTGCACAGCGAACCCTGGGCTCGGAGCTTTTCAGAAGCCCGCATCATGTAGGTGGCCAACGCTTCCTTGATCGGCGGCAGCTCGGTCAGGCGTTTACCAAACATCCGGCTGCAGCAGATCTCCTGCTTCGGCGGGTCGGGTTCATCCAGCTCCAGGCATGAGGTCCCGGCCAGCTCGCGGGCCGTCTTCTCGATCACGACGCTGAACTTCTTGCGCAGCGTCCAAGGATCGGCCTTCGCCAGGTCCATGGCGGACTTGATGCCCAGAGCCTCGAGGTGAAGCTTCATCTTTCGACCGACGCCCCATACTTCCGACACATCGGTGTTTCGCAATACCCAGTCGCGCTTCACCGGGTCGGTGATGTTCACTACCCCGCCGGTCTGAGCCTGCAGGCGCTTCGCGGTATGGTTGGCCAACTTGGCCAGAGTCTTTGTGGTGGCAATGCCCACGCCAACAGGAATGCCCGTACCGCGCAGCACCTGGGCGCGCATCTGCCGCCCCAGAGCATCCAAACCATCAATGCCAGTCAGGTCCGCGAACGCCTCATCAATGCTATAGATCTCGACCTTGGGGACCATAGACTCGATCAACGTCATCACGCGCTCGCTCATATCGCCATATAGCGCATAGTTCGACGAGAACGGCACGATGCCGTGCTGCTTGAGCTTGTGCTTGATCTGAAAATACGGCTCGCCCATTTTGATAAAGGGCTTGGCATCGTAGCTACGGGCAATGACACAGCCGTCATTGTTGCTCAGCACCACGATAGGCACCTTGGCCAGGTCCGGCCGGAATACACGCTCGCAGCTTGCGTAGAAGCTGTTGCAATCGATCAGAGCAAACACTGGGTCTGTCTTAGACATGGCTGCGCACGGTGCTGGTGATGACGCCCCAGATCGACAGCTCATCGCCCTCCAGGATGTACCTTGCCGGGTACTTCGGGTTTTCCGACAAGAGGATTACTTCTTTTCCGCGCTTACACAGCCGCTTGCATATGGGATCGTTGTTCAGCAAAGCCACCACGACGTGCCCGTGAGCCGGCTCAATCGACCGATCCACCACCGCCAGGTCACCTTCAAAAATGCCCGCCCCCTGCATGCTCTCGCCCGTTATGGCGATCAGATAGACGTGCGGAGCCCTGATATTCAAGACTTCATCCAATGAGATGTGCTGCTCGATGTGGTCAGCGGCAGGAGATGGAAACCCAGCCGGCACCCGGAACGAGCAGAAAGGCAGCTTCGTGCCGCCTTCGGATATCAGACCTAAAATGGTAAAGCTCATGGCGCAGCCTTTTACAGATACTGTACGAATGTACAGTTAACTTTGCAGCCGGCTTGCGGTCAATTTTTCTGTAGGGGATTTCGACAGACGGAGAGGTGCCTATGTGCGGGAGGATTTCGCAGTACAGCGATATTCGAGAGTATGTTGCCACGATTGGCATGATCGGCACGCTGGTGAACTCCGTGGGCGAGGAACCGCTTGAACGCTATAACGTGGCACCGACCACGCAGGTCGCCCTGCTCCACCTCCAAGATGACACGCTGCACGCCGACCTCGTGCGGTGGGGCTGGCGACCGCACTGGGCCAAGGACAGAGCGGCGCCGATCAACGCTCGCGTGGAGAAAGTGGCCCACGGCCCATTCTTCCGGGCAATCTGGCCGCACCGGGCAATCATCCCCGCGAACAACTGGTTTGAGTGGGTGGATGAAGGTGGGCCGAAGAAACAACCCTATCTGATCCGACGTCGTGATGGTGCGCCGGCACTGTGCGCGGCTATAGGTCAACTACCAAACGCTGATGAAGGCTCGGGAGAGCATGACGGCTTCGTAATCATCACCGCCAACAGCGCCGGCGGCATGGTAGATATTCACGACAGACGGCCCGTGGTGCTGACGCCAGAACTTGCCCGCGAGTGGCTGGACCCCGCCACCCCCAAAGAGCGTGCAGAGCAAATGGTGTTGCACCAGGGCGAGCCGAGCGAAACCTTTGAGTGGTTCAGGGTCGACACCGCCGTGGGCAATGTGAGAAACAAAGACGCTAGTTTGATTCTGCCCGCGCCCTAGAATAGTCCGCCCAGTGCTGCCGGCTCCCAATTCATAATCACCAGTTCCCCGCTAACCTCGGCTTTACCCTGGCGCTGATTCGTTGTGCTGTATCGGATGTCGACGGTTTCAAAGTGGAACCCATCAAACACACGCCGAATGTCGGGATGATCATTGATGCTGACCATCACCTTGCCTTTACAACGTCGCATGAAATCGGCCATTCGTTCGTAGTTTTCAAACGCGAAGTCCACGCCATAACCGGCCGTCTGCCAGTAAGGCGGATCCATGTAATGAAATGTATGAGCCCGATCGTAGCGCTCAGCGCAATCCAACCAGGACAAATTTTCCACATAGGTGCCAGACAACCGCTGCCATGCTGCTGATAGGTTTTCCTCGATCCGCAGCAGATTGATGGCCGGGCCAGTGGTGGCGGTGCCAAACGTCTGTCCGGTGACCTTGCCTGCAAAGGCATGGTGCTGCAGGTAAAAGAACCGAGCAGCGCGCTGGATGTCGGTCAGCGCTTCAGGGCGAGTCATCTTCTGCCATTCGAACACCTGACGAGAGCTGAGGGCCCATTTGAACTGGCGCACGAACTCTTCCAGGTGGTTCTGCACCACACGATACAACGTCACCAGGTCGCCATTGATATCGTTTAGGACTTCAACCGGCGCTGCCTGTGGCCGCATGAAATACAGAGCCGCTCCGCCAGCAAAGACTTCAACATAGCATTCATGGGGCGGGAATAGCGGGATGAGCCGGTCGGCCAGACGACGTTTGCCGCCCATCCATGGAACGATTGGGTTTGTCATTTTTGCAATCCTTTGCAAGGTAAGTGTGGGGTGGTGTTAATTTTCTCGACCGCGAATGTAGGTCAGCGCGCGATAGCTCTGACGTACGCCTGGCACGCCCGCAGCGCGATCAGTCCCCGGTCACCGGCATCGGTGATGGCGATAATTCTTTGAGCATGCGCTGGGTCAAGTTGGGCTCTTGTTCTTCCATGAACCACGCTGCCGCTGCCGGAGGTGGCAGGCACTGTGCTGCAACCGGCTGAATCCTCGGCAAGGAGGACTGACAGCCGGACATCAGCAGTGGCAAGGCGATCGCGCAGGCGAGCTTGATTGCGTTGGGCATCGGAGAGTTCTCGGTGGTGTTGTTGGTCCTGGCCGGCGAGCTGCTGCTCCAGGGTTAGACGCTTGTCCTGCTCGTTGCGGACCTGGGCGGCGGCGGCTTTGCTGATCGCGGCCAGGTCGTCCTTGTACAGTCCGGCCTGCTCGGCGAGCTTCTTGCCCATGCGCCAGTCCTGAACCTGCCAGGTGATGCCGGCGGCGCTGACCACCAACATCGCGACCAGCAGCACCAGGCCGGCCAGCTTCTGCACAGGGGTCATCACGGCACATCCTTGAAGAAGACGTGGTGCCCGAGGCGCAGCGTCTGCTTGGCTTTCGCCGCCCAGGCCGGCGGCTTGGGCATGGTGGTCGCGTAATAGTGGGTCGCCCCACCGGTTGGATCCGGTACCGCCCCCGACATCACCTGGTCAGCTGCACGCTGGGCCCGGGCAAACTGCGCGGCCGGGATCGGCTTGGCGCCGCTGAGGTACGCATAGTTCGGGTCGTTCTGGTTCCAGCAGCTGAACTGCCAGGCCTTGAGGCACACGCCGGCGTAGCCCTCCCCCCACCAAGATTTGGCCTTGCCATCGAACACACGATTGCGGATCGTCCAGGCGACGGCGATCTGGCCTTCAAAACCCTCGCCCCTGCTTTCTCCCCACAGCGTGCGCGCGAGAATGTCCCGGTCTTTTTCGGTAGCGGTCATGCTTTTCTCCAGGAAAAAATAAACCCGCTCGATGGCGGGTGTCCTTACTCAGTCGCAGATCAGTCGCCGGATGGCTCGACCACCGGCAGCGGGAAGCGCTCTTTGATGGCTGCAACCGATGCGAGCCACGCCGTGTAGTCAGGCTCCCGGCCTTGACTCAGGGCGTCGTAGTCAGCTTCCAGGCGAAGCGGGTCAGACTCGGACAGGTAAGCCGCCCGCCGCGAAGCTAAAACAGCATCAAGGGCCGCTTTGCCCTGCTCTGCTTGCAACTGAACTGCCGTTTTCATCTTGGTGAAATCAATGTTCATTGAGGAAGACTCACGTTGCCGTCAGGCGGACTGACGATATCAAAAGGAAAGTTGGCCGCTTCAGAAGCATCCGGACCGCAAGGCAACCACAAGGTGATGATCAGCTCACCATTGACCCGCATAACGTCACCAGTAACAAATTCACAATCCACCGCAGATGCGGGCAGCACGGCACCTTCTGGTAGTTCTCGGAAGTCAAAGCGCTCCCCGTTAATGGTGAGCACGTCGCTACGCTTGCTGATCACGAGCGCATCATCCCTGCGCTGCGGAGACAACTTGATAATCATTAGAACCACCTCCCGATGCATGTCACCTGGCACTGTGTAATCGTCTGTGCCGTCGGACCATTTTTATAAGTTGCGAAGGCTTGGCCATTCTGACCGTACGTTGTAGAAAACCCGAATGTGTCGAAGGATGTAGATGGCACCCCCGAGGCGTAGACGGTATAACTTCCAACAAAAGTTGCTGGCAGGTTGACGGAGTTTGGCAGCACTTGGTTGGCCGCTAGAGTAATGGTGCCTATCAGCGAGCGTGTGAACATCTGTCCACCAGCATACTTATAGAAGTCACCATTAGCGTTTGAGCCCGACTCCATAAGAGCGCCTGTCGGCACGCCAGATGACTGGGAAACCGTACCCAAAATGGCAGCAACTGCCGCAGCCCCGAGTCCAAGACCTTGGCGGGCCGTTGCCTGGCTTGTGCCACCGGTACCGCCCTTGCTGACTGGGACAATGTTCTCCGTTGATACCGTACCGAGCCCGGCGAGCGTCGCCCCCCACTGCTGAATGATCCCGCCCGCCGTAATAGCCAGATCGCGCTGGTAGCCCTGCACTGGCATCAACGCATAGTTCGCGTTCGATACAGTGGCACTGCGATACGCCGGACTGATCGAAAGCGTCGAAGCGCTGGGGACGTTGGTCACCTCGTACCATTGACCGTCCGGGCCGATGAACGCATCACCCACCAGAGAGTTCGCGGCGAAGTCGGTACCGACTCCTGTGACGCTGGTCTGTCCGGCAACAACGTTTACTTTTCCTGTTTTGTACCAGGGCATATTTATCTCCAGGCAAAAAAATACCCGCACTCGGCGGGTTCGATGATTGGTAAAGGCTATGCTTGGATCTTGGCGAAGACGGCAGGCAGGTATATCGTTGTTTGATTCGTGATGCCAATGGTGATGGCCCACAGTCGATTGCCGGGGAAGTCCCACCAGCAATACAAGCCAACTTCTCGATTTGAACCGCCGGCCATATCCATACCAAAGTTGTTTATCAGCATGTAATCCCCGGACGAGAAGTCGAACGGCACACTGAAATAGACCATCGTCTGACCTTGGGAATCGCTTCCTGATGTTACGTAGGACCACGTTTGAAAAGCTTTAGTAAAAACGGCGCAAGGCGTACCAGTGTCATATATCACCTTCTCCGTCTCATCGAATAACCTTGCGCCCCATTCCGCGACCTCGCTAGCCTGGAAGGCTGCAGCGAAATATGAACCTCTTGGTTGAGCAGACAGTGCGTCGTACGCTCTCACATAAAACCCGGTCCAATTTCCAGGCGATCCCAGCACTCGCATCAAACACAAGCCAGCAACAGCGCTCACTGTGTCGGGCTTTACGAACACTAAAGGTGGCTCCTGCGACGTAATCGCACGTTCAAAAGTGGTCGTTGATCCAAGCCCTGACTCTTGAGTCGGGATGAAGCGACCGCGAGATAACATTGAAAGCCGTGCAAACTCAGAGTCCACCGTCACAACATCATCATTATTTATGAACTCAAACCCCCAAGTCATTAACGATACCTCATCACGATTAAACGCTGCGTCCCGTAGCCGAACAATCCGTTGTAAGCAGTTCTGTGCCCGCGCCACACCCTCACGCTTCCATTCAATATTTCGGGCTCAAATTGAATGTCCCGACCAGTGCCATTTGTGTAAGCCGCTACCGGCACTACAACTGCGATGCAGTTGCTCGGGTCGCAGCCAGGAACTGCGAAACTTTTTGAGGGCCCGGGCTCTGTCGATCCGAAAGTAACGAGAACAGAGAGCACGGTCCTCATCGTGAACGACGATGGACCGATTTCCTGCACGCTGTTTTCATCCCATGTGCCAAACCCGAACTCATCCATCTTTATTTAAGTTCCCGAATTTGCCTCGACGTTTTTCATTACCATCGAACGTCGCTAGGCCTGTGCTGTTGAGCAAGATAGATCCGTCTTCATCTTCGCCTCGGAATACAAGCTTCCCTTGAGGAACGTTGATTTCCAGCAACGGACGCCCCTTAGAGTCAACCGCCGGGGAACGCAGAACCATGCCTAGAATAATTTCCTGAATAAACGCCTTGCTGATGATTGCCTGATTGAGGACAACCTGATTGCCTTGCACCACAAACATCGGGACAAGCTGGCCGCTGACCTCGTCCACGACGGCAAAGCGCTGAGCAAAGATCAAGAACTCCGCCTGCTCGCCGTCAGAGCCAAAGGCAAAGCCAGAAGTAACTCTTTTACCTCCAACAATGGTTTGAGCCTTTAGTGTCACCATCGAAGAAACGCGGCCGTCTACGTTTACAAGGGTTTCGCTCACCTGTTGAATCGATGCGCTGTTCTTACCGATGCTCGACTGCAGTGTTTCCGTAGTTTTAGCCTGAGCCTCGAATGCTGTAGCGGTAGCCCTTCGCTCTAGGACAATTGTCGCGGTGCTTTCCCATGCTTTGATGACCCCGGCCAGATCGCCAGCGCCGTCATCGCTACGCACCGATGCACGCAACGACTCATTACTTGAGGCCTGTGCGGTGACCTTGCCATCCAGATCGCTCACCTTTGTGTCGAGCTGAGTAAGCGCCTGCCCCTGCCCTGTGATGCTTTCGCCCTGGCCCTGAATCGTGTCCCCCTGCGCATCGACCTTGTCAGAAACTGCTGTGAGTTGGCTTTTGAGCTGGTTTGCCTGAGTAGCGGCCGTCTCCCGATTGGTGGCGACCACTTGCTCAAGGACGGTGAGGCCTGACTTATTCGCGCCGACCTGCGCGTTCATCGTCAGTAACTGCTGCGCCATGGATTCGTTTTCTGTAGCCCTGGTGCGCCTCTCAAGTGCCAAGTCAGCAGTCGACTGCCAGCCTTTAAGGGCGGTAGCCAGATCGCCGGAGCCGTCATCTTCACGCGCAGCGGAGCGCAACGCTTCAATCGATGATGCCGTAGCCACCACCCTGCCGTTGATTTCCTCAATCTTGGTTTCGATCAATTGAACCTGAGAAGCCAGCGCGTTCGCAGTTTCCAGAATGGTGCCGATATCGGCCCAGTAGGTGGCGTTTGGCGGGCTAGAATTCACCGGGACCGGACCTTTGGCCTGATACAGGTTCTGGTCCACGCGAACGATATTGCCCTTCACGTAGGTCTTGGTCGGCTCATAAACCAGCGCATCAGTGACCTGATCAATCAGATCTTCCAGCTCCTGCTTGGCTTGCTCCAGGCGTTCGTTTACGGACCCAGGGCCATCGCCAGTGATCAGCTCGATCTCTTCTCGCAGGCTCTGGTACAGCGCGCCCTTGCCAATTTTGTCGGCGAAGTATTTGTCGTACTGCGTCTGGTCCGAGCTGGCCCGGCCATTCACAGCGCCCGTTACCGGGAAGAACGGCCCGACGTTGCCGGTGCGATCCACCAGGCGCGCCCAGAAATACAGGCTCGCCCCCGCCAGCAGGCTGTGCATCTCGTGCTTGGCTTGCGGATAGCTAAAGTCACTCAGCTTCACCGCGGTACTCAGCACCGCCGATTGGCTGTACCAAATCTCCGTGCGTTGCGTGTCAGCAGCACCTGGTGGGAATCCCCACTGAATGCCGATGCCGTAGACCAAGCTGGTGGTGGTCAGGAACGACACCGCCGGCGGAAGGCCGACTTTGCCGGCGAGCACAACCTCCGGACTGGCGCCCCAGATCGACGCCACGTCCATGGCATTAACCGAACTCACGCGAGCAACGTATCGACCGCTGTAAATACCCTCCACTTCCGCACCGAGACTTCCGGTGCGCGGCAGGCGGATCCAGTTGCCACTATCCTTGCGCCACTCCACGTTGTAAGCCACGGCCCCGGGCACCGCGTCCCAGGTGATACGCATACTGGTAACCGCGATCCCTTGCGATACCACGCTGCGTGTAGTCAGGCCGATATTTGCCGGAGGCGACATTACGCCCGGCGGAATTACGCTGGTAGGCTGTGGATCAATCCGCGCGCCTGTGTCGATTGCCTGATACTTCAAGGGCTCATGCTGGGTCGCGGCAATTTTGAACTGGTGCAGGCCCAGGGGTTCGATGGTCTGCACGCGGAAGCGCATTACAGCAAGATCCGCGCTTTCCACGGACCAGCTGCACTCCGCCTCTGGCAACTCCGAATAGTCCGCCATCACGGTGATCAGGCGGCCCGATACCGACTTAACGATACGGCCCTCTGATTTGCCGCTTGGCAGGTTCAGGATCAGACGGTCCTCTTCATGCACCTCGGCGTCGATATCGAGAGTGATCACCCGCTTGGTGGCCGCACTGATACGCCCGCCGTTCGGACGGCCTGAAAACATTTCGTCAGCCACACAGATGATCTGGCCAGGCTCCACGTTCTGGCCTTCCATGCCCGCGGTAAAACTGACCGACCACTCTTCGTACTGTTCGGACTTGAGCGCCCAGATACCGTGCCGGATCGCCTCGCCCTCGACGGTGCACCCGAAGCGCGAGATATCAAGCATTCGGTGGCCGAGCGCGCCAATCAGCTCATCGTTGGTTACAGGTGCCGGCTGGGTCTTGAATTCATTCTCCGGGTTGTCCCAGGCCACCTTGGCGCGCGTATGGCGATCAGGGTATGCCGCCGCGACATACTCAAACTCACCGATGATGTTGGAGCGCGTGAAGACGTAACCGTCCTCATTGCCCGGGATGTCGGCCACCATAGTGACCTTCGATCCGTTCCAGCAGCTGCTGCCGCGGAACACGCTGGCCAAGTCAGAAAGGAGCGCGTAGCCCTCAATCGAGTCTTGGATATAGACGTTGGTGGTCATGCGTGGCTGCATGCCGCCTTTGCCGTCAGGCACCATCACATCGCAATAGCGACCGATCTCGTAGAGTGTCCAGTGGTCGACCATGTCGGCCGTGATGCGGCGCCCCAGACCATAGCGGCGATGCAGCAGCAGGTCGCGCCATACCCACACCGGGTTGTTGGTGTAGGCCAGCTTGAACGTACCATTCCAGTCGCCGGTGTAAGTGCGTGATGCAGCGTCGTAGTTGGTGGGAACCTGAACGATCCGCCCGCGCATCAGGAAGCTCGCCTTTGGCGTGTCCTGGAATTGCTTCGCGTCGAACTGAAGGCCGCCCAGCGCCAAGTTCGGATAGCGCAGCTTCTTGTCGATGACCTCGGTCAGCCCCTTGATCCGCATCAGGTCCGCGAAGTTGGAGTCGTTGCGGTTCGGGGTGAGCCGACGAACGCGTACAAGCGCACTGGTGAAACCTTCCGGCAGGTCGATCCGGTGAGTTCGCTCGTATTCCGTTGTGCCCTTGTCATTCAGCGTCGCCGAAACAACGGTCTGATAACTGCCGCCGTCGACCGAAAGATCGATGGCGTAGTCAATGCGATAACCGATCTGGTCGCCATTGGTCTTGACCTGCCAGATCTGCGGCCATGACAGTCGGATCCGCACGGCCGACAGTTGTTGGTCGGTAATCGCGCGCGTCCAGGCATTGTCCGACTTCAACTCAACCGGCAGCCCCTGCGAGGCCTCATTCTCGATCGCCGGAAAACCCGCGATATGTTCCTGGTCCACGGTGCCAGGGCGAAAGTCCCAAATAGTACCCGGAAAGTTCTCGCTACCATCCGGCGAAATCAGCGGTGTCCCGTTGAGCTTTACCGACTTTTTGTCGTTCACCAGACCAACGATCGGCCCCTCGCTCAGCGCGTAAAGTAGCTTGACCGTAGCGACAGAAAGCGCGGTGTCCGGCGCTTTGTATGGGGTGTACGGCTTTTGCTCCCCACCCTTGGCTCCTGAAACGCGGGTAGCAGGAGGCCGGCGCCGGCGCTTTGCAGCGCGCGCTGTTGCGGTCTTCGACATGGTTTTTCCTTACTGCTGGTCTTCCGAGAAGATGCCGGCGGAGATGAGGGCGCCGCCGATCTCGCGTTCGCCGTAGAGCAATGGTTTGCAGCGGCCCTGCGCCATAGTTGTGACGGCGCCGCCGAAGGCATATGAAGGCCGGTTGCCGTCGCCCTCCTTGTCCAGCACGCCCATCGGCGAGGGTGACATGCTCATGGCGATACCACCGATCATCAGGCCAGCACCTGCGGCCACCAGGTAGTACTGCTGGGTGACCGCGCCGATTACTACAAGGGCCAGGCCTGCAATCGTGGCGAACAATCCGCCCCCCTTGCTACCGATCACAATCGGGGCAATGCGGATGGGATCGACGCTGTCCTGGCGCATTTCAATTTCGCTTTCGCCGAGGTTCTGTTTGCCGCGAAACACCGCATATTCCAGGCCGCGCTCCTCCGAGAATCTGAGAAACCGCTTGAAGCCGGGGATTTTCACGCACAAGGCGTGGACAGCCTCAGCACAGGAGGCAACCGCCAGGTGATGCACCCGCCCGAATCTGGCACCCAGTACGCCGTAAAGCATCACCAGCACCACCAAAGGCTGCGGGCGAACTGTTGTTTTCATGGCCATCAGTCAACCTCCGGCACTCGTTGGTGCCGAAGAATCAGCACGGTGTAATCAGCCCACATGCCTCCGTAGACATCGCGGGTGGATTTCTTGTTGTAGCGGTGATGCAGGAAGGTGCCCGGGGCTGGGTGCAGATCCGGCGCGCTGGTCAGCAGGCCATCATCCAGATAGATGCCAGCGTGATTCGGGGCATCGGCATTGATTTGCATGACAATCATGTCGCCCTTGCGTGGCACGGACACCGGATAGAAACCGGCCTCTTCGTAATATTTCTCGTACAGGCTTTCACCCTCGTTCCACCAGCCATCCCGGCGCGGGTAGTTCGGCAACTCGATGCCATGCTCGCGCTCGTAGTAGTCGCGACACAGGGCGTAGCAGTCCAGTAGGCCATGCCCAAACTCACGCCCAACCAACGGCGCCTGGTAGCCGCAAGGTTTGAATTCGAAGTACTCGCCCGACGGCCAGCTGACAATGCCCCAGGGCTTTTCGTGAAGCTCGCAACTGACCCGATCTGCCATGCTCGGCACGGGCGGTGCGTCCGGATGGCTGTGAATGATCATTGTCACGTCGCCACGATCCTCGGCATCGCACTTGTCGCCGGGGTTGATGATGAAGTGCTCGCTTGGGGTTTTGGCGTCGTTGCGGCAAGGGATGTACTTCAAGCGCCCCGCCTCGCGAATCACCACGCCACAGCTTTCCTTAGGAAACTCGGCGGCAGCATGGGCTTGAATCTGTTTCAGCATCGTCTTGTTCATGGGTTACCTATCCAATAAGCGAGGCGCCCGGAGCACCGCCAAACGGCAGCGGATTGCCGCGACCATGGCGTATCTCGCAATCGCTCACGCGCCCGCCGCAGCGGTCCAGGGCCGGGTCGTCCACGGGGTTGCCGTCGAGGTCGAACATCTTGATGCCGGTGTAATTGCAGTCGGGGCCGCGATACTCGCCCCACAGGCACCACTCGCACCGGTTCATGATCAGGCCGCCCGGCAGCCGCTGCCCCTTCACTGCCGTCGGAGGAGCCAGTGAGAACACAACCTCCTGGCGCAAAAGGCTGGTCACCTGGTTGATGTACGAGATGTCGAGCTTTTCCATGGCGCTGGCAGTGGGGTTGCCCTCTGGGAAGTTAGCGGCGTCTAGGTACTTGGCGTAGGTCTGCCGAACCGTCAGCTTGACCCCGCTCATACCCTGAAACTGACGGCACAACGCCGTTATCGTGCCGTCGATGTTGCTGATCTTGAGCATGGGCGTTGAGTTGTTACCCTCGACGCTGCGCCCGAAGCCGCCGGTTTCGTACGGTCTGGGTAAGTAGGTCTCACCCTTCCAGATGATCGGGGTCGACTGCTGGTGAGCGTGAAAGCGCAAAACCCCCATGCCACGCGCTTCACCGTCCAGTTCGATCAGTTGGATAATCGCGCCCGGCTCGAGCTTCTGGTTGTCCAAAGTGATCATGGGTTGAATACCTGCTGAAAGGTAGTGCTCAGGGTGTACTTCTTTTTTCCGTGGGTTTGCAGTTGCCAGCCACCAGTGGTGATGTATGCGCCCTGCTCTTCCATCGGCGGCGTCCACAGAAAGTGGTTTGCGCCCTTGTGGCGCTTGAAAAACTTCCTGATTTCCGCGATGTAGGCCTCGCTTCCTGTGAACGACACCGCATAAGCGCCGCTCACATTGTTGATGCCGACCGAGAGGCGCTGGCTGTAGCCGTTGCCAAACTTCGACTCGAGGGTGTCTGTTTGATCATCCCCGGACGAGCCGACCCGTGGCGACCAGGTGAATACCTCTGCCATCAGCTGTTTCTCCGATTGTTAGGGTCAAGGAGACCGTTCTGACCCTTCTCCTGCTGAATCACCTGCCGGGCGATCTTCGGCATCTCTGATCGGGCAGTGGCCAACAGCGCCAGCCCCATCTGCTCATAGCCCTCCGGCGCGTTGACGGCCCCGCCAGAGCCATCGCCATTGATGTGCAGGTGGATTTCCGGCGCAGCGCCAGACCCAGCGCCTGCAGCAACAGTCGGAGCGGTGAATGCAGGTGAAACTCCAGGGATGCCAACAAAACCGCCTGCCGAATAACCGGGCTTTCCCGTCTGGTTAAGTCCGATCAGGTAATCCTTCATTCCTGGCTGGTTCACCACCTCCTTGCGGATCACTACCTCATCGCCGTGAACGATTCCTTTCGGCTCAAGCTTGCCGCCTGGCCCCGTCCAGCCGCCACCGGAGTACCCGGCCAGAGCCATGCCGGCGACCATGCCGGCGTTGGCATAGCCGGCGGCCAGCAGCGCGGCACCGACTGGGATACCGCCAAGAATTGTCAGTTCGGCCGGCGCTTTGGCTGCAGCGATCTGGGCGTTCATGATGATCGATGCAACCGCGAACGCTTTCTGAGCAACGAATAGCGCCTTGTAAGCCCCGGACTGCTCGCCCGCGATCTTGCCCACCATGTCTGCGGCCTGGCCGGAAAGCTCGCTGAAGGTGCCAATAACAGCCACCTTGTATGCGCCCTGTATGTCCGAGAGCCGCGCCTGATTGGACTGGTTGATCTCGACGACGCGGTCGAGATACTGCTGTTCAGCTGCAAGCTTCTGCTCATTGGTGCTTTGCTGGTCGGCAAGGATCTGGTCGCGCAGTTCCGACTGCATGGACAGTTGTTTGTCGTGCCACTTTTTCAGAGCAGCTTCGGCCTCGGCGATCTTGACCAGTTCGCCAGATGGGCCGCCCACCGAAGAATCAATACCTCCAAACTCGGGGGCCTCGGTGACGGTCGCCTTCGAAATCGCATCAGCGCCGACGCGGTAATCGTCCGAGCTGAGCTTTCCGGCGCGATTTGCTGTTTCCAGCACCTGCATCCTTTCCTTGGTGGTGGCCAGCAGTGCCTGCTCTTTGGTTTGCAGGCCGGACATCAAGCCGTCGTATGCCTTTCGGGCATTCAACGCGTCCAGCTCAATGGCCTTGCCTTCGAGCATGACTTTGTTCTTTTCGGTCAGCTTGGACAGTTCGCCGGTAGTAAGGTCGTACCGGAGACGCCCCAGCTCCGTGGTCTCTCCGTACAGGGCAACCTGCTGGGTGAGATTTGCCAGGGTTTGTTTGTATGCATTGGTCAATTGTTCTGTTTGGCGCTGGGCCTCTTCGCCAGCTTTTTTCGCCTTCTGCTGGGCCTCCTCTGTAGCCTTTGCTGCATCCTTAGCAGCCTGCTCAGCGGTCACCAGAATGCGCCAGCCTTGAGCCACCCCTGGGTCTACACCTTCCCGCTGTATTTTCCGATTGAGCTCACCCATCGGGTCGCCGCCGTCGCGAGCAGCATTCAGTCTTTCAACGAGCGTTTTGGTGTAGCCGTCCCAGCCCGCAATTGTTTTCGGGTCCGGGCCTTCAATCTTCTTGAGACCTGCACCAGCCTGACCAGCTGCAACCGCCACATCATTCAGGCGCGCCGTGAGCATGTTGGCAACGTCGCCATAATCACCCGACGCTTTAATTGCCTCCCCGTACGCCGAGGCCGATGCATTGATGGCTTTGGTCATCTCCTGGTTGGGACCAATCGCCGCGACGAGTTGCTGGCTAGCTGAATCAATGTCCTGACCGCCAGCGATGCGACGATTAAAGTCTGTGACCGCCCGATCACGCTGGAATGGGTTCGCCGAGTAAGTGTCGCCCCACTTGTCGTTGCCCTGGGCGGCGGCTCGGATCTCGCGCAGCGCCTTCTGTGCGGCTACCTGTGCATCGGCCTGCTGCTGGATAACGCCATCCAGCTTGTACCGGGCTTGTTCTTTACCCAGCTCTGCAAACTCCTTGCGCAACTCTTCGACCGGTCGCTTGAGGTCAACGGTGGCCTGTCGGGCCTTATCGCTGTTGTCGCGAAACAACAGGTAGCTGGCAGCTACAGCGCCGGCGGTAACAGCCAGCCCGACCGGACCGCCCATCACCCCAAGAAGCGCTGATCCGGCACGACCAGCCAGCGATGTCGCGGCTGTTTGAGCTGCTTGTGCGGAGGTCTGCGCGGCTGTCGCCTGTGTATCCGCCAGTCTGGCTAGCCGCAGACGGCTAAGCGCGGCGGTGTGAGCATCGGTGAACCTGGTCGCGGCAACCTGAGATTCTGCGGCAACCACCTCGGCAGCAGTGCGGCGCGCGGCGGCAGTTGCCGCGTCAAGCTGAGCCGTAGTCCTGCCGATTTCTGCAGAGCGCGCTTCCCGCAAAGCGCTGACCTGGTCGCGCAGCCCCTTAACAACCTCGCCGACCTTCAAGCCCCCATATGCCGCGCCCGCAGTAAGCGCAGAGGCCGCCAGAACATCCATATTTTCGGCAACGAATGTGATGGCGCCGGAAAGAAGCTTTGTGCTTCCGGTCGCCCCATCGATTCCACCCACCCAAGCCTGGAACGAATTTGTCACCGTGGTGGTGGCACGACTCACAGATCCAGGCAGATCCTTAAACTCGCCTTGGAGCGCACCCAGCTGGCTGATGAGTGCAGGCACAACCTTGTCGATGGTGAGCAAGCCCTGGTCTGCCATGGCCTTGAGGTCTTTACGAGCGACCCCCATACCAGCAGCTAGAGCTCGAATCACTCGGTCACCGTTTTCATTGACTGAGTTGAACTCCTCGCCACGTAGAACGCCCTGACCTAGAGCCTGGGAGAACTGGGTAATCACGGAGGACGCTTCCGCTGCGCCGGCGCCCGAGAGCTGAAGGCCCAACGCCAAAGCCTCGGTTACGCCCAGTACATCACTCGACGAGTAACCGAACTCGCGCATTGAAGCAGACGACCGGCTGAAAAGATTTGCGTTGTCGGCAAATGCAGTCCCTGTACGCTGGCTCACCTCAAAGAGGGATTTTTGGCTTACAGCAAAATCTTCGGTGCTCGTGGAGGCCTGCTTAAGCCGCGCGTTTACCTGATTCCAGCTGTCAGCTTGGTGGATGACGTTGCCTACTGCGAGCGCGCCGGCCATGGCCTTTGCATAGCCGCCCACTGTTGAGGTGAGCGCCTGCATTGCTGAGCCTTGAGCTCGAACTGCCGCCTCTTGGGATCTCCACGAACTGGTCGCGTCACGGTTTCCGGACGTGATGGTTCGGAGATAGCTTTGCCCCATACGGCCAGCTCTTGCCATCTCGCGCTGATAGGCGCTCGTCTCGGCTGAAACGCTGACGATCAAGGAGCGGAGGGTTTGCCCTGCCATGCTTTTCTCCAGGCATTAAAAAACCCGCCTTGGCGGGTTATTTGGTTCTCTCACTACTGAGAATTTCAGAATTTTGATCGATATAGAAACGCCATCGATTCAGGCAGTCGGCATACACAACTATTTTCGAAGGTGGATTACTCATCTGCTCAGAGAGCCCAACGTATTCCACTTTATCGCACTTCAATTGCTTTGCTGCCTTTTGGAACGCAGCACGCTCTGCGACTTTTATTCGCTCCACACCGCCATCACCCCACTGCTGATAAGTCTTTGGGTAATGCTCTTTTGAATAAACTGAAAGAGCGGACTCATCGATCACAACTTCTGAGTCCTGCCTTTCCGAATCCCCACAACCAGCGATAACAGCAGCAACTAAAACCGCACATTTCCTCATAGCTATCTTCCTTGCGAAACAGAGAATCTAGCATGAGGATAGGACCTGCGCGGCAGGCACACCCTCGTCACTCGGAAGACTTGACCATCAAGAACGCCTTGAACAGCTGCTCTCCCTCCTCGGCCAGTGCCACTTCATCAACCACCACCGCCGACTCATCTTTCCATTTAGGCATGAGGTCAACAGCAGAAACCTTCGCGCCTTGAGCTTGGAACACTGACGCCGCAATGATCGATGCTTGAATATCACCACGGGCATCACTCAGCGGAGACTCTTGGTTGTACGCCATCCAGAGGAACAGCTCCTCCGCGCTCATCCTTGAACGCAGATCCTGGAGGGTCATTCCGAGCCGGAGTGCCAGAGTCAGCATAAACGCCAACTCCGGCTCCTCCGTCAGTCGTTTCCCGCTGCATCCACCGGATCTTCGGCGCCAGCTCCTGCAGCCACGCCGCTCAACTCGAAGACTTTCCCGACAAGCCGGTCATGCACAGGGCTGAACGCCTCGGCCACTGCGGGCACGTCATCATCAGTGAAGACTCGGACGTTGTTCTCGTCGAGCAGTGCGCGCACCAGGACAAACGCATACAACGGCGAAGAGTGGATTTCTACAGGCGACTCCGGTGGCGGCTCATCGTCATTTTCGGGGGCGACGGATTGGGCGGGAAGCCCTGCGTCCTGCCGGGCCTCCGCAACCGCCAGCGCCGCGCGGCGTCGATACTCAACCCAATCACCAGCGCTCAACGCTCGGACCACAACCTGGGCGCCCTCCCACTCTCCAATGGTCAGGTGCTCATGCTTGAAGTTGCGCATCGGGTCCAGTGCCATAGACCGAAGATCAGGAAGGGACGTAGCTTTGCGGGCCATTATGGAGTCACCACAGGCAAGTCGAATGATACGGCGCCGGTGATTCGCACGTTGAACGTTCCGTTGACGGTACCGTTCGGCGCGGCATCCCAAGTGAACTGGGTGACCAGGCCCAAGAAGCTCGAGGACGAACCATCCTTGAACAGCGATTTGAATGCGCGCGGCTCACCGTCGTCTCGCGCGGTGCGCAGCACGGTCTGGGCCTCGTCGTCGGCCTTCCAGTTGCCAGACATGCTGAAGGTGCCATTGTCGGCCAGGCCCACGGTAAATTCTTTGGCCTCGCTGGCCAGCACCGTAACCTCGATCTCGTCCGACTGGCCGCCCTGGAACTGCGGCTGCTTGATGGTTACAGACAGATCAGCCCAGAGCAGAGCCTCGTCTTTTGGGTCAATAGTGGTGGTTTTGGAAACGCTGAGAGCCGTGCCCTGCGTTTTGACGAACTTCGCTTTCGTTGGAGTTTGAACGGCCATATGGCCTCCTATGGTTGCAGGGTGTATTCCCAGCTCACGCTGAAAAGTTGGGTGTCGCTTTCAAATGCATCCGGAAGACGATCAGCGCTTCCGGTGGTGAAGTCGTCGCCATCCGTGGTCATGGCGGTGAACGCCTCGCCGGCGAGGGTCAGCGCCTGGAGAAAGCTTTCCCCCCATGCGTCGAGCTGGATTGTCAGGTCGCTGGATCCGTCCCAGCCCGCAAGCGTGAAGCCCGCGATGCTGCTGACCGTTTGAATGACCAGGCGCGGCTGGGCGGCATCCTCAGGCGCAACGCCGAAGTACACTCGCCCCTCGACCAAAGGCGAAAGCCTGTCGATAAGGGATTTCTCGATCATTGGGTTTACCGGGTGATGGCGTTATCGATGCCTTCGGCCAGCTTGTCAGCGACGGCCTTCTCGATCTGCGGCAAGCTGCCGTCCCAAGCCGGGCGGATGAACGGGTGAGCGCGCATCTTCGAGGTGCCGAGCTCTAGAAATTTCCAGTAAAACGGGGCGTCCCACTCGGTTTTGCTGGTGCGGCCTTTCTTGCCAGGGCGCTTAAGTGCCTTGGATTGTTTGCCTGCAGGCTTCTTCACACGGATACCGGCGGTCGCACCGCCTGGCGTATCAGCCTGTTTGAGACGTACCGCCGCGATATTCTTCTTCAGTTTACCGGTGCGGACAGGAGCTGTATCCCGGACCTTATCCCTGGCTACACGGGCTCCAGCCATCACAGCATCGCGAACGACCTTGTTGCCGACGGACTTCGCCAGCTTTTCAAAGTCGAGCTGCAACTCACCAAGGCCCAGCACAGTCAGCGAACCGTTGCTCATTTTGGCTTCACCGTTTTGCACATGAGTTTCAGCATGTCCCGCTGGTTGGTGGGCAGTGCCGCGATGATTTCGTAAGAGGTACCGTCGTGCACAAGGTGCTGGCCAGCCACCACGTCCTTGCGGTACCGGATGTTTATCTCAGCGGTAACGGTGGCTTGCATCTGTGACGCGGCCTCGTACATACGCCCGGAGGGGATGTTGATTTCTGCCCAGAGCTTGCCAAGGTCCCCCCAAGTCTTTGAGGGCTGCCCCAAGGCATCCTCGCCTTCAATGTAGCCGCGGCGCATGCAAGAGTGACGCAAAGGCCCTGCGCGCATTAAACCCCCCAGCCAATACGATATGGCGTAAGCAGTGATCGGGATCCGCCAGGCAGTTCGGAAGAGATTGTGCCTACTACAACATCTTCGCGATTTCCGTAAAGGTTGCCGGCGATGAGCAGGCAGGCGGAGTGGATTGATGGGTTAATCAGGATCGGGCGATCACCTGCAGTCCCATCCGCAATCGCCGCGTCCAAGGAAACTTGATCAGCGTAGAAACGACGATTCATGAACTGCGACGCACTGTCCTCGGCAGCGGATAGGTACAACTCAACATCCGCACGGTCATCCTCTTCGGCCCGCAGATGTCGCATCGCTTCATCGGTCGGAATGACGTTCATTTCAGGCCTTCGGATTGATTCTTGTGGCTAACCCCTTGGCGATGAGAAGGTTCGCTTCATGCTTTGGTGACTTATATCCCTCACCCCCGGCGCTGCGAATCTCCTTGCCGTCCAGGTAGCTTCTCAGTGGGTAGATGGTGATCAAGCTGTCAGCAGCGTCAGCAGCGTCAGCAGCGTCAGCAGCGTCAGCAGCGTCAGCAGCGTCAGCAG